>NZ_JACOPK010000002.1:0-353354 GCF_014288055.1 Agathobaculum hominis
CCGCCTGCCGCTCTGATGAACAGGCCCTGTTTCAAAATTGGAAGAGGCAGGGCTTGGGTAGGTGTTGCCTTTTTACGGCCGGTACGGTGTAGTTGCACTGTTTTTCTTCAAATTTTTTTGCATCATCTACTTGACTTCGTACCATTGGACTTACAGATCGAATGTTTTTGCGCGTCCGCGCGGCTTTGACGGGCCGGCGGCGGCGAGCAGCACGGAGAGCGCAGCGGTCTGCCCGGCCTCGCGCGCGGCGGTGCAGGCGGCGTCTATGCCGGCATCCGACAGCACGGAAAGCGACAGCAGCACATGGAGCGAAACGCTGTCGCCCTGTTTTGCGAGCGCACAGGCGAGCGGGCCGCCGTGCTCGCGCAGAACGGCGAGATAGTCCGCGCGTGCGCTGTCCGACAGAGCAAAGGGCGCGGCGAGCCGCCGCACCGCGACCCGGGCGGCGATAGCGAAATCATGCCGCTCGGCAAGCTCGGAAAGCGCCCGGTCGTACTGCCGGAAGTTCAGCGCCGCGCCGTCAAAGCACTGGCGGTAGCTGTACCCGGCGCCGTGGATACGGCGCTGAAAGATGTGCGCCGGGCTGAGATCCTCGAGCTCTTCGGTGTAGGCCGGGAACAGCAGCGGCGTGCACGTGTCGCCGTGCAGAAAGCGCACATCCAGCTCACTCGCGGTCTCGCCGAGTATCTTCGGCAGGCAGGTCGCGCCGCCGGGCGGCGCGAGCAGGCGGATGCGGTGCAGACTGAGGCAGTTCATCAGCGAGCCGCCGTCAAACGCGGAAACACTGTCCGTCATGGTCAGCTCCTCGAGCGAGCGGCAGTTGTAGAACGCATAACTGCCGACGGTTCTGGCGTGCTTCGGCAGCGTCACTGCGCGGATGCTGTCCGCTTCGTGCACGGGGAGCGGGCCGCCGCAGGTCACGCGCACGGAAAACGTGTCCCGGCCGGAGAGGTCGGGGGCGCGGCCGCTCAGGACATACCTGCCGAGCGCGGTGACGGGCGCGCCGTCGATCTCGTCGGGCAGCAGCACGACCGGGTCGCGTGTCTCGCACCGCAGGATGCACACCCCCTCCGCCTGCGTCTCGCAGGTGAGGATAAGTTCGTTTTCGCCGTCGATGCAGCGCATGGCTACCGCTCCTTTGCCTTTTTCTCGTGTAAATTATAGCACGTGCGCCGGACAACGGCAAGGCGGCACTTGTGCGGCCGGGGGAGGCGTGGTATAGTAGGGAATAGACAGAAACAAAGCCGAGGTGCTTTTCATGAATATCAAACGAGCAAAACAGGAGATCAAGAACGCGCTGCGCGCCTATCTGGCGAAGGACGAGTTCGGCGCGTGGCGCATTCCGCCCATCCGGCAGCGGCCGGTGCTGCTCATCGGCCCTCCGGGCATCGGCAAGACCCAGATCATGCAGCAGATCGCGGAGGAGACCGGCGTGGGACTGGTTTCCTATACGCTGACCCACCACACGCGCCAGTCCGCGCTCGGACTGCCGTTTATCGAAAAGGTGCGGCTCGGCGGCGAGGAGCGCACGGTGACGAGCTACACGATGAGCGAGATCATCGCATCGGTCTACCGCGAGATCGAGCGCACGGGCGTTTCCGAGGGCATCCTGTTCCTCGACGAGATCAACTGCATCTCGGAGACGCTGACGCCGATGATGCTCCAGTTTTTGCAGTGCAAAACGTTCGGCAATCAGCAGCTCCCGGCAGGATGGATGGTCGTGGCGGCCGGAAATCCGCCCGAGTACAATAAATCCGTGCGCGAATTTGACGTTGTGACGCTCGACCGCGTGAAAAAGATCGACATCGAGGAGGACTTCGGCGTCTGGAAGGAATACGCCGGAAAACGCGGCATTCACGGCGCGATCCTGTCCTATCTGGAGATCCGGCGCGACAATTTCTACCGCGTCGAGGCGACGGCGGACGGTTTGCAGTTTGTCACCGCACGCGGCTGGGAGGATCTGTCCGAGCTGATGCAGACCTATGAAACGCTCGGTCTCCCGGTCGACCGGCAGGTCGTCGAGCAGTATCTCCAGCTGCCGCAGATCGCGTCGGATTTCGCGAACTATTTGCAGCTTTACGAAAAGTACCGTCAGGTCTACCGCGTCGACGAGATCGTTTCGGGCACATGGGAGAAGGTGCGCGCCTCCGAGCTGCGCGACGCGCCGTTTGACGAAAAGCTCGGCGTGCTCGGCCTGCTGCTCTCGCGTCTTGCGGACACGGCGCGCGCGGCTTACCGGCAGGATGCGCTGACCGACGCGCTGCACGGCGACCTGCTGTGCGTCCGCGAAGGGGAAAAGACGCTCGGCACGCTGCTCGACGAGAAACGCGAGGAGCTGATGCGCCGCCGCAGCGGCTCGACCGACCGGGACGCGCTGTTCGTCGCAGCGCGCGAGGCGGAGCTGTTGGATACCTGGCAGCAGACGCTCGCGCTCGAAAAAACGCCGCGCGGTCAGGCGTTCGACCGGCTCAAGACGCTGTTCGGCGGCGAGGTCGAGGCGCGCGCACAGGCGGCCGACCGCGCAGACGAGGGGCTGACGAACGCCTTCGCCTTTCTCGATGCGGCCATTCCGGATTCGCAGGAGCTCGTGCTGTTCGCCACCGAGCTGACCGCGAACTGGTTCACGTCGTGGTTCATCCAGAATTTCGGCTGCGACGCCTACTTTGCGCACAACAAAAAGCTGCTGTTCGACGACACGCGCGCGCAGCTTTTACAGGATATTGATGCGGCAAAGCAGGAAAAGGACAACTGAAAAATTCGAAAAACCCTGCCGAAACGCGAAAAACGCGGATCCTCGGCAGGGTTTTGCTGCTGGTCAAAAGATTGACCACCCGAAACGCTTGACAAAACGCAGAAAAATTCCTATTCTAAGGCTTGCTTCATGGGGATGAAGTCTTGGGCAACACCGCACAATGAAAGCTACGGCGCTTTGCGGAAATTCTGTACCCTGCATTCGTTGCGATTTCACGGTAATACGTCAAGTATTACCGCAAAACCGCGCCTTGTCAGTACGCAGAATTTACTCGCAAATCGCTCTTGTTCAATTATGCGGTATTGCCCTTGAGACAATGAGGACGCTCCGGTATCTGCCGACGGGGCGTCCTCACACAAAACAGGAGGTAACGTTATGTTCGATCATCAGATCAGCCGTTTTGAAAAGCGCATAGCCGACCTGCCCGATCAGCCGACGCTCGCGCCCGACGCGCTCAAGGCGTGGTTCGACAGCGCGCCCGAGCAGCTGCGGCAGGCGCTCAACCGGGTCTGCGCGGACGGAAAAACGCTCGAGGAGCGCATGGAGTCGCTCGTGATCGGCGCCTACGGCGGCACGGTGACGCGCGAAATGCTCGCGCAGGAGCTTCAGCAGGAGATCGCCGGCAAGGCTGAGCAGAGCGCGGTGCAGGCGTCGCTGAGCGCGCTGTCCGGCTCGTTCACGGACAGCATGCAGAGCACGGTGGAGGCGATGAACGCCGCGGACGCCGAGACGAATGCGCGCGTGGATCAGCTTTTTGTGTTCGGCACCTACGAGGGCGACGGCGAGACCAGTCAGTTCATCTCGCTCGGCTTTACGCCGCGCGCCGTGCTCATCTGCCGCACGGACGGCGCGTTTTCGCAGGCGAATCTGATCTACGGCGGCCTTGCGACGGCGGCATCGCCCGCAAAGACTGTCGAGATCGCGGAGAACGGCTTCAACGTGCTGAGCTCGTCCTCGCTCTACAACGGCAATAACCCGATGTATACGTTCAAATATATCGCGCTGCGGTAAAAATGCACAGAAAAGAATGCGGAAATCGTACGCTCTTTTACGTTTGGATTTTCGGGAAACCGCTTGACAGAAGAAGGGGCTTGTGTTATGCTATTACAAGCCGCATTGTGCATAGGCTTTTGTTAAGTGTGCGTCTTTCCGACGCTCCGCCGTGCCAAGCGTGACTCTACAACGAAAGAGAGGGAAAATCATAATGTATGCCATTCTGAAAACTGGCGGCAAGCAGTACAAGGTATCTGAGGGCGACGTGATCTACGTCGAGAAGCTCGGCGTGGAGGACGGTGCAACCGTTACTTTTGACGAGGTTCTGGCAGTAGGCGAGGGCGACAAGCTCACCGTCGGCGCTCCTTACGTTTCTGGCGCAGCCGTAACCGGCACGGTCGAGAAGACCGGCAAGGGCAAGAAGATCAACATCTTCAAGATGAAGCCCAAGAAGGGTTACCGCCGTCGTCAGGGCCATCGTCAGCCGTACACCAAGGTAACCATCGCGTCCATCAAGGCGTAAGGCCGTGACGAAGGTCACTTTTTCGCTGCAAGGGGACAGGATCCTCTCGGTGGACATCCTCGGCCACGCAGGCTATGCGGAGGAAGGGGAGGACATCGTTTGTGCGGCGATCTCCAGTGCGGTGATGCTGACGCATGCTCTGCTGTACGACGTACAGCACATCCCCGTTGACACGCTCATCGAGGACGAGGGCGCACACATCCGCTTTACCCTGCCGAAAGACACGGTGGAGCGTGGTCAGGACGCACTTCAGGCACTAAAGCTGCATTTTTCCGAGCTGGAACAAAATTATTCCGATTTCTTAAACGTAATGGAGGTGCACACAGATGCTGAAGATTAGCTTACAGTTTTTCGCGCATAAAAAGGGCGCAGGTTCTACCAAGAACGGCCGTGACTCCGAGTCCAAGCGACTGGGCGTTAAGCGCGCAGACGGTCAGACCGTACCGGCAGGCAACATCCTCGTTCGCCAGCGCGGCACGAAGATCCATCCGGGCGTAAACGTTGGCCGTGGTTCGGACGACACCCTGTTCGCAAAGGTTGAGGGCGTTGTTCGCTTCGAGCGCCTGGGTAAGGACCGCAAGCAGGTTTCCGTTTACCCGCAGTAAACCGAACAAGACACAAATCCCAGACAGGCGTCTGGGATTTTGTTTTAATGATCATAATACTGTTGCATACTGCCACTTGAAAGGAGGACAACACTGTGTTTATTGATATTGCAAAGATCAAGATCGTTTCCGGCAAGGGCGGCGACGGCAAGGTCGGCTTCCACCGCGAAAAGTATGTCGCGGCGGGCGGACCGGACGGCGGCGACGGCGGCCGCGGCGGCTCGGTCATCTTCAAGGTGGATGACAATCTGTCGACGCTCCTGGACTTCCGCTACAAGAAAAAGTATGTCGCGGCGCCCGGCGAGCCGGGCGGCGGCAAGCGCTGCAAGGGCAAGGACGGCGCGGACCTCGTCATCCGCGTGCCGCGCGGCACGATCATCCGCGACCAGAAAACCGGACAGGTCATGAAGGATATGTCGGATAACGAGCCGTATGTCGCGGCAAAGGGCGGCAACGGCGGCTGGGGCAACACGCATTTCGCGACCCCGACCCGTCAGGCGCCGCGCTTTGCGAAGCCGGGTCTGCCGGGCGTCGAGCGTGACATCGTGCTCGAGCTCAAGCTGCTCGCGGACGTCGGTCTGGTCGGCTTCCCGAACGTCGGCAAGTCCACGCTGCTGAGCATGGCATCGGCAGCCCGTCCGAAGATCGCGAATTACCACTTCACGACCCTCGTGCCCAATCTGGGCGTGGTCTCCGTGGGCGAGGAGCAGAACTTCGTCATGGCGGACATCCCGGGCATCATCGAGGGCGCGAGCGAGGGCGCCGGCCTCGGTCATGACTTCCTGCGCCATATCGACCGCTGCCGTCTGCTGCTGCATCTGGTCGATGCGGCGGGCAGCGAGGGTCGCGATCCGCTCGACGACATCGAGAAGATCAATGCCGAACTGGCCGGTTACAGCGAGTTTCTCGCGGCGCGTCCGCAGATCATCGTGGCGAACAAGACCGACCTGCTGGGCGAGGACCGCGAGCCGGTCGAAAAGCTGAGAAAGTATGCCGAGGAGCACGGCTTCCTGTTCGCGGAGCTGTCCGCGGCGACCAATCAGGGCGTCCGGGAGCTGATGAACCTCACCTGGCACGAGCTGCAGCAGCTGCCGCCGGTATTCGTGTACGAGCCGGAGTTCGTCGAGACCGAGGCGGCTCCCGTCACCGAGAACGACTGGACCATCGAGCGCGACGGCGACGCCTACGTCGTTACCGGCGCATGGGTGGACAAGGTCATGGGCTCGGTCAACCTCGACGACTACGAGTCCCGTCAGTATATGGACCGCATGCTCCAGACCGCAGGCATCTATGCGAAGCTCGAGGAAATGGGCATCGAGGAAAATGCGCCGGTCATCATCGGCGAGCTCGAATTCGAGTACGTTTACTAAGACTGATATTAGGGCAACACCGCGCCTCGTCAGTACGCAAAATTTACTCGCAAATCGCTCTTGTTCAATTATGCGGTACTACCTTGGAAAAACCGTCGGAGAAATCGTTCTCCGACGGTTTACTTTTTTTCATGTGAAGTTAATTTGTGCAATCCGACGGGAAGGAAAACTTGACATTCATGCAGAGAAATGTTAAACTTAATCCCATAAAACCATAAAGCGACAAACGAAGCTGGCAGGAAAAAGTCCACAAGACTTGCCGAAGGAGCGAAACTCTCAGGTGTCCGGTGTACCCGGATGAGGACTGTCAGCGGATGTGGCTCTGGAGAACGTCCCGGATGTAAGGGGACTGCCGAAGGTGCAACGCGCGCGGGGGTAAGAGTAGCCGCGCCCAATCTCTCAGGCAAAAGGACAGAGTATGGATCGATAAAATGCACAGGAGGTCAGCGTTCCATCAGCGCGTGAAATCTTGTTCTGCTGTCGTTCTTTTGAGCCGAAATCCATTTTACCCATGGGTTTCGGTTTTTTGTTTGCCGCAGACAAAAAAGGGGAATGTAAAAAATGACAATGGAAGTATTGGCAGACTGGGTAAGCAGGATCAGCAACGTCGTCTGGAACGGCCTGCTGCTGTATCTCCTCGTAGGTACCGGCATCGTGTTTACCATCCGCACACGCTTCATTCAGGTCCGCAAGTTCGGCGCAGGCTGGAAGCATCTGTTCGGTCACTTCTCGCTCAACGGTGAAAAGGCCGGCAAGGACGGCATGAGCCCGTTTCAGGCGCTGACCACCGCGATCGCGGCGCAGGTCGGCACCGGCAATATCGCGGGCGCGGCTACCGCGCTGTATTCCGGCGGCCCGGGCGCGATCTTCTGGATGTGGCTGTCTGCGTTCTTCGGCATGTCCACCATCTACGGTGAGGCCGTGCTCGCGCAGAAGTACAAGACCACCGACGACAAGGGCCACGTTACCGGCGGCCCGATCTACTACATCCGTGCACGCTTCCAGGGCGGCTTCGGCAAGTTCCTTGCCGGCTTCTTCTCGGTCGCTATCATTTTCGCCCTCGGCTTCACCGGCAACATGGTACAGGCAAACTCGATCAGCGTTGCCTTCAAGACCGCGTTCGGCGCACCGCAGATCATTGTCGGCGTCGTCTGCGCGATCATCGCGGCGTTCATCTTCCTTGGCGGCGTCGGCCGTATCGCTTCCGTTACCGAGAAGGTCGTCCCGATCATGGCGCTGTTCTACATGGCAGGCTGCCTGGTCATCCTGTGCTTCAACCATGCGGCGATCATCCCGGCGTTCAAGTCCATCTTTGTTGCGGCGTTTGATCCGCAGTCGATCCTCGGCGGCGCAGCCGGCATCACGGTACGCGAGGCGATGCGCTACGGCGTTGCACGCGGCCTGTTCTCCAACGAGGCCGGCATGGGCTCCACGCCGCACGCACACGCGCTGGCCAAGGTAAAGCGTCCGCAGGATCAGGGCGAGATCGCCATCGTTTCCGTATTCATCGACACCTTCGTTGTACTGACGCTGACCGCGATGGTCATCCTGACCTCCGGCATGCTCAATCCGGGCGCTCCGGACGGCCTGCAGGGCACCGAGCTCGCACAGGCTGCCTTCTCTGCCTCCCTCGGCACGCTCGGCGGCGCATTTGTTGCGATCTGCATGCTGTTCTTCGCGTTTTCCACCATTATCGGCTGGTATTTCTTCGGTGAGCAGAATGTAAAGGCGCTGTTCGGCCACAAGGCGGTCAAGGCTTACGCCGCGATCGTTGTTGTCTGCATCGTCATCGGCTCCGCGCTGCACGTTGATCTGGTCTGGAACCTGTCCGACCTGTTCAACGGCCTGATGGTATTCCCGAACCTGATCGCGCTCCTCGCGCTGTCCGGTCTGGTCGCAAAGGCTGCGCACGACAAGGACATCATGAAGTAAAAGCACCATATAAAGCTGAAATCCCCTCCTGCGAGCGCATCGCAGGAGGGGATTTGACTTGTCTGCGAAACTTCGTTTCGCCGACGACCTGTATTCTGACTGCGCAGAACACGAGTCGTCCGAAAGTTCCCATGCGGAAACTTTCTACCTCTTAAAGTGAAAAAAAACGAGGCACATGTCCCCGTTTTTTTTGCGTTTGCTGTGCAAACGCTTTTGAAAGCGCGCTGCCGTGCGGCAGCACAATAATAAAGTCTACCGCTTTTTTATTCCTCGCTCTTCGGCTCGGGCGAGGGCTTGGGGCGCGCGGCCTCATGGCGGCGCAGCTCGGGTTCGATCAGCTCGCGCGCGAGGCTCGGCAGGTGGTCGATGCCGTTGCGGCGGGCATCGCTGTAAATGGTCTGCATGATAGTCCGGGCAAACGAGTCCGGGTTGCTGCGCAGGTTTTTGACGAGCGCACTCTGACTCTTGCCGAGATATCCGTCCACGATGCGCTGCACGCCGGACAGCCCCTTGACATAGGTAAGGAAAAGCTCCTGCTCCGGGGTATGCTCGCGGCGGTCGTCGAGCAGCAGGGACAGGATGCCCTTGCGGTCGAGCGGCCGCTCTCTGCCGGGCGCGGCGGGCTGTGCCGGGATGGCGAGCCGTTCCTTCGGCAGGCCGCAGCGGTGCAGACGGTAGCGCGGCTTGAGCACCGCGTCGCTGTACTCGATCTCGTCTTCGAAGGGATTGCCGCCGAACGACAGGTCGGACGCGCGCTGTGCGGCGCGGTATTCGTTCTGGAGGCGGCGGTTTTCGCGGCGGATGTCGTCCGCGCTGTCCACGAACGGCAGCCAGCCGAATACACGGTTGTACCAGTTCACCTCGTTCTGCCTGAGCTCGATATGAACAGGCGTGAGCGGCGCGAATGTGCAGCCGTCGCCGGTCTTGAGCTGAGGCGGCTTGATGGGCGCCTCCAGACTGCGGCTGCGGCAGGCGTCAAAGGCTGCACCGAGCGCTTCCGCGTCATCTGCATCGAGATGCGACCAGAGCGCGAGCATTTCCTCGCGCGTGAGTGGTGCGCCGGTGAGCAGGCTGCCCACGCGGAGCAGGGCATCCGGCACCTCCGGCTGCGCCTGAAGGGCGCGGTATCCGTGCGCAAATGCCTGCATGAGCGCGGTCAGCTGCGCGCAGGAGAGTGGCGTGAGGTCGATGATGCGGCCGCCGATGCGCTGGCCGACGCCGGTCTCGCGGCAGGAAAGAAAGCCGCTCTGGCGCTCGGAATGCGCCCAGTCGCTGTGCGCGTGGCCGAGAGGGGAAACGCCGCCCGGAGCGTCGCTCTGGATGCCGAGCGTCAGCGCGGCATAGCGGCCTTTGCCGCCCTTGTACGGGCGCAGATAGATGTGTTTATCCGCCAGATCGGCACTGTACTGCCGGGCGGGATGCTCGCTCTCGCGTGCGCGGCGGCGCAACACGGTGCCGTCCGCCTTGCGGAGCGCGAAATGCTGCACGGCAGGGCAGGGGCGGAGCGCCCGGAAATCCGTGTCCGCAGGCAGCAGGAAGGCCACGCGGCCGCCGTGCGCGAACGGCTCGGTGACGGTCGCCTCCGCGCCGAGAAAATACGAGCCGGTCTGACCCCTTGCGGTCTGAACGATCTCGACGCCGCCGAGCTGTGCAAGGAACAGCGCCTCAGCAAGCGCAAGCTGCGTATCGTTTGCCGCACTCGGGGTGAGCGCGCGCTCCATCAGATAAGCGTTCATCTTCTGCTCGCAGCGCTCGTAAACGCCGACCGTGTTCGGACTGCGGCGGCGGTCTGCGAGGATGCGTGCGCTGAGCGCAAGACGGAACGCCGGGTCGAGCGCCCATTTTTCGAGCGACAGCTCGAAAACGCTGCTCTCGAGGTAGGCTTCGTCCACGGGGACGGTCGGTACGGCGAGAAATTCCGCGTAATGCTTTTCCGCGATCCATGTGCGCAGGCCGCAGGAAAGCGTCTCCCAGCGGGAAAAATCGTTCTCCGTGACGGCACGTTTTTCGTCCTCGGTGAAGCTGCCGGACGCGCGCAGGGACTCGATACAGCGGTCGAGTTCAAAAAGCTCCTGCGGCGTCAAAAGCATGGTTTTGCTGCATTTATGCTTGATTTTACCGGAAAGCTGTGTGGTTTCGGTCATAAAAACGCCTCCTTATCTGTCTGTACGGGCGTCACGGTTAATAGCCGGTCTGGCCATCGAGCACATCGTCGTGCGCGACCCAGTCCGCGACGTCGATCGTGTCGTATGTATCGTTGTCGCGGCGGATGATGACCTGAGAAATGCCGGCGTTGATGATCATGCGCTTGCACATCGTGCAGGAATTCGCATCGCGCATGATCTCGCCGGTGGACATATCGCGGCCGACAAGGTAAAGGGTCGCGCCGAGCATCTGCTCACGCGGCGCAGCGATGATGGCGTTCGCCTCGGCATGGACCGAGCGGCAGAACTCATAGCGCTCGCCGCGCGGAATGCCCATTTTCTGGCGGACGCAGGTGCCGATGTCGATGCAGTTGGCACGGCCGCGCGGTGCGCCGGTGTAGCCGGTGGAAACGATGACATCGTTCTTGACGATGACCGCGCCGAAGTTGCGGCGCAGACAGGTGCCGCGCTCGAGCGCGACCTGCGCCATATCGAGATAATAGTTGGTCTTATCGCGTCTGTTCATGGGATTTTCTCCTTTTTGCAGGGATATTTATTGTATGTTAAAGAGTACGCCGTTTTCCAGACGGAGACGGCGCGTGGCGCGCCGGGCGGCCGCCGGGTCGTGCGTGATGAGGACGATGGTGTGGCCGCACTCGTGCAGGCTGTCGAACAGCGCGAGCACATCGGCGGCGGAGACCGGGTCGAGGCCCGCGGTCGGCTCGTCCGCGAGCAGCACGCAGGGGCGCGTGATGATGGCGCGCGCGATGGCGACGCGCTGCTGCTGACCGCCGGAAAGCGCGTTCGGCAGATGCTCCATGCGGTCACCGAGACCGACCGAGAGCAGCGCCGCCCGGGCGCGCGCAAGGCGCACAGAGCGCGGAATGCCGCCGATGGCGAGCGGCAGCGCGGTATTTTCGAGCGCGGTCAGGCCGGGGAGCAGCTGAAACTGCTGAAAAACAAAGCCGATCTCGGAGGCGCGCCGGGCGGCGAGCGCGGCGGGCGAAAGATGGGAAACATCCGTGCCGCAGAGCAGGTAGGAGCCTGCGGACAGCGTGTCGAGCAGGCCAAGAATGTGCATGAGGGTGGATTTTCCCGAGCCGGATGCGCCGGTGACCGAAACGTAGTCGCCGCGCGCGACATGGAGATCGATGCGGCGCAGTGCGGTGACACCGCTGCTGTCATATATTTTACTCGCAGAAATGAGTTTTAGCAAGTCTATTCCCCCTTTTGGGGAAGTTTGCCCGGGGAAAAAGAAGATTATCCTTTGAGCTGCCGCGAAACCCTTATGGATTTTTCTTCTGCTTGACACTTATGGTATAATAGCCGCTGGACGGCTATTATACCGGTTATTTAATCATTATACCATCAGCGGCAGCAAAAATGGATGTCATGTGTTGGCGTTTTCAGTGCCGCTGTGGTACAATAACCGCAAAACGGTTATTGTACCGGTTATTTTTAATCATTATACCATCAGCGGCGGCAAAAATGGATGTCATGTGTTGGCATTTTTAGTGCCGCTGTGGTATAATGGCAAAGTAAAATGGCTAACTGTATGCTCCGTTCTGGGAGGAGGAAATGTTATGAAAGATGCGCTGCAGCACGCGCTTGACGTGCTGTCGGGTTTTCTTGCGGAAAATCCGCTCGTGGGCGCGTGGTACACGACGGTCGTCCGCTTCGTGTTCCCGCTGCTCGCGCTGATGATCCTGGTGGGTGCGATCCGCTCACTGTGGAAGGTCAAGCATCCGGACGAGGTCTGGGGTTATCTCACGCTCGGCAACGGCGTGCGCCTGCCGCTCACGCACTGGGAAAACATCATCGGCCGCGCTGCGGCCTGCGATGTGCAGCTCGAATATCCGTCGGTCTCGCGCCAGCACGCCGCGCTCATCCGTGAAAACGACGGCAGCTGGACGGTGTACGACCTGAATTCCAAGGGCGGCATCAAGGTCAACGACCTGCCGGTAGACGAATACGCGATCGTCGAGGACGGCGATACGGTCTCGTTCGGCGGCATTCCGACCACGATGGTGCCGATCTCGGCAGAGGAAAAGCGCTGGCAGATGGCGGAGCGCCGCGAGGAGGGCCGCCCGGCCGGCATGTGGGGCAGTCTGGTGCTGCTGACGCTGTTTCAGGTGCTCACAGCCGTGCAGCTCGTGGTTGCAGGCGGCGGCGAGGCGAACGTCACCATTCCGCTGACCTTCTTCGTGTTCACCTGCGTCTGCTGGGGCTATTTCATCTTCATGCGCCTGTTCCGCCGCATCGGCTTCGAGATGGAGACCATCGCGTTCTTCCTGTGTACGCTGTCGCTCGCGGTGACGGGCTCGACCGTTCCGGACGAGCTGCCCAAGCAGCTCATCGCGATTTTGATGGGCATGACGATGTTCCTCATTCTCGGCTTTTTCCTGCGCGACCTGACGCGCGCGCAGAAGGTGCGCTGGTTCATGGGCGCGACGGCGGTCGGCCTGCTCGCCATCACGCTGCTCATCGGCTCGAGCGAGGGCGGCGCGAAGGCATGGCTGCGCTTCGGCTCTCTGTCGCTCCAGACCTCGGAGGTCGCCAAGATCTGCTACATTTTCGCCGGTGCGGCGACGCTCGACCGTCTGTTCAACAAACGCAACCTGTGGATGTTCATCGGTCTTACCGGCGTGTGCGGCGGCTGTCTGGCGCTTCAGAACGACTTCGGCACCGCGCTCGTGTTCTTCGTGACCTTTCTCGTCATCGCGTACCTGCGCTCGGGCGATTTCGCGACGCTCGGTCTGGTGTGCGCCGGCTGCTTCGGCGGCGGCATGGTCATGCTGACCATCAAGCCGCACGTTGCGGCGCGCTTCGCGTCGTGGGGTCATATCTGGGAGGACGTTTATGACAAGGGCTTCCAACAGACCCATACGCTGACGGCGGCGGCCTCGGGCGGCCTCATCGGCGTCGGCGCGGGCAAGGGCTGGCTCTCTGGCCTGCCGGCGGCGGATACCGACATCGTTTTCGGCATGCTGTGCGAGGAGTGGGGTCTGGTCATCGCGGTGCTTACCGTGCTGTGCATCATCACGCTCGCGGTGTTCGCGGTGCGCGCCTGCCGCGCAGGACGTTCGAGCTTTTACACCATCGCGGCGTGCGCCGCGACCAGCCTGCTCGTGTTCCAGACCTGTCTGAACGTGTTCGGCGCGGTCGACATTCTGCCGTTCACCGGCGTCACCCTGCCGTTCGTGTCCAACGGCGGCTCGTCCATGCTGTCGGCATGGGGCATGCTCGCCTTCCTCAAGGCGACGGACACCCGTCAGAACGCTTCGTTCGCGGTGCGCCTGCCAAGCCGCCGAGAGCTGAGAGGGGAGGACTAAGCCATGCGTAAAATCGAAAAAAGAAGCGTATTCTGCCTCATTCTGGCCGCGCTGCTCGGCATCGGCCTTGCGTTTTTCTGCTTCCGCTTCGTCGCGGACGGCGACGACTGGGCCTCCTACCCCTACAACCGCCATCTGTACAACAATCAGGGCGTGCTCAAGGGCGGCACGATCATCGACAGCCGGGGCGTTGTGCTCTCGACGCTCTCCGAGGACGGCGAGCGCGTCTATAATGAGGACGGCACGATCCGCCGTGCGACGCTGCATGCCGTCGGCGACCCGGCCGGCAACATCGGCGCGGGCGCGCTGACTGCGTTCGCGGACAAGCTGTCCGGCTACAATCTGCTCACGGGCGCGTATTCGCCGCTCGGCACGGGCAACAGCGTGTATCTGACCATCGACTCCGAGCTCAACCGCGTGGCCTATGAGGCGCTCGGCGGTCAGAACGGCACGGTCGGCGTTTACAACTACAAGACCGGCGAGATCCTCTGCATGGTCTCGGCGCCGACGTTCGACCCGGACGATCCGCCGAATATCGCGGCAGATGACCCGGCGTGGGACGGCGTTTACGTCAACCGCCTGCTGTCCGCGAACTCCATTCCGGGCTCGATCTTCAAGGTCGTGACGCTGAACGCCGCGATCGAGAACATCCCCGACCTGTTCCAGAGAAAGTGGAACTGCACCGGCTCGGTCGAGATCGGCGGCGACACCGTGACCTGCCCGTATGCGCACGGCGAACAGGACATCGAGTCCGCGCTCGCAAATTCCTGCAACGGCGTGTTCGGTCAGCTTGCCGTTGAGCTCGGCTCGGCGGCCATGAAAAAATATGCCGATGCGGCAGGACTGACCGAGTCGCTGCGCGTGGACGGCATCCAGACCGCTTCGGGACATTTTGACTTCGACGTGAGCGAAAACCAGCTCGCGTGGGCAGGCGTCGGTCAGGGACAGGACACCATGTGCCCGATCAGCATGCTCCAGTATATGGGCGCGATCGCGAACGGCGGCAAGGCGGCCGTGCCGCGCCTGATCGAGAAATCCACGACCGACTACGGTCTGCCGACCGGCATCTACCGCACGAAAAACTCGGCGCAGCTGATCGACGAAAAGACCGCCGGCACGATCGCGGACCTCATGCACAACAACGTCATCGAGACCTACGGTCAGGACCGCTTCCCGGGCATGGACATCTGCGCGAAGTCGGGCACCGCCGAGGTCGGCGCGGACAAGACCCCGAACGCATGGTTCACGGGCTTTCTGCGCGACGAGGACACGCCGTATGCCTTTATCGTTCTGGTCGAGAACGGCGGCGGCGGCGCG
Source organism: Agathobaculum hominis (assembly GCF_014288055.1). Lineage (NCBI taxonomy): Bacteria > Bacillati > Bacillota > Clostridia > Eubacteriales > Butyricicoccaceae > Agathobaculum > Agathobaculum hominis. Next base: position 14,969 of record NZ_JACOPK010000002.1, read on the forward strand.
CGCGTTGCCGGTACGGTAGCGTCCGCCGTACTGCAGGCGGCAGTCGGCCGGTAAAGCGTCTTTCAGGAGAAAAACTGTGTGAAACTGAGAAAACCGGGGATATTCCCCGGTTTTTCTGCTTCCGGACCATTTGCGCTGTGTGCAGTCAGAGCGCGGCCTGCCGAAAACGTTTTTTCGCCAGGCGCATCTGCTTTTCATCTGCCGCAGAATATGATACAATAGGGCAATGTTGAGCCTGTCGAAAAACTTCGTTTTTTCGCCAGACTGAGGATTGTAATTTCGGAGAGAAGATGAAAGAACATGAACATAAGATCCAGATTTTCGGCGGCGCTGCTCGCGGGCGCGCTGCTGCTCGGCATCTCGGCCTGCGGTACGCAGGGAACGGCATCCTTTGCGTCTCCGGTCGAGCTGACCGTCTGGACGTACTATAACGGCGACCAGCTGGAGACGTTCAACCGGCTCGTCGAGGAGTTCAACGACACGGTCGGCAGGGAACGCAATATCGAGGTCATCGCATCCGGTCAGGGAAGCGTGAACGATCTCGAGACCAATGTGATGAATGCGGCGGAGGGCAAGGTCGGCGCGGAGGCGATGCCGAATATTTTCTCCGCTTATGCAGACACGGCGTATGCCATCGACCGGATGGGGCTGGTCGTGGATCTCGCGCCTTATCTCGATGAGAAGGAGCGCGAAAAGTATATCGAAGCCTATCTGGAAGAGGGCGACTTCGACGGGGACGGCAGCATCAAGATCTTCCCGACCGCAAAATGCACCGAGCTGATGTTCCTCAACGATACCGACTGGCAGAAGTTCGCGCAGGCAGCGGGCGCGGATTACAGCGACCTTTCGACCGTCGAGGGCGTTGTGCGGACGGCGGAAAAGTATTATGACTGGACGGATGCGCAGACCGACGCGCCGGACGACGGCAGGGCGCTGTTCGGCCGCGATGCGATGGCGAACTATATCCTCGCAGGCGCGAAGGAGCTGGGCGCCCCGATCTTCCGCGCAAAGAACGGCAGGATGACGCTGAATTTCGACAGGGATGCCGTGCGCAGACTGTGGGACAACTACTATGTGCCCTTTATCAAGGGGTATTTCTCTGCGTCCGGCCGTTTCCGCAGCGACGAGATCAAGAGCGGCGGCCTGCTTGCATATGTCGGCTCGAACGCGAGCGCGACCTTCCTGCCGACGCAGGTCATCCGGGACGACGGCCAGAGCTACGGCATCACGATGCGTGCGCTGCCCTGCCCGACGTTCGAGGGCTGCGAGCCGGTGGCGGTGCAGCAGGGCGCAGGCATGGTCGTGACACGCGGCACCGACGAGCAGATCGAGGCTTCGGTCGAGTTCCTCAAATGGATCACCGAGCCGGAAAACAATATCAGCTTTTCGGTCGGCTCGGGCTATATGCCGGTCACGCACGCGGCGTGCGATATGGACGCCATCGAGCAGAGCGGACTGCCGCTGAGCGGCAGCATGAAGGAGATCCTCTCGACCGCGATCGACACGGTGAACAGCTGCGAGCTGTATACCATGCCGGCGTTCACCGGCGCAAAGGATGCGCGCAGCATACTGGAATCCTGCATGAGCGACCGTGCATCGGCCGACCGCAGGACGGTCGAGGAGCGCCTCGCGGCGGGACAGAGCGCTGCGGACGCGGAAGCGGAATTTCTGACCGACGGGTGCTTTGAGAACTGGTACAACGAGACGCTGGAGAAGCTCAGGAGCTGCGAGGGCTGAACGGACGGCGGCGAAAGGAATGCACGGCCTTGAATATCATGCACATAAAAAGAGAAAACGAGACGGAAAAAGACCGCGAGAGATCGGTATTCAGCACGGTCTTTCTCGCGCTTGTCGCCGTGCTCGCGGTCGAGATCGCCATGCTTCTGCTGTCGTTCACGCTGAGCGGCTTCACCTCGCGCCTGAACAGCAATGCGGAGCAGATCCTGGACAAGCAGGTCGTCAACCGCGCCGCCTATATCTCCGGCCAGCTGATCGAGGCGCAGGATCTTTCCGGTCTGGACAGCGCGGTAAACCGTGCGGCGGCGCAGCTTGTTCAGGAGGGCGAAACCGTGGCTTCGCTCACCTCGTCGAACGAGGGAAGCGCGCCGCTGTTCGACGCGGTCAGCGACCAGATGGTGCGCATTCTGCGCGAAAAGAACGTGACGGGTGTGTATATCGTGCTGCATACGGGCGAGCTCAGCCGCACGGCGGGCGGCTCGCTGCCCTGTCTTTACCTGCGCGACCTCGACCCGTCCGCGCCGGCCTCCGCCACGAACGACGACCTGCTGCTCGAGCACGCGCCGGCGGCGGTCATGCACAGAATGAGCATTTCGACGAGCGAAAACTGGGAGCCGGGCATTCCGGTCACAGGCGGCGCGCAGGACGACTTTTTCCGCCTGCCGTATGACCGCGCGCGCGAGGACGGCGGCATTCAGAACGCCGCAGACTACGGCCGATGGTCGACCGAGAGCTACACGCTCGCCGGCGACAGCCGCCCGGTCATCTCCTATACGCAGCCGCTCATCTATCCGGACGGGACGGTCTACGGCGTGATCGGCGTCGAGCTGCTCACGCGCTACGTGCAGAGCCTTCTGCCGTATTCCGAGCTTCAGAACGACGGCTTCGGCACCTACCTTCTCGCCCGTTCCCCGGACACCACGCAGGACAGCAGCATGACGCTGCACAGCGTGGTGAACTCCGCCGCAGACAGCGGCAGCAGCCTGCCGGACGTCTTTACGGTCGATATGCAGAGCGAGAGCGGCGGCTGGACACGCTTTGGCGGCTGGCGCTGCTATGCTTCCGTGGTGCCGCTCTCGCTGTACAGCCGCAATGCGCCGTTCTCCGAGGGGAGCCACTGGATGCTGGTCGGAACGGTCTCGACGACCCGGCTGTTCGCGTTTTCGCGCAGCGTGCAGGAGCGGCTGGTCGTCACCATACTGCTGACCGTGCTCGTCGGCCTGCTCGGCTGCCTGTTTTCCAGCCGCAGACTGGCCGGGCCGATCACGCGCCTGTCGGACGAGGTCGCCGCGTCCGCGAAGCTCGCCCCGGGAAACCTTCCGCGCCTGTCGCGCACCGGCATCGCGGAGTTGGACCGCTTTGCGGCCGCCTTCACCGACCTCAGCCGCAGCATCATCAACACCTCGACCCGCTTTCAGCGCATCATCGACATGGCGAGTGTCGAGCTGGCCGGCTACGAGCTGCGGGAGGGTGCGCCGGTCTATACGACGGACAACTTTTTTTCCATGCTCGGCCGCAGAGAGCCGGAGGGCGAGCTGTCGCCGCACGATTTTGAAAAGCTGATCGAAAGGATCATCACGGAAAACGAGAATTTCGGCCTGCCGGACGGCGGCTGCGTGTTCCGTATCCCGCAGAAGGACGGCAGCGTGCGCTACATCCGGCTGCGCATCGCCTTTGAAAATCAGACGCAGGTCGGTCTGCTCGAGGACGTGACGGCCATGACCGAGGAGCGGCTGCGCATCGAACACGAGCGCGACTACGATATGCTGACCGGCCTTTACAACCGCAAGGCGTTCAACCGCACCTGCGAGAGCCTGTTCCGCGCACCGTCCCGTCTGGGCCATGCGGCGCTCATGATGCTCGACCTCGATAACCTCAAGGCGCTGAACGACGTCTACGGCCACGACACCGGCGACCGCTATATCCGCGAGACCGGCCGCACGCTGCACGACGCGATGACCGGGCACTCGGTATGCAGCCGTCTGTCGGGCGATGAGTTCATGGTGCTGTTCTACGGCTACGACAGCCGTGAACAGCTCAGACGCGACCTCAACAGCCTGCAGAGCCGTCTGCGCTGCGCGTCCATCGTCCTGCCGAACGGCGATTCGTTCGCCGTCAGCATCTCGGGCGGCGTGGCGTGGTACCCCGATGACGGGAACGATATGGCCTCGCTCAAGAAATACGCCGATTTCGCGATGTATCAGGTCAAGCGCTCGCACAAGGGCGGCATGCAAGAATTCGACATCGGCGTATACAACGAGGCCTCCTATGAGACCCAGATCGCGCAGGAATTCGAGCAGATGCTCGCGGAGAGCCGCGTGACCTATCATTTTCAGCCGATCTTCGACCGGAACGGCGAGGCGGCGGCCTATGAGGCGCTCATGCGCCCCGAAATGCCCAATCTCCGCTCGCCCGGCACGGTCATGAAGCTCGCGCAGGAGACCGGACGGCTGTATGACATCGAAAAGCTCACCATGTTCACCGCGCCCGAGCTCTTCCGCCTGCGGCAGCAGAGCGGCCTGCTCGCGGAAAACGCATGGCTGTTCGTCAATTCGATCGCGAGCGTCTGCCTGATCGGCGCAGACGTCGAGGAAATGCGCCGCCGCGTGAGCGGCATCGGACGCAATGTCGTCATCGAGATCACCGAGGAGGAGGATCTCGACCTCGAAATACTGAACATGAAGCGGCGCTCCACGGTGCTGTCCGGTCTGTATGCGCTCGACGATTACGGCAGCGGCTACAGCAATGAGGGCAACCTCATCACGCTCGACCCGGATTTCATCAAGATCGACATTTCCATCATCCGCGGCATCGAAAGCGACCCGGACAAGCAGGAGGTCGTGCGCAACATCGTATCCTATGCGCATCAGCGCGGCATGCAGATCGTTGCGGAGGGCATCGAGACCGCAGCGGAGCTGCGCACCTCGCGAGCGCTCGGCGCGGACCTGTTCCAGGGCTATTTTCTCAGCCGTCCCGGCGCAGTGCCGTCCGCGATCGCCGCCCCGGCGCAGGAGATCCTGCGCGAGTTCCCGAACGGCGCGGAGGAGCACAGATAGGCACAGAAGAGATTCTGGGCAAAACATACAAAAAGAACAGCGAAAATTGTACGAAAGATATTGTTAAAAAATCTACAATTACTCTTTACATCCTCCCTCTGATGCTGTATTCTGATAATAGATTGTTATGTCCGCACGAAAGACGGCACTATAAGGACAAAAGTCCGCCGCAGAGCTTCTTTTGAGACTCTGCGGCTTTTCAAAGGATAAGAATGATTACAGGGGACACACACAAGGAGGATATGATTTCATGAGAGGCGTGGAAACTCGAATTCGAGACATTCGACACCGTATTTTTACCGAGGTCGCGCGTATGGCGTACCATACCGAGTGGCCGACCGACCGCCGCATCGAGGCGCTGCCGTATGACATTATGCCGGGCGAGGTCGCAGAGAACCGTCAGGATATTTTTCTCGAACGCGCGATCGTAGGCGAGCGCCTGCGTCTGGCGATGGGCCTGCCGTGCCGCAACGCGGCTGAGCATGCGCCGCTGTCCGACAACATCGACGCGGCGACCAAGGAGGAGACCTACTACACCCCTCCGCTCATCAACATCATCAAGTTCGCCTGCAACGCCTGCCCGGAAAATCAGGTCCGCGTGACCGATGTGTGTCAGGGCTGCATGGCGCGTCCGTGCGTCGAGGTCTGCCCGAAGGGTGCGGTCTCCATCGACCCGTTCACCCGCAAGTCCATCATCGATCAGGACAAGTGCATCAAGTGCGGCCGCTGCGTCGATGTATGCGCCTACAAGGCCATCAACCATCAGAAGCGCCCGTGCGCCGCGGCCTGCGGCATGGACGCTATCCACTCGGACCCAAACGGCCGCGCGGATATTGATTACGACAAGTGCGTTTCCTGCGGACAGTGTCTGGTCAACTGCCCGTTCGGCGCGATCGCGGACAAGTCGCAGATCTTCCAGATGATCCGCGCGATTCAGGCAGGCGAGCGCGTTTACGCTGCCGTAGCGCCAGCGTTCGTCGGTCAGTTCGGCCCCAAGGTTACGCCGGGCAAGCTGCGCGCTGCGATGAAGCAGCTCGGCTTCGCCGACATCATCGAGGTCGCGATCGGCGCCGACCTGTGTGCGGCGCAGGAGGCGGAGGACTTCGTCAAGGAGGTCCCCGAAAAGCTGCCGTTCATGGCGACGTCCTGCTGTCCGGCCTGGTCTGTGATGGCGAAAAAGCTGTTCCCGGAGCAGGCAAACTGCATCTCGATGGCGCTGACCCCGATGACGCTGACCGCGCGGCTCATCAAGCACCATCAGCCGGGCGCGAAGGTCGCCTTTATCGGCCCCTGCGCGGCGAAAAAGCTCGAGGCAATGCGCCGCACGGTTCGAAGCGAGGTAGATTTCGTTCTGACCTTCGAGGAGATGGCGGGCATTTTCGAGGCGCGTCACATTGATGTGAACACGCTCAAGGAGGACCCGCACGGTGTCAACGACGCATCCGCGGACGGCCGTAATTTCGCGGTTTCCGGCGGCGTTGCGCAGGCGGTCGTCAACGTCATCAAGGAAAAGTACCCCGACCGCGAGATCAAGGTCGCGAATGCGGAGGGCCTGAGCGAATGCCGCAAGCTGATGATGATGGCGAAGGCCGGCAAGTATAACGGCTATCTGCTCGAGGGCATGGCGTGCCCGGGCGGCTGTGTCGCCGGCGCAGGCACGATGCAGTCGATCAAGAAGTCGTCGGTTGCGGTCAATATGTACGCAAAGCAGGCGGAGCATCAGGTCGCGACCGGTACGCACCACGTTGCCGAGCTGGATAAGCTGGTAGATTAAAAAAAGCATAACAAAGCTCCCGTTCCACTTTTCCGGAACGGGAGCTTTTTTGCGTGGATCTTCACGTTTCAGCCGGTACTTCCGCGAGGATGGAGGCACTGTAACGGTAAAGGAAGGTGACGATATGCGCGCGCGTGCAGGTGTTGTAGGGGCCGAAGATCGTCGGGGTGATGCCCTTGATGATGCCGTTCTCCGCGCCCCACGCGACGGCGGCAGCATAATCGTCCGTGCTCTTTACGTCGCGGAATGCCGACGCGGACGCAGACGGCGAACCGGCGAGCCGCCAGAGATAGGTGACGGTCATGGCGCGCGTGCAGGGCGCGTCCGGGTGCAACGTGTCGCCGGAGACGATGCCCTTGTCGTGCGCCCAGACTGCGGCGGCGGCGTACCATTTGCCGTTCGGCACATCCCGGAAGGGGTTTTCACCGGCCGGCTCGGGCGAGCCGCTCATGCGCCAGATGAACGTGAGGATCTGCGAGATATTGCAGGTGTAGTCCGGCCAGAACTGGCCGTCGTACATGCCGGTGGTGATGCCGTTTTCGACCGCCCAGGTGATCGACTCGACGAATTCCGGGCTTGACGGCATGTCGGTGAAGGTGATGGCGGTCTGGCCGGGCGCGGCGGTGTCCGCCGTGTCCTCGGCGGCGAGCGCCGGTGCAGTGAGGTTTGCGCACATGAGACCGGTGAGCAGCAGGGAGATGAGCTTTTTCATGACAGGTGTCCTTTCAGAAACAGGGGAGGGTGATACACAGAAAATTTCCACAGGCTGTGGATAAAAACTGTTTACAAGGCAATACCGCATAATTGGACAAGGGCGGTTTGCAAGTCAATTCTGCGTACTGACGAGGCGCGGTTTTGCCTTAGAGCGTGCCGAGCACGGGGAAAAAACGGGCGAGGAGATAGAAAACCGCCGGGAGAAAGACCGCCGGGAGCAGATTGCCGACCTTGATCTTGTCTTTTCGTATCATATTGAGGCTGACCGCGAAGATCAGCACCGAGCCGACGCACGACATCTGCGCGATGAGCTCGTCGGTCATCCACGGGCGGATGAAGCGCGCGAGCAGCGTCAGGCCGCCCTGATACACGCCGAGCGGCAGGACGGAGAGAAACACGCCCTTGCCGAGCGAGGCCGCGAACACGACTGCCGCGATGCCGTCGATGATGGCTTTCGCGATGAGCAGCGAGGCGTCGCCCGAAAGGCCGTCCTGAAGCGAGCCGACAATGGCCATTGCGCCGATGCAGATGAGCAGCGAAAAGCTGACGAAACCCTCGACAAAGTGGCTGTCGCCGCTGCTTTTCAGCCTGTTCTGGCAGAAAACGCCGAAGTCCTCGAGATGCTTTTCGATGTTGAGCGCCTCGCCGATGAGCGCGCCGAGCGCGAGGGAGAGGATGAGCAGCATGGTGTGCTGCGTGGCGAGCTGGCCGTTTTCGAGCGTCAGCAGGCCGCTGAGCGCGCCGCCGATGCCGATGAACATGGTGCACAGACCGATGCCCTGCATGATGGTGTCCTCAAAGCGTTTGGACAGGCCGTTTTTGAGCAGCATGCCGGCCGACGCGCCGGCGAGCACTGAGCCGCAGTTGATGATAGTTCCGAGTCCGATCATGATGGTTCCTTCTTCTTATGTGAGGTAAAATGGGGTTTTGCGGTAATGTTCGCCGCCGGGGAGCGGCGCGGGGCGGGCAAGGCCGAACAGGTCGTCCGCGAAGGCGTCGAGCCGCAGAGACGGCTGAAGCGCATCCGGCAGCTGCTTTTCGGTGACAGGCTTGACGATCAGAGGGAGGCCGTCCTGCCGCCGCAGGAGCGTCCTGCCGCGCGCGCTGAACGCGAGCACGCGGGCATACGAGGGCAGGGGCGAGGCGTCCGGAGAGATGCCGAGCGCCGCGCGGAGCAGCGTCCGCCGCACCCGGGCGGCCGGAAACCGGCGCGTCTGCGCCTTTTCGACAGCATCCGAGAACGAAACGGCGGAATAGACCGCGGCTGCGCAGCGTTCATCAAAGCCGTCTGCCGAGCCGGTCGCGAGCGCGCCGCGAAAGAGCGCCGCACGCAGCAGAGTGAGCATGGCGCCCTCCGGCAGCGTCACCGGCGCCGCGCCGCGCGCCTTTTCGCGCCGCCAGACCTCGATGGAGCTTTCCGGCAGATAGGGGGCGCACCGCTCCTCGCCGCCCTCGCGCAGGTATCCGCGCAGCAGGCTCGCCGAGGCGAAGCCGTCCGCAGGAGCAACCTCGTCATGACCGGCGCCGCGCCGCGCGACTGCGAGCGGCTGCATCGGAAAATCGCGCAGCGCCCGGCAGTATTCGATGCCGAGGGTGTTGTTTGGGCTTGTGAGCAGCGCCGCCGCCGCGGGATTCAGCGCCGCAAGCTCCTGCTGTCGGTATGCGGCGTAGGACAGGCCGGAACGGTTGCCCGCGGCAGGGGGAAGCGCATTCAGCGCCTCGGCGGCCTGCTGAACCAGCGAAATATCCGCGGTTTCCGCGCCGAAGGACAGATACCGGCAGCCGATGCCGTGCAGCAGCGCGACCGCGCCGCGCGCAAAGCCTTCGGCGGAGCTGAGCGCCGCCGCGAGCGGCAGCTCGAGCACGAGGTCCGCGCCGCCCCTGACCGCCGTTTCTGCGCGGGCGTACTTGTCGAGCACGGCGAAGTCGCCGCGCTGCACGAAATTTCCGCTCATCACGCAGACGATGACGGCGTCTCCGCCGAGACTTTCACGCGTGCGGCGGATGTGAAACATATGGCCGCTGTGAAACGGATTGTATTCCGCGACAATGCCGCAGACAGGAAAAGCAGTATCCATTATAAAAGCGAAAAACCTCCCGTAAAGAGTTACATTCAGCGCATCTCGCGCGGAAGCGCGAAAACTGCGCACATTTGTGCGCCATAAAATAGAATTTGCTTTGCAAATTCCAAAAAACCGGGAGCATGTATCACGGTTTTTTGACCCTGAGAGAGAAAATAGTTTCCGCATGGGAACTATTTTCCGTCCGTGTCCGGCGAAGTCCGGACACTTATTCGCTGTAAAACGGGTTTTACAGCGAGCGCGAAGCGCAAAAAGGTCTTGTACATTTGACCGAAATCGTGTAAAATAAGAATATAGCATTATTATATAGGCTTCCGCGGCTTTGTGCAAGCCGCCAAATACGGCATGAGGGAGTTTTTGCAAATGAAAGTTTTGGTTATCAACGCTGGCAGTTCTTCTCTGAAGTACCAGCTGCTCGACACCGCCTCCGGCGAGGTTATGGCCAAGGGCCTGTGCGAGCGTATCGGTATTGACGGCGTGCTGACCCACACCGGCAACAAGTCGGACGAGAAGTTCAAGTTCGACATCGCAATGCCGACCCATAAGGAAGCGATCCAGTCCGTTATCAACGTGCTGCTCGATCCCGAGAAGGGCGTTATCTCCTCTATGAGCGAGATCGACGCTGTCGGCCACCGCGTCGTACACGGCGGCGAGTTCTTCTCTGACAGCGTTATCATCACCGAGAAGGTCCTCAAGGCGATCGAGGACTGTGTACCGCTGGCGCCGCTCCACAACCCGCCCAACCTGATCGGTATTCAGGCCTGCCGCGAGGTTATGGGTCCGGACGTTCCGATGGTCGCTGTATTCGATACCGCATTCCATCAGACGATGCCCCAGTCTCATTACATGTACGCTATCCCGTACGAGTACTACGAGAAGTACAAGATCCGCCGCTACGGCTTCCACGGCACCAGCCACAAGTACGTATCCCAGCAGGCTGCTGAGATGCTCGGCCGTCCGCTCGAGGAGCTGCGCCTGATCACCTGCCACCTCGGCAATGGTTCTTCCATCTGCGCGATCAACGGCGGCAAGAGCTTCGATACCTCCATGGGCTTCACTCCGCTGGACGGTCTGCCGATGGGCACCCGTGCAGGCAACATCGACCCGGCCATCATCGAGTTCCTGGCTGAGCACGAGCACATGGACGCACATGAGGTCATCAACATCCTGAACAAGAAGTCCGGCATGCTCGGTATCTCCGGCGTATCCTCCGACTTCCGCGACCTGGACGCAGCAGTTGCTGACGGCAACGCTCGTGCAGCTCTGGCAAAGGATATGTTCAACCTGTCCGTTAAGAAGATCATCGGCTCTTACGTTGCTGAAATGGGCGGCGTAGACGCGATCATCTTCACCGCAGGCGTAGGCGAGAACGACCGTTCGGTTCGCTGGGATGTCTGCGAGCATCTCGAGTACCTCGGCATCAAGATCGATCCGGAGAAGAACAAGTACCGCGGCAAGCAGATGGACATCTCCATCGACTGGGCTCGCGTTCGCGTTCTCGTCATCCCGACCAACGAGGAACTGATGATTGCGAAGGACACCGAGCGTCTGGTAAGCGCTGCACAGTAATTTCAGAAAAAACGGGGCGGGCTGCGGCTCAGCCCTGTTTTTTCGTCTCTGGGAGAAAAATATGGAAGATATGGATCTGAAACAGGAGCGGCGCTACTGCTCGCGCATCGGCGCGGCGCTGTTTTTCGTGCTGATCTGGACGTCGGCGTGGCAGTACGGCATCATCGCACTCGATGTGTATGTCCTGCCCGTGCGCATGCCGGATACGCTCTATTACGCGCTCATTCTGGTCGGCGGCTACGCGGTTTCGCTGCCCGCGGCGTTCCGCATCTGCAAGGGCATGCCGCCCATGCCGTTCTGCAAAGAGCTGCCGCGCGCGCGGACGTTCGTCCGGTGGGCGGTGATCGGCTTCGCCCTCATGTGGATCGGCTCGCTCATCGGCAACGCCGTGACCGACCTTGTCGGTCTGGTCACAGGCCGCGCGCCCGCGCCGATCGTGGACGATATGGTAAACGCGATGCCGCTCTCGGTCAACATCGTCTGCGTGTGCCTGCTCGGACCGCTGTGCGAGGAGCTGCTGTTCCGCGGTCTGGTCGCAGGACGGCTCGCGCGCTACGGACAGGCGCCCGGCGCCTTCGTTTCCGCCCTGCTGTTTGCGCTGTACCACGCCAATCTGGAGCAGTTTTTCTATGCGTTCCTGCTCGGTCTGCTGCTCGCCTATGTGTACTACCGCACAGGTCTGCTGCGCGTTTCGGTCGCGCTGCACATGGTGCTGAACTTTTTCGGGGCGGTCGTGTCGCTGCTGCTGCCTGACTGCGCGGCGTCCGACATGGCGCTCGGCGCGTTCTGGATGGTGTCGGTCGTTCTGGGCGTTATCCTGCTCGTGCGCGGCCGCAAAGACCAGATCTGGCTGCACGGTCCGTGCGCGCCGGATATGCGCGCCGTGTTCGGCAACGCCGGCATGATACTGGTCATCGCGGGCTGCTTTGTCGAAACCGCGCTCACATTTTAATATTTGAGGGCAGCACCGCTATGCGGTATTGCCTTCAGCGAAACGAGGGAAATCTATGCGTGTTGATCTGCATATGCACACCGGATATTCGGCGGACGCCGACTTTCCGCAGACGATAGACGACAAGATCGCGGCCTGCGAGCGGGCCGGGCTGGACATCATCGGTCTGACCGACCATCTGGACTTTTTCCGCCGCCGTCCGCCGGAGGAGAACCGCGACGCGGAGAGCTGCGTGCGCGAGGCGTGGGAAAAGCGCCGTCCGGCCGGGAACGGCGGAATCGAGGTGCTTGCGGGCATCGAGATCGGACAGATCCATGTCGACCCGGCGGCGGACGATTTCGTGCGCACGCATCCGCTCGATATGGTCATCGGCTCGATGCACGCCATGCCGGACGATCTCGATATTTACTTCCATGAATACGAGAAGCTGGACTGCGATGCCTTTCTGCACGAATATTTCGACGAGGTGCTCAAAATGGAGGAGCACGGCGGCTTTGATGTGCTCGCGCACATCGACTATCCGCTGCGCGTGATGAAGTACGACGGCTATACGCCCTCGTTCGACCATTTTATGGACCGCGTCGAGCAGGTGCTGCGCTCGTGCATCGACCGCGGGTACGCGCTCGAGCTGAATGCGGCCGGTCTGGGCGGCTGGCAGAAGCGCGTCGGGCCGCCGCAGAACGTGCTGTATGAATACCGGCGCATGGGCGGCGAGCGCATCTCCATCGGCTCGGACGCACATACCCTCGCTGCTGTCGGACGCGGCTTTGACGACAGCGTAAGGAACGCGCAGGACGCCGGCTTCACTTATGTTACCGTGTTCCGGGAGAGAAAGCCGCATTTCGTGCCGCTTGGCTGAGAAAAAGGGAAAAAGGGGCGAAAATTTCATGATTTTCGGGAAAAAGCAACAGGAAACGCGCGAACGCACCATGATCGAGGCTCGCGCGAAGATCAATCTGACGCTCGACGTCACGGGAAAGCGCGAGGACGGCTATCATCTGGTGGAAATGGTGATGCAGTCGGTCGACCTGCATGACGATGTGCGCGTCACGGTCGTGCGCGGGGAGAAAAAGCCGCGCGGCATCGTGCTCTCGTGCAGCCTGCCGTTCCTGCCGACCGACGAGCGCAACCTCGCGTACCGCGCGGCTGAGCTGTTCTATAAGGAGACCGGCACGACGCTCGAGACCTGCGAGATTTTCATTGAAAAGCGCATCCCGATCGCGGCAGGTCTTGCCGGCGGCTCGACCGATGCGGCTGCCGTGCTGCGCGCGCTCAATCAGCTGCATGATACCGGCCTGTCGCGCGACCGCCTGTGCGAGATCGGACTTAAGCTCGGCGCGGATGTGCCGTACTGCCTGCGCGGCGGCACCATGCTCGCCGAGGGAATCGGTGAAAAGCTGACGCAGCTCGCGGATATGCCGCACTGCTACGTCGTGCTGTGCAAGCCGCCGTTCGCGGTCTCGACCAGGGAGGTCTATCAGGAGATCGACAGCGTGCCGCTGACGCAGCGCCCGGACACCGAGGGCATGAAACAGGCGCTCGAAAACGGCGATTATCAGGGCGTCTGCGGCCGACTGATGAACGTGATGGAGACCGTTACCGCGACAAAGCGCCACCAGATCGGCGAGATCCGCGCGGTGCTGCGCGAGAACGGCGCGGACGCGACCCTCATGAGCGGCTCCGGCCCGACCGTTTACGGCCTGTTCTCCGACCGCAACGCCGCCGATGCCGCCGCGACCGTGCTCGCGCGCCGCTTCTCCGAGACTTTCCTCACGGAAACCGTGCAGTAAGCGCGAAATACGTATAAAAAGACCGCCCTCCGGGCAGACTGTGAACACAGTTACCGGAAAGGGCGGTTTTTTGCATGGATAACAGAAGAAAACAGGCGGCCTGCGCGCTGATGACGGCGCTGACCGTGCTCGTGACGGCGGCGTTCGCCCCGGCGGAACAGAGAAAGGCAGCGTGGTGGGGAACGGCGTTCTCCATAGCCTGCCGCGAGAGCGTAAAAGGGGAGAACAGCGAAACAGTCGAGTTTCGCCTGTACCTGCTCGACTGCTTTCGATAAAAATAAGCCTGCCGATAGAGTCCGGTTTGACGGAAAAACAGCTTACGCGCGGCAGCGCGAATTTAACAGACTTTGCGCAGCAAAGTCTGCAAAAACCGGGGACATGCGCCTCGGTTTTTGCCCCTTAGGAGGGAGAAAGTTTCCGCATGGGAACTTTCGGACGACTCGTGTTCTGCGAAGTCAGAACACAGATTGTCGGAAAAACGAAGTTTTTCGACAGTCTCTAAAAAGTGCCTGCCGCCCGATACGGGAAGAGTGTATCGGACGGCAGGCTGCAAAAGGGGATCGCATGTAAGGAGAAATGAGATTGTCAGAAAGGATGAATGAGATTATGCAGCGATGCGCTGAATGATCGTTGCGAGCTCCGCACGGGTGGTGTTGCCGGCGGGTGCGAATACCTTGCCCGGGTTGCCCTTGACGAGGCCGGACTTGGTGCAGTATGCTACGCCGTCAACTGCCCAGCTCGAAATCTTGGCACTGTCAGCGAACTCGTTGATAGCGGCCTTGTCGGCGGAAACGTCCTCGCCGGACAGCTTGCGCTGACGGGTGAGCAGGGTTGCGATTTCTTCGCGGGATACGCTGCGGTCAGGCTCGAACTTGTTGTCTCCAACGCCCTTCATGATGCCGGTCTTGGCCGCCCACGCGATAGCGGTGCGTGCCTGATGGGTCACGGGAACGTCGGTGAAGGATGCCAGTTCAACCTTGGGCTGACCTGCCAGATTGTACAGGGCGGAAGCGACCTCTGCACGGGTCAGAGCCTCGTCTGCGCCGAATACATACGGCTTCTCGCCGCTCATCAGCTGCTTGTCGGTGACGTACTTGGCAGCATCGTAGTACCATGCGCTCGAGGAAACGTCGGTGTAATCGGTGACCTGCTTGCCGGTCTGGCGGTTGTTGAGGATTTCGTAGCTGTCTACTGCCTTGAAGCTGTTCCAGTCGTCCGGGTCCTGCTTCTGGTAAGCGGTGCCCTTGATGGAATCCTCGGAGAACTCGATGACGGAGAATACCTGCTTATCCTCTTCATCTACATAGAAGTCGGTGGAGTAGTCCGAGCGTGCCGGAATGTACTCATAGAACTTGTTGCCGACCGTGCCGCCGGTGATGTAGGTGGTGCCGTCGCCGGTGTTGACCTTGATGTCGTTCTTGACGGTGGAGCGGATGTAGATGTGGTCGTGACCGTTGAGGAACAGGTCAACGTTCATCTTATCGAGCGAATACTCGCTGTCGTTGATGTAGTAATCGCGGACATCGAGCGGATCGTGGTTGGAGGTGTACGGGCCTGCGTGGGTCATGACGATGCGCCACTTCTTGTCGGAAGCGTCGAGCACGCTCTTGCACCACTGCAGCTCCTTCTTCATGATCTCTGGCTTCTTGTCGGCCGGAGTAACCTCGCCGTTCAGGATAACGAAGATCGCGTCGCCGTACTCAAAGTAACCCATGGTGCGGTCGAACTCGGGGTAGCCGGTCTTTGCGCCGGACATATTGAAGCGCTGTGCGAAGGAAATGAAGTTCCAGTCGCCCTTCATCTCGTGGTTGCCTGCGACCGTAACGGTCGGGTACTTCGCGTAGTAGTCATGCATGACTTCGAAGCATGCTTCCCATTCAGTGGACTTGTAGCCGTTCTGGGTGGTGTCGCCTGCGGAGATCATGAGGTCGGGGTTCGGGCAAACCTTGAGCGCCTGGTCGATGGAATACTTGAAGCTCATGTAGTTCTCAACGGACTCAGACTGCGGGTCGGAGTAGAAGATGACCTTGAAATTCTTGTCGTCTGCGGACTTCGGTGCGGTGAAGGACTTCTCCTCGCTCATGAACTCGCCGCCGTCGCCTACGCGGTAGACGTACTCAGCGGACGGGGTCAGACCGGTGATTTCAACGCGGTGCGCTGCCTTTTCCTTGTAGCCTGCGGTTACGGACTCAACATAAGAGGTGCCGGACTTGCTCTCCCACTTGGAAGCGCCCTTTACCTTGTACTGGATCACGGTCTTGGTGACGCGCGGATCGGTCAGCCAGTTGAAGCGGAGGCCGCCCTGCTTGGTGTCCGGGGTGATGGTGATCTGGTCGGGGTCGCCCTTTACCTTGCCGTCGTCGATGTTCAGAACGATGGGCTCTGCGCTGTTCGTCGGCTTGGTGACGGTTTCCTTGTCGGTCTTTACCGAGATGTAGTAGAACATGTCGCCTACCTTATCGGTCGGCAGGGAAGCGGTGTAGGTATCGCCGGAGGCCTTCATGGCAACAGCGGTATCGACCTTGGCGGAATCATAGCCGTAGTACAGGGTAGCGCTCTCGATCTTGTCGGTGGAGACGATGCGCGCGGATACCTCAGCCTTGCCGTTGTGGGGGGCGGTGTTGAGTGCGCGGGAGACGATGCGCGTGCCGCTGACGGTGTAATCGACAGCCGGGAAGATAGAAGCGTTAAAGCCGCGCAGGACAGGCTGCTTGCTGCTTTCGCTCCAGTCCCAAACCTTGCTCATATCCCAGCCGAGACCCTCGTAGGTCGCCTTGCTGGTCATTTTTTCAGTGGAAACGTCCTCCCACTTGATGGGCTGCTCGGTCGGCTCGTTGCCGGTAAGCTGCGTGCCTTCCCAGGCGATGTTGCCGGTGATATTGGTTGCAGCTTCGTCATCGAGCTGGCCAACGATCTTGTCAACGTCCTGTACGCCCTTGATGATGCTCTGTGCGGAAACGCTGTCCTTGAGCGTTTCGCCTGCATTGAAGGAGCCTGCGATGCCGCCTGCGTGGCCTACCGTGCCGCTCGTCGCGGTGGCATCGACCGTGCCGGCTGCGAAGCAGCGGGCCAGATAGCCGCCGCCGTCCTGAATGCCTGCGATGCCGCCTGCGTCATACGGCGCGGAAACGTCGGCGTTGACGTAGCAGTCCTCGACATGGCCGACGATCGGGCCTTCGCCCTCCTTCAGCTTGCCGCAGATACCGCCCGCGGTATGCGAGTTGGACAGATCGAGGCACTTGACCTCGCCGGTAACGACACAGTCGGTGATCGTGCCGTAGTTTACGCCGGCCAGAGCGCCGACGTTCTGCTGACCGGTTACATAGCAGTCGAGCAGAGCAACGTTTTTGATATATGCCTGGTCGTCCTGATTGCCGACATAGCCGAACAGACCGGCATATTTCTTTTCATATTCAATGCGAAGGCCCTTGATCGAGTGGAACTGGCCGTCGAACGTGCCGGTAAAGCCCTCGGCTTTTTTGGATGCGATCGGCTTGAAGCCCTTGACGCCGGTCATGTCGATGTCGGCGGTCAGGACATAGTGTCCATCGCGCGGAGCGCCGTCTTTCCATTTGCCGGCAAGATATAGAAGCTGGGCCGGGGTAGAGATCTCATAGCAGCCGGTTGCGCTGTTGTAGGTCGGCGGAGTGCCTGCGTCCTTCGCCGCGAATGCAGTTGCGGGAACCATTGACAGCACCATCATGGCGGACAGTGCGAGACTTGTCAATCGTTTTTTCATCATAGAACCTGACCTTCTTTCCGTATCGGTGATGCAGCGGAGCGCGAAACTGTGTTTTCGGCTCGGTCTGCACGGGGGAATGTGCGTTTCAGCGCGGGGGATTGCCTGGGAGAGCCTCCTTTCTGCTCAGCGTCTTTGCACAATACGCTGTATTTTACAAATTCGCAAACGTTTGCGATTGGATATATTATATAATAATTCAAGAGACCTTGCTTGTCAATGACGCAAGTTACAATTTTTCAGAGCAAAAAATAGCACAAATGACCGAGGAATATGAAATTTCATAGGAATTCAATTTACGCAAACGTTTTCTGGTGTTAAAATTCATATGAATTTAATTGTGAAAGTGGATTTAATGGGACTGTTTGGTTATACTATCTAAAAATATTTTTCGCCGCTTGTATATTCCGTACACGTTTGCGCTTGCGCATCGCGTCCCGCCGCGCTATAATACTACCAGAATAAAAAATGAGCTGAGGGAACACGAAAGAGTGCTTCCCCACAAGAAAGAGGTAATGAAAAATGAAGAAGAATTTTCGTAATTTCCTGATGGGTTCCGCAATGTTCGAGCTGGCAAACGATCCGGGCACCGCAAAGCTGTTCGCTGTTAACCGCAAGACTCGCTAAGAACTCGAAAAGCAATCAAAAGGCACGCCTCAGGCGTGCCTTTTTAGTTTGTCGAAAAACTTCGTTTTTCCGACAATCTGTGTTTTGACTTCGCAAAACACAGACGTCCGAAAGTTCCCATACGGAAACTTTCTCCCTCTCAAAGTATCCAAACCGAGGTACACGCCCCCGGTTTCTCTCATTGAATATTTTTGAGGATAGAGGCCTACGGGCGCATGCGTTTGCGCAGCAAACGCTTTTTCATGCGCGCAGCCGCGCGGCTGCCGTTCCTGCATGAAAATAAACTTTTTTCGTTATTTCCTGTTTTTCGGGAACGTCAGCGTGATCCTGGTGCCGACATTCAGGGTGCTGTCGAGCGTGAGCGCCGCGCCGTGCAGGGCCGCGCCGTGCTTGACGATAGACAGGCCGAGACCGGTGCCGCCGGTCATTTTGCTGTGGCTCTTGTCCACGCGGTAGAAGCGCTCGAAAACACGCTTCTGGTCGGCCGGGGCGATGCCGATGCCGGTATCCGAGACGCGGACGAAGGGGGCGCCGTCGCTGTCCGTGCCGGTTTCGATCGTCACGCTGCCGTTCGGGCGGTTATACGCGAGGGCGTTGTCCGCAAGGTTGAACACCATCTGCTCGAGCGTTCTGCGCTGACCGGAAACGGTCGCGTTTTCGCCCGCACATTCGATCTTCAGACCCAGACGGTCGGCCTTGCTTTGCAGACGGCTGCGGACCGTGCAGCAGAGCGGCTGAAGCTCGATCGGCTCGAACGGGATCTCTTCGCCGCCGGCGTCGAGCTGCGAGAGACGGATGATGTCCTCGATGAGCGAGAGCAGACGCTGTGCCTCGGTGCGGATCTTCCCGGCGAAGGGAACGACGTCGGTCGGCTTTGCGATACCTGCCTCGATGATCTCGGCGTAGCCCATGATGCTCGTCAGCGGCGTTTTCAGCTCGTGCGAAACGTTCGCGGTGAACTCCTGCCGCTGCTGTTCGGCCTGCTCGCGCTCGGTGATGTCAACGATGAGCAGCACGGCGGCGTGGCCTGCGCCGTCCTCAGCGACCGAGCTGGCCGCGAG
This sequence comes from Agathobaculum hominis, assembly GCF_014288055.1. Taxonomy (NCBI): domain Bacteria; kingdom Bacillati; phylum Bacillota; class Clostridia; order Eubacteriales; family Butyricicoccaceae; genus Agathobaculum; species Agathobaculum hominis. The sequence goes on from NZ_JACOPK010000002.1 coordinate 34,069, forward strand.
CGACCAGATACGGCCGTTTTTCTCCATTCTCGTGTGCGCGCTTCCGCCGCGGAGCGCCTGCTCGACCGCTTCGACATAGGCCGCGTCGCGGCACAGCGTCAGATAATTGCCGGCGGGCCTTATCCTGCGGAAACAGCTGATGGATGACATTGTTCGCGGACAGAATGTCGCCGGAGGAGGAGAACAGCACCAGACCCTCGTCCATGCGTGCGGTGATGTCATCGAATTCGGCCTGACGGCGGCGCAGCTCATCCATCTGGATGCTGATGCGGCGGTTCTGGCGGTCGATGCGGTGCAGCAGGGGAGAAAGCTCGTCGTATGCCTCGTTTTTCAGCGGATCATGAAGGTCGAGCGATACGATCGGCGCGAGAAATACGTGCGTGAGGCGGCTTGCGAGCAGCGCCGCCACGAGCAGCGCGAGCAGCACGACGAGCACGATCCACGGGGACGCGCCCGCAAGGGCACCGAAGGCACTGTCGGCGGTCGCGGCAATACGCAGGATGTCGCCGTTTGCGAGACGGAGCGCATAATAATACGTCTGGGTCTCGAGCGTTTCGGACAGGCGGCTGTCCTCGCCCACGCCGGTCTCTGCCGCCCTGCGGATCTCCGGGCGTGTGCCGTGGTTTTCCATTTCGGCGGCCGGCGTTTCGTTGTCATACAGCACCGTGCCGTCCTTCTTCACGAGGGTGATGCGGTCCGCACACAGCGTACCGAGCGCTTTGATCTCCTCCAGGTCGCGGTCGGCGGAGACAGTAGCGGCGATATATCCGCCCTCGCGTGCGAGCCTGCCGCGCAGGTCGCGGGTCAGCCCTGCGTGTACCACGAGCAGGAACAGACCTGCGGTCAGCAGGAGCGTTACGATAGCGGTGAGGAAAATGCTGCCGAAAACGCGCTTTCTCATGCGTTTCCTCCCATGCGGTAGCCGACGCCGCGCACGGTCTCAATGAGTGCGCCGCCGTCGCCGAGCTTCTGACGCAGCGTGCGGATGTGCACGTCGACGGTGCGGGTCTCGCTCTCGCTGCCGTAGCCCCAGATGTTTTCGAGCAGCACGTCGCGCGTGAGCACAGCGCCCTGATTTTTCATCAGCAGCGTCAGCAGCTGATATTCCTTGAGCGTGAGCTGGACGGGCTGACCGGAAACGCAGACCGTATGCGCGCGCTCGTCGAGCGAGATGGGGCCGTCGGAAAGCAGAACGTGCTCGGCGGGCGAAACGGCGTCCTGCGTGCGGCGGAGTACGGCGCGTACACGCGCGACAAGCTCCATCATGCCGAAGGGCTTTGCGATGTAGTCGTCCGCGCCGCTGTCCAGACCGATGACCTTGTCGTACTCGGTGTTCTTCGCGGTCAGAAGGATGACCGGGAGCGCGGCGGTGTCGGGCAGGCTGCGCAGACGGCGCAGGATGGAAATGCCGTCCTCGCCGGGGAGCATGATGTCGAGCAGGATGAGGTCGGGCTTTTCGTTCCGCAGGGCGGAGAACAGCGCTGTGCCGTCGGCGAAGCCGCGCGCCTCCATGCCGGTGTTTTGCAGGGTATAGACAACAAGCTCACGAATGCCTGCATCGTCCTCCACGCAGTAGATCATTTGGTTTCTCTCCTTAAAATGTTGATAATATCCGGGAAAAGAGGGGATAGACGAGACTGTCGAAAAACTATCGTTTTTCCGACAATCTGTGTTTTGACTTCGCAAAACACGGACGTCCGAAAGTTCCCATACGGAAACTTTCTCCCTCTTAAAGTATGAAAACCGAGGTACACGCCCCCGGTTGCTCTCATTAAATATCTCTTGAGGATAGAGGCCTACGGGCTTATGCGTTTGCGCAGCAAACGCTTTTGAATGCGCGCTGCCGCGCGACTGCTGTTTTGGCGTGAAAACAGACTTTATCGACAGGCTGAGACCCACGAATTTCGTGGGTCCTGGCTTTTTATACGTGCGTTTCGCTCTTGTGCGTTCCGGTGATGGAGAATTCCACCCATTCCGCGATGTTGGTCGCGTGGTCGCCGATGCGCTCGAGGTATTTTGCGATCATGAGAACATCGAGCACGCGCTCGCCGTCCGCGGGGCTCTGCGCGATCTCCGCGATGAGATCCTGCTTGCACTCGTCGAACAGGCGGTCTACCACATCGTCGTACTCGATGACGCTCCATGCAAGCGTCAGGTCGCGGCGCACGAAGGCGTCGAGACTGTCCGTGACCATTTTAATAGTCGCCTGCGCCATCTGGTCGATGTGGGCGTTGTGGCCGCACGCGCCGGACAGGCAGGTGACGATCTCGGCGATGTCGCTCGCCTGGTCGCCGATGCGCTCGATGTCGGTGATCATCTTGAGCACCGAGGAGATCAGACGCAGGTCGCTCGCGACCGGCTGCTGCTGGAGCAGCAGCTTGAGACACATGGATTCGATCTCGCGCTCCTTGCGGTCGATCTCGTGGTCGATGCGGATCGCGGCGGCGGCGAGCTTGGTGTCGCCGTCGATCAGGGATTTCACCGCGCTCGCGATCGCGTTCTCACACAGTGCACCCATCGAGATCAGTTCATTGTTCAGCTCTGCAAGCTGGTTGTCGAAACGGTTTCTCATATCAGCCGAACCTCCCCGTGATGTAGTCCTCGGTACGCTTGTCGCGCGGCGTGGAGAACAGCTTCTCCGTATCGTCCGCTTCGATCATGTCGCCGAGGAGGAAGAATGCAGTCGTATCCGAAACACGGGTGGCCTGCTGCATATTGTGTGTGACCATAACGATAGTATAATCCTTTTTAAGTTCGAGCACAAGGTCTTCGATCTTTGCGGTCGAGATCGGGTCGAGCGCGGAGGTCGGCTCGTCCATCAGCAGGACCTCCGGATCGGCGGCGAGGGCGCGCGCGATGCAGATACGCTGCTGCTGACCGCCGGACATGGAGAGCGCGGATTTGTTCAGGCTGTCCTTGGTCTCGTCCCAGATGGCGGCGTGGCGGAGCGAGGTCTCGACGATCTCGTCGAGCTTGACGCGGCTGCGGATGCCGTGGGTGCGCGGACCGTAGGCGATGTTGTCGTAGATGGACATCGGGAACGGGTTCGGCTTCTGGAATACCATGCCGACGCGGCGGCGCAGCAGGTTGACGTCGCAGTTTTTGTAGATGTCCTGACCGTCGAGCTGGATGTCGCCCGTGATGCGGCAGCCCTCTACGAGGTCGTTCATGCGGTTGAGCGAGCGCAGCAGGGTGCTCTTGCCGCAGCCGGACGGGCCGATGAAGGCGGTGATCTCGTTTGCCTTGATGTCCAGGTTGATGTCGTGCAGGGCGTGGAAATCGCCGTAATACAGGTTCATGTCCCGGATCTCAATTTTATTTTCACTCATGTAAAACCCTCTTTTGTCTTGTTCATGGATGGTGCGCCGGGCGCGGCTTTCCGCCCGGCGCAGAGCGCTCTCGCTGTCGCAGTCCGCCGCGGTCGCGCACAGGGGAGCGAAGCGGCGGATGGAATGCATTTCATGGTTCATATCACTTTTTGGTCAGCTTTCGCGCCGCAAAGGCGGACAGCGCGTTCATCAGCAGCACGACGATGAGCAGTACGACGGCGGTCGCGTTGGCCTCGTTCATGTGCAGCGCCTCGCCGGAGAGCACATACATATGGATGGCGAGCGTGCGGCCGGACTGGGTGAGGCCGGGGATCTGCGCCATGGTGCCGGCGGTGAAGATGAGCGCGGCGGTCTCGCCGACGATGCGGCCGATGCTGAGGATGATGCCCGACAGGATGCCCGGCACGGCGGCGGGGAGCACGATGCGGAACACGGTGCGCAGGCGGCCGGCGCCGAGGCCGAACGAGCCCTCGCGGAAGGAATCCGGCACGCTCATGAGCGCCTCCTCAGCGGTGCGCATGATGAGCGGCAGGATCATGATGGCGAGCGTCATGGCGCCGGCGATGAGCGAGTAGCCCCAGTGCAGCCGGGTGACGAAGAACAGCATGCCGAACAGGCCGTACACGATGGAAGGGATGCCGGAGAGCGTTTCGGTCGTCACGCGGATGACGCCGACGAGCTTGTTGCCGCGCTTTGCGTACTCGTTGAGGTAGATGGCCGTGAACAGGCCGAGCGGGACGGCGAGCAGCAGCGCGAGCGCGGTCATCTCGACGGTCGTGACGATGGCCGGTATCATGGAGACGTTCTCCGAGGTGTAATGCAGGGAGAACAGCGACGGGGTGAGATGCGGGATGCCGGTCACGAGGATGTAGCCGATGAGGAACAGCAGCACCGCGAAGGTCAGGATCGCGGCGGCGTAGACCAGACCCTTTTCGATGGCGGCGGAAACGCCGCCGCAGACGCGCTCGGAGCGCGCGTTGTCCCGGGGAACGGTGACCGTTCCGGCAGCTTCTCTTGTCATGCCTGTTTCCTCCTTTTCAGGATCGAGAATGTCAGATTGATGATGAGGATGAACACGAACAGCACAACGCCGGTCGCGATGAGCGCTTCGCGGTGCAGGCCGGTGGCGTAGCCCATCTCGATGACGATGTTCGCGGTCATGGTGCGGATGCCCTTGAGCATATTGCCGGTCAGGCGCGGCTGGTTGCCTGCGACCATGATGACCGCCATAGTCTCGCCGATGGCGCGGCCGATGCCGAGGACAACGCCTGCGAGCACGCCGGATTTCGCCGCCGGGAGCATGACCGTGAAGATCGCGCGCTCGTGACGCGCGCCCATGGCGACCGCGCCCTCATAGTAGGCGGACGGTACCGCGCGCAGCGCGGCCTCGGAGACGCCGATGACGGTCGGCAGGATCATGATGCCGAGCAGCACGGACGCGGCGAGGATGGACGAGCCGGAGATGTCCGCACCGAACAGCGCGGCGACGGTGCGGATACACGGCACGATGACGACCATGCCGAAAAAGCCGTAGACGATGGAGGGGATGCCGGCGAGCAGCTCGGTGCAGGGCTTGAGCAGGCCGTAGAGCTTTTTCGGGCAGTAGAACGCCATGAAGATGGCGGTCAGCAGGCCGACCGGCACGCCGATGACGACCGCGCCTGCGGTGATGTAGATGCTGCCGAGGATCATCGGCAGAATGCCGTAAATGTCGTTGCCCGGCTTCCACTTCGCGCCCGTGAGGAAGTTCAGCAGGCCGATCTCCTTCATGGCCGGAATGCCGTTGGCGAACAGAAACAGGCAGATCAGCACGACCGCGGCGATTGAAGTCAGCGCACAGACGAAAAATACGATGTGCATCAGAGTTTCTCGAAGGTTTTTCATGATTTCACTCCATACATAGGGAAGGGGACGAAGTGTTCCGCCCCCGTGTTTCCCTGTTCGGTTGTATCAGGCGAGGTCGCCCCAGTCGGTGATGTCGCCGACGTAGATGCTCTTGATCTGGTCCATGGACAGCTCGTCGATGGTGTTGGCCGGGTTGACGATGACTGCGATGCCGTCGAGCGCGATTGCGGTGCTGGTCAGCTGGGCTGCTTCCTCGTCCTTCAGCTCACGGGATGCCATGCCGATGGCGAACGTGCCGTCCATCGCGCCGGTCATGCCGGAGGTGGAGTCAGAGGTCTGGAGGTCGATGGAGGCGTTCGGGTTGACCGACTTGTAAGCCTCGATCAGCTTCTCCATGACCGGAGAAACAGAGGAGGAGCCGCCGACTGCGATCTGGCCGGAGGAGCCGTCGGATACGAAGGACTCTGCTGCGTCGTTGACTGCGATGTACTTGTTGTCGGTGACAACGGCCTGACCTTCCTTGGAGAGGATGAAGCTGATGAAATCCTTGGCTACGCCGGTCGGCTCGCCCTTGGTCGCGATGTTGAACGGGCGGGACAGCTTGTAGGCGCCTGCCTTTACGTTGTCTACGGTCGCCTCAGCGCCGTCTACCTTGACAGCCTTTACGGTATCGTTCAGAGCGCCGAGCGAGATGTAGCCGATGGCCTTCTCGTTGCCTGCGACGCTGGTCAGCACGACATCGGTCTTGTTTGCGATCTCCGCATCGGCGGTGGTGTTGTCGACCTTTTTGCCGTCAGCGGTCTTTTCCTCGACGCCGGTCAGCTCGATGAACGCGCCGCGCGTGCCCGAGCCGTCCTCACGGGAGATGACCGTGATCGCGCCGGAAACGCCGCTGTCTGCGCCGTCCTCAGCCTGCGTGCCGGAGGCGGAGCTGCCGCAGCCGGCCAGAGCGCCGGTCAGCATGAGCGCTGCAAGCAGCATGGATACACTTTTCTTCATGATTGTTTTCTCCTTTGTCATTCGTTCACTTTTTCAGTACGGTAACAGCTTACAAAAGCTGTGTAAAATCCAAAAGAGGAGCTTTGTAAAACATATGTAAAATGAAAAAAATCTGAAAAACCGTTTGTAAAAACGCACAAAAAAGAGCGCGGACTTGCGTCCGCGCTCAGGTAAAGTGCTGTGTTAAATGTTTTATGCTTTTCGCGTTTTTCGGAAATATCCGAGGTAGAGCACGGCGGCGGCCATGCTCCAGAAGTAGGCCATCATGTACGGCACCTCGAAAATGTTCTCGAAATAGCAGTGCACCATGACGCCGCACATGCCGGAGAACAGGGAGACCGCGAGCACGCGCGTGCGGTCGGTCTCGCAGAGCTTGGTGCGGCCGATCGAGCGCAGGCACCACAGCGACATGCCGACGAGCAGGATGATAAAGGCGATGAGGCCGACATAGCCCATCTCGACGAGCGTCTTGAGGTAGTAGTTGTCCATGTAGAAGTAGGAGAACTCCTCGTTCTGCTCGATGATCTTGTTCTGCATGGCGACCGCGCCGCCGAAGCGGCCGAGGCCGAAGCCGAGGAGCGGATTGCTCTCATGCAGCAGATCCAGACCGGTCGCCCAGCGCACCATGCGGCCTGCGCGCTGGCTCGCAGCGGCGTAGTCCGAGGTGAACATATAGGTGATGCGGTTGGCGATGGAGGGGATGGCGAGCAGAGCGCCGCAGCCGGCCACGCCCATCAGCGCGATCAGACGGCGGTCGAGGAAGATCGCGAATACGAGGACCGCGACCACAAGGCCGCCCCACGCGCCCTTGGAGAACGTGAAGATGCAGCACATGCACATCATGCCGGTGCCGCAGACGGCGAGCACCTTGACCCACATTTTGCGGCTGTAATACGCCAGTCCCGCGACCATCGGCGCGAACAGCACGAGCAGGCTGCCCATGATGTTCGGACTGCCCGTGAGCGAGTAGACGCGCGTGCGCACGTTCTGCTCGGTCTGGGAGACCCAGGAGGCCGGGATAGGCGCGGCGATGATGAACTGGTAAATGCCGTGCAGCGCGATGCAGAGCGCCATGGTGATGAGCGCGCCGTAGAAGATCGCGAAGTCGCGGTCATCCTCGATGAGCCGCGTGACAAGGAAGAACCAGAACAGGTACTCGACGACGGCGCGGTATCCGTCGAGTGCGATAGACGGGTAGGGGGAGACCGCGCACATCAGGAAGAAGCCGACGGCGATGAACAGGATGAGGTAGGCGTCTACGGGCGTGGTGCGCAGCTGGAGCGGCGCGCGCTTCATCGCGGTGTGCCACAGCAGGTAGCAGGCCGCCGCGAGCATGAGCATTTCATCCCAGCCGGAGGCGATGAACGAGGGCAGATAGCCCGCATTCGCGGCCAGACGGATAAAATAGTCGAGCGGCAGGTACATCGCCAGACAGATGAGCAGCAGGCCGCGCATGCCGGCGAAGCGGAGCGCCCGGCCGACGAAGCCGTCCTCGGTCACGTGCACGATGGGGCGCCAGACGGCCAGACAGAGACGGTAGATGAGGCTGTTCCGCACGGCGGTGCCGATGCATACGACCAGACGGCGCAGCGCCGCAGCGATGCGTGCGTAGCCGCTGTTCGCCGTCGTGCAGGGCGGAGCGGCGCAGAAGCGCTCCCACAGGCGGCGGAACCGCGAGTCGGCATAGGCCTCGCGGATGCGCGCGAAAAAGTGCGCGATCGCGCCTTCGTGATACCAGGCGCACAGGCAGAGTATCGCCCGTACCAGAAGACTGTTTTCAAAAATCGCTTTCATCGGCTCAGTCCGCGATATCGACCGAGTCGATGTTGCCGCTCGTCTCGAAGTCGTTGGTCTTTACGATGAAGGTGCGGCCTGCGCGAACCTCCTGCGTACCGATGGACGGGGTAGCGGTGCCCTTGGGGACGGTGGTCTTGATGGTGAATACGATGTCCTTCTTGTCCGGGTCGACCGCGGTGACGATGCGGCCGTCAGCGGTGGTGACCTGCTGCGCGTAGTCCTCGATCTTCATGTCCTCGATGGTGCCATTGACATAGGAGTTGCCGCTGACGAGCTGCTTGCCGACCTGGCTGTTGCGCTCGACCTCAGTGACGAGGAACGGGGTTGCGCCGCGCACGCGGACGATCGCGGTCAGCTCGACCTGCGGCTGGACCGACTCCTTGATCTGGGGCGCGAACAGCTTGTAGCCGACGCCGGCAGCGACAGCGACAGCCGCAATCAGCACGAGCAGATCGACAATGTTGATCAGACCGAACAGCTTGCCCTTTTCATTGATGATTTTCATAAACTTCCTCCGTTGGTTTCGTTTTCGGATATACATACTGTGTACCGAGCTATTATACCATAGCGGCGCTAAAAATCCAACCCTGCCGCCAGCTTTGCTGCCGCTAATGGTATAATTGTTAAATAGTTTGTATAATAGCCGTATAGCGGCTATTATACCATATTGAAATCAGAAATTCCACAGAAAACGCCGGGTTTTACACGGCCGTCACAGAAAGTACAAAAAATCGACTGAACCAGCCAGATTTCGATAAAGTATAAAGCCTTGGAGCACCAGACATATCCGTACACCCCTCGCCTTTAGCCGCGAACGCTTTGCTGAGCGGCCAAAAGAAGGTCGGGGGAGTCAAGAGGGGGCAGGAAACCATACGGTGTCCTGCCCCCTTTTGCCCCTGCCGTGGGAACGGCAAAGCTCACGCCTTCGCGTGGGAAACGTTTTTAAGAAATTAAGAACGGCTCCACTGCGTACCCTGACGGGTATCCTTGATGGTAACGCCCATGTCCGCCAGCACGCCGCGGATACGGTCCGCCTCGGCAAAGTCCTTTGCCTTCTTGGCCGCTGCACGCTGCGCGATCAGCTCCTCGATCTTCTCTGCGTCCGGGTCGACTGCGTCGTCGCGCTTCTGAACCAGATTGAGCACGCCGGTCAGCTCCATGAACAGATCATGCGCTGCGGTGAGGAAGGCGCGGGTCGCGTCCTGATGTGCGCCGTTGTAGGCGTTGATCTCGCGGGTCAGCTCGAAGATTGCGGAGAGCGCGTCTGCGGTGTTCAGATCGTCGTCCATCGCGTCGATGAACTTCTGCTTGTAGCCCCCCAGCGCCTCGAGCTTCTCGGTCTCCTCGGCGGTCATGGTGTCGCCGGAGGCCTTCTCGATGCGGAATTCCATGTTGTTTCTTGCCTCGTACAGACGGGCGAGCGACGCCTTGTTCATCTCGAGCGACTCCGCCGAATAGTTGAGCGGGGTGCGGTAGTGCGCGCTCAGCATGAACATGCGGATGGTCTCGTAGCCGAACTGCTTGGCCGCGTCGCGCACCATGAAGAAGTTGCCCTTGGACTTGGACATCTTCTCGTTGTCGATGGTCAGGAAGCCGTTGTGCAGCCAGTAATGCGCGAAGGTGCAGCCGTTTGCGCACTCGGACTGCGCGATCTCGTTCTCGTGGTGCGGGAAGATGAGGTCGAGACCGCCGGAATGGATGTCGATGGTCTTGCCGAGGTACTTGTTCGCCATAGCCGAGCACTCAATGTGCCAGCCCGGACGGCCCTTGCTGCCCCACGGCGTATCCCATGCCGGTTCGCCCGGCTTGGCAGCCTTCCAGACCGCGAAGTCCATCGGGTCCTCCTTGACCTCGCCGACCGAGATGCGCGCGCCGGCCTGAAGCTCCTCCATCGGCTGATGGCACAGCTTGCCGTACTCCGGGAAGGACTTGGTGCGGAAGTAAACGTCACCGTTCTCCGCAACGTAGGCGTGGCCGTTCTCGATCAGACGCTCGACGATGTCGATGATGGCGTCCATGGTCTCGGTCGCGCGCGGGTGCACGGAAGCCTTCTTGACGCCGAGACCCTGCGCGTCGACATAGTATTCCTTGATATAGCGCTCTGCGATGGTGTTGAAGTCAACGCCCTCTTCGTTGGCCTTGTTGATGACCTTGTCGTCGATGTCGGTGAAGTTCTGCACGAACTTGACCTTGTAGCCGCGGTACTCGAGGTAGCAGCGCAGCAGGTCGAAAATGATGAACGGACGCGCGTTGCCGACATGGAAGTAGTTGTATACGGTCGGGCCGCAGGAATACATCTTTACCTCGCCCGGCGTGATCGGAACGAATTCTTCCTTCTGACGGGTCAGTGTGTTGTAGAGTTTCATGGTTTTTATCTCCTTTTGATGGATTTCGACAGAAAAACGAGTGCCGGATACAGAAAAAGCCTCCCGGGGATATTGTTCCCTCGGGAGGCGTAGAGACGCGGTTCCACTCCGATTTTTCACTCGTGCGCGCGGTAACGGGCGCGTTCCGCGGGGCGTTTGACCCCGATGCTCGGCAGGCGCACTTCGCCGCTCCGCGCACAGAGCCCTTTCAGCCGGGAGGCTCCTCTCTTTTCGCACGCGAAAAAACGGTTACTTTTCCTGCGTCATCGCATAAATAACGATTATAACGTTATCAGTATATCAATATCCGTTGAAAAAGTCAACTTTAATTGCGCAGCTTCGCGGCAGTATCAAAGATAATGATACCGCGTGCGCTGCCGCCACAGGAGCGCCGCCGAGACGGCGGCGGAAAGACCCTCGGCCGCGACAACGGCGAGCCATACGCCGTCCAGACCGAGCACGGGCGGAAGCAGGAGGACCAGACCGCCGCGCAGCAGCAGCGAACGCAGGAAGGAGATGAAGGCGCTCAGCGCGCCGTTGCACAGCGCGGTGAAGAACGCCGACGCATAGATGTTTACGCCGCAGAACAGATAGCACAGCGCGAACAGGCGGAAGCCGTGCACGGTGAGCTGCATCAGGTCGGGGGAGTAGCCGACGAAGGCCGCGCACAGCGGACGGCAGAGCGCTTCGCTCAGCACGACCATCGCGCCCGAGGTGACGAGTATAAGGAACATGCTCCTTCGAAATACATTTTTCAGCTCATCGTGGTTCTCCGCGCCGAAATGATAGCTGATGATGGGCGCGCTGCCGATGGAGAAGCCGAGAAACGCCGCGATAAAGACGAAATCGACGTACATCATGACCGAGTGCGCCGCAACGCCGCGCTCACCGACCAGCCGCATCAGCTCGAGGTTATACAGGATGCCGACGAGGGACGAGGAGATGTTGCTCATCAGCTCGGACGCGCCGTTGCCGCAGGCCTGCAAAAACTCACGGATATACAGCTTTGTGCCGGTGAGGTGCAGGCCGGAGCGGTGCGTGATGAAGAATACGAGCGGGATGATGCCGCCGACGCAGTAGCCGGCGACCGTCGCCCACGCCGCGCCCGGCAGGCCGATGAGCTGAATGAGCACCCAGTCGCCGGCGAAATTGGTCACGCCCGAGGCGATGGACAGGATAAGACCCATGTTCGGCCTTTCCGCGACAACGAAAAACGGCTGGAGTGAGGTCTGGAGCATGAAAGGGAGGCTGCCGGCGAACAGAATACGGCCGTAGGACACGCAGGAGTCCATCAGAATATCGCTCGCACCGGCGAGCCGGGCGATGGGTTCGACGAACGCCGCACCGGCCGCGCTCAGAACACCGCCGAAAAGGATGACGGCAAAGACGAACATCGAGAAAAAGCGGTTCGCCATGTCGGGACGGCCCTCGCCGAGCGTGCGCGCGACGACCGCGCTGCCGCCGGTGCCGAGCATGAAGCCGACCGCCGCGATCAGCATGGCGACCGGGAACATGATGTTGACCGCGCTCAGACCGATGTCTCCGACCATGTTGGACACAAAAAGTCCGTCCGCGACGCTGTACAGCGAGGTCAGGATCATCATGGCGATGCTCGGGAGCGTAAAACGAAGCAGACGGCCGAAGGAAAAGTGGTCTGACAGTCTGATCTGCATAAAAACCTCCGTATGAAAGAAATATTTTCCGTATTTTATTATAGTCCGAAATCGGACTACGGTCAAGCGCGGCTTTTCGTCTCGTGCTTGCATATTCTGCGCGGTTGCGGTATGCTAATAGCGTAAGAAAAAATGATCCGAACATGGCGGCCTTTCAGCCGTCCCGGAAAGGAAGATCAATATGGAAACCAGAAAGATCCCTGCACGCGAGGACGTCGCAGCGCAGGATAAATGGGCGATCGAGGACCTGTTCGCGACCGACGACGCATGGCGCGAAGCGCTTGCCGCAGCGAAGGAGTTCATTCCGCGCGTTACCGCCTTCCGCGGCCATCTGGCGGAGAGCGGCGAGACCCTGCTGCGCTTTTTCCGTCTGGACGACGAGATCAGTCTTGCGTTCGATCCGATCGTGCACTATGCACAGCGCCGCAGCGATGAGGATACCCGCGTGGCGGCGTATCAGGAAATGGTCGCGCAGGTGACGCGCTTTGCGGTCGAGCTTCAGTCGGCCGCCGCGTTCGAGACCCCTGAGCTGCTCGCCATCGACGACGAGACGCTGAACCGTCTGTACGCCGAGGCGCCCGAGCTGGAGAACTACCGTCTGTGCATCGAGCGCGTGCGCCGCCGCCGCGAGCATGTGCTCTCGGATAAAGAGGAGGCGATCCTCGCCGCCGCAGGCGAAATGGCGGCCAGCCCGGACGACATCTATTCCATGCTCAACGACGCCGACCTCAAATTCCCGGACGCGACGGCGGGGGACGGCGAAAAGCATCCCGTTACCCACGGCACCTATATCCCGCTCATGCAGTCCTACGACCGCGTTCTGCGCAAGTCGGCGTTCGACTCGCTCTATTCGGTCTACGGCCAGTTCCGCAATACCTCGGCGGCGACGCTGTCCGCGCAGCTCAAGCAGCTGCTGTTCTATGCGAAGGTGCGCAAGTATCCCTCGACGCTCGATGCGGCGCTCGACGGCACCGAGGTCCCGACCGAGATCTACCGCAATCTGATCGACGCGGTGCACCGCTCCTTCGGTCCCATGTACCGCTATGTCGAGCTGCGCAAAAAGCTGCTCGGCGTGGACGAGCTGCATATGTACGACCTGTATGTGCCGGTCGTCGAGGGCGTGGAGATGAAGTTCACGTTTGAGGAGGCGAAGGAGATCGCGCTCAAGGCGCTCGCGCCGCTCGGCGAGGATTATCTCGCGCTCATCCGCGAGGGCTTTGAAAACCGCTGGATCGACGTTTACGAGAACGAGGGCAAGCGCTCGGGCGCGTATTCGGCAGGCGCGCGCGTGCATCCCTATGTGCTGCTCAACTTCAAGGGCACGCTCGACGATGTGTTCACGCTCGTGCACGAGATGGGCCACTCCATCCATTCCTACCTGTCCAACACCCGTCAGCCGACCGCATATCAGGACTATGTGATCTTCGTGGCGGAAGTCGCCTCGACCTGCAACGAGGCGCTGCTGATGGAGTACCTGCTGTCGGTCACGACCGACAAAAAGGAACGCGCCTACCTGATTAACCACTTCCTCGAGCAGTTCCGCGGCACACTGTACCGCCAGACCATGTTCGCGGAGTTCGAGCTGGAGGCGAACGAGATGACGCGCCGCGGCGAGGGCACGACCGCAGACGCGCTGTGCGCTCTGTACAAAAAGCTGAATGAGCAGTATTTTGGACCGGAAATGGTCGTAGATGACGAGATCGCGCTGGAATGGGCGCGCATTCCGCACTTCTACTATGATTACTATGTTTATCAGTACGCGACCGGCTACGCCGCCGCGATCGCGCTTTCGCGCCGCATCCTGCGTGAGGGCGAGCCGGCGGTCCGCGATTACCTCGGCTTCCTGTCGGGCGGCTGCTCGGCCGACCCGATCACGCTGCTGCGCGGCGCAGGCGTCGATATGGCAAGCCCGAAGCCGGTCGAGGACGCGACCGCCCTGTTCGACAGCCTGATCGGTGAGATGGAAGAGCTGCTGAAATAAAAAATAAAAAAACGCTTGACTTTGGGGCGCATACTGTGGTATTATATAAAACAGTCAGTGAGAACATCGCAGACGAAAACATCCTGTATGCGCCAGTAGCTCAGCTGGATAGAGTGTTTGGCTACGAACCAAAAGGTCGGGGGTTCGAATCCCTTCTGGCGTACCAGGAACACCGGTTATTTCGCAAGAGATAGCCGGTTTTTCTTTTTGCTGACGGACACGGCGCGAAAAAAACTGCGGATTTTATGAAAAAAACTGTTGACTTTTCGCGGCGGCAATGATATTATATATAGGCAGTCGGAACTGCGGTATGCGCCAGTAGCTCAGCTGGATAGAGTGTTTGGCTACGAACCAAAAGGTCGGGGGTTCGAATCCCTTCTGGCGTACCAGATCAACCGGTTATTTCGTAAGAAATGACCGGTTTTTCTAATTTTACCGGCAGTCTGCTTTTATTCCGGATGGACTGCCTGCGGCCGGTCGAAACGGCGTCGGACAATATAGTGCACGGAAATCCGAGGGTGTTCAAAATAACGGAAATGCCAAACTTGGCACAGAAAAGGCTGGCGAAAAACGGAATACGGATGAAATTCCCGAAAAACATAACTGACAAACGGCAAAATGAAATATTTTCGGAAAACATGAAAATTCCTGTTGACACAGAGATGGACGAGTGATATTATGTACTTGTTCAAAATAATGGACATGCAAAGAGCAATGAGGCTCCTGTAAAGGACTCTCGTTGCTCTTTTTTGTTTGTTGTTCTGACCCCGGGAATTTGTATGAAAAACCATTTACATAAATCTTTTTGGGAGGGCTTCAAAATGAAACTGAAGGATACCGGACTTACCGCACAGGACATCAAGGATAAAGTAAACAAGTACATGATCGAGACCTACGAGCGTTTTGATTTCCTCGCAGAGACCGCAGAGGGTATGTACCTCTATGATGAAAACGGCACGCCGTACCTCGATTTTTACGCAGGCATCGCGGTAAACAACGCCGGCAGCCGCAACCCCAAGGTCGTCGCAGCCGTCAAGGATCAGGTGGACGACATCATGCACACCTTCAACTATCCGTACACCATTCCGCAGGCGCTGCTGGCGGAGAAGGTCTGCGAGACGATCGGCATGGACAAGATCTTCTTCCAGAACTCCGGCACCGAGGCAAACGAGGCCATGATCAAGATGGCGCGCAAGTACGGCATCGAGAAGTACGGTCCGAACAAGTACCATATCGTTACCGCAAAGATGGGCTTCCACGGCCGCACCTTCGGCGCGATGAGCGCGACCGGCCAGCCGGGCAACGGCTGCCAGGTAGGCTTCGGCCCGATGACCTACGGCTTCTCCTACGCGCCGTACAACGACCTGAAGGCATTCAAGGACGCCTGCACCGAAAACACCATCGCCATCATGATCGAGCCGGTACAGGGCGAGGGCGGCGTACATCCGGCAACGCAGGAATTTATGACCGGTCTGCGCGAATTCTGCGACGAGAACGGCATGCTGCTCCTGATCGACGAGGTGCAGACCGGCTGGTGCAGAACCGGCGCGGTCATGAGCTACATGAACTACGGCATCAAGCCGGACATCGTTTCCATGGCGAAGGGCCTCGGCGGCGGCATGCCGATCGGCGCGATCTGCGCGACCGCAGAGGTCGCCAAGGCGTTCACCCCGGGCTCGCACGGCACCACGTTCGGCGGTCATCCGGTCAGCTGCGCTGCGGCATATGCCGAGGTCGGCGAGCTGCTCGACCGCGATCTGGCGGGCAACGCGAAGAAGATGGGCGACTACTTCTCCGAAAAGCTCGCGAAGATGCCGCATGTCAAGGAGGTCCGTCATCAGGGCCTGCTCGTCGGCGTCGAGTTCGACGACGCGGTCTCGGGCGTAGAGGTCAAGCATGCCTGCCTCGACCGCAAGCTGCTCATCACCGCCATCGGCGCGCACACCATCCGCATGGTGCCGCCGCTGATCGTAAACGAGGAGCAGTGCGACAAGGCCGTCGAGATCATCACCGAGGCCGTTGAGGCTGTCGCGAAGTAAGCGGCGGACACAAGGAATAAACCAGTGACAAGGGCGTCACCGATCGAAATGATTGGTGCGCCCTTTTTTTAATCAGGAAGGAACGGAACATGGCACATCTTGTTATTACAATAGGATGCGAATACGGCGCGAAGGGTAATCAGATCGGCCGCAGGGTCGCAGAGGACCTCGGCATCAAGTTTTACGACCGCGAAACCGTAGATGAGATCATCAAAGAGGTCGGCATCCCGAAGGACATCATGGAAAAGGTCGAACAGGGCGTCACCATCGCCGGCAAGGGCGCGGAGGGCGACACGCGCGGCGCATTCTCCAAGTATGCGGATCTGACCGAGCGTGCGATCCATGTTCAAAAGACCATCATCCGCAAGCTCGCAGACCGCGAGTCCTGCGTGATCATCGGCCGCTCGGCCGATTATATCCTCAAGGAGCAGAAGCCCATCCTGCGCGTGTTCATCTACGCGCCGGACGAGGTGCGCATCGAAAACGTCATGAAGAGCCACAATCTCTCGGCGGACGACGCAAGGCTGCTCATCGAGGAGAAGGACAAGCGCTACCATAAGCGTCATCTGGCGCTGACCGGCGCGAACCGCGGCGACCGCCACAACCGCGATATGCTCATCGACAGCAGCCTGCTCGGGCCGGACGGCACGGCGGCGCTCATCGAAGAGGTCGCGCGGAAGGTATTCAACAGCTGAGGAGGGCAGAGCATCATGGAAAAGAAGCAATCCGAATTTAACAAGGTGTTCAGCGCATGGGACATCCTCGTCATCGCGTTCGGCGCAATGATCGGCTGGGGCTGGGTCGTCTCCTCGGGCGGCTGGATCCAGAAGGGCGGCGTCCTCGGCGCGGCGCTCGGCTTTGTGGTCGGCGGCGTCATGATCTTTTTCGTCGGTCTGACCTATGCAGAGCTGACGGCGGCCATGCCGCAGTGCGGCGGCGAGCACGTCTGGAGCCATCGTGCGATGGGTCCGACCGGCTCGTTCGTGTGCACATGGGCGATCGTTCTCGGCTATGTCGGCGTTGCGTGCTTTGAAGCGTGCGCGTTCCCGACCATCATCTCCTATCTGTGGCCGGGATTCCTCAAGGGATATCTGTATACGGTCGCAGGCTTCGACATTTACGCTTCGTGGCTGATCGTGGCGATCATTGTTGCGTTCTGCATCATGCTCATCAACATCGTGGGCGCAAAGACGGCTGCCAAGCTCCAGACCATCCTCACCATCATCATCGGCGGCGCAGGCATCCTGCTCATCGTCGCATCGGTCATCAACGGCACGGTGGACAATCTGGACGGTCAGATGTTCGCAGAGGTCGGCGGCGGCGGTATCGTCAAGTCCATCCTCTCGGTCGCGGTCATCTCTCCGTTCTACCTCATCGGCTTTGACGTTATCCCGCAGGCGGCGGAGGAGATCAACGTTCCGCCGAAAAAGATCGGCGGCATGCTCATCCTGTCGGTCGTCCTCGCGGTCCTGTTCTACGCATTCGTCATCATCGCGGTCGGTCTGGTCATGAACTCGGGCGCGATCACCGCTTCGCAGGCCGGCACGGGTCTGGTCACGGCGGACGCGATGGCGCTCGCCTTCAAGACCTCGGTCATGGCGAAGGTCATCATCGTCGGCGGCATGTGCGGCATCATCACCTCGTGGAACTCGTTCATGATCGGCGGCTCGCGCGCCATCTACTCGATGGCTGAGTCCTACATGATCCCGCGCGTTTTCGCCAAGCTGCATCCCAGGCACAAGACTCCGATCAATGCGCTCATCCTCATCGGCATCCTCACCATGCTCGCGCCGTTCGCAGGCCGCGTCATGATGGTCTGGATCTGCGACGCAGGCAACTTCGGCTGCTGCCTCGCCTACTGCATGGTCGCGATCTCCTTCCTCATTCTGCGCAAAAAGCAGCCGGATATGCCACGTCCGTACAAGGTTCCGGCCGGCCGTCTGATGGGCGGCATCGCGGTGCTGATGAGCGGCTTCATGGTCGTCATGTACTGCATCCCCGGCTCGGGCGGCACGCTCATCCTGCCGGAATGGGGCATGGTAGCGGCGTGGAGCGCGCTCGGCGTCGTGTTCTTCGCCATCTGCAAGAGCAAGTACAGAGAGTCCTTCGGCAGCATGGTTCAGCTCATCTCGGACGAGGACGCAGCAACGCTGCTCCCGGAGGCGGACGAGCGCGAGCTGGACAAAGTCATCGACGGCGCGATCGACCGCGTACTGGCGCGGCTGGCATAAGGCTTCATCAATCTGTTATTTGCATCAAAAAGCGCAGCGTCGGGCTTTTACGGTTCGGCGCTGCTAAGACTGTCGAAAAACTTCGTTTTTCCGACAATCTGTGTTCTGACTGACGCAGAACACGAGTCGTCCGAAAGTTCCCATGCGGAAACTTTCTCCCTCCAGAAGTATGCAAACCGAGGTACACGCCCCCGGTCTGCATGAAATCGCTGCGCGATTTCTATTTCATGCGCGCTGCCGCGCAGCTGCTTCACCATCGCACAATTGACTTTATCGACAGACAATATCTTTAGAAATATCCGCTTATTTTTATTTCTCACAGAGGAGTGTTTATCATGAACGACTTTACCTTTTCCGTTCCGCAGAATATCATGGTGGGCCGCGGCTCGCTCGCGAAGCTGCCCGAGGCCGCAAGGCAGCTCGGCGGCTCGCACGCATTTATCATTTCCGGCCCGCATCTGACAAAGATGGGTCTGGTGGGCAAGGTCTCCGACTCGCTGAAGGCGGCAGGCTTTGCGGTCGACGCCTTCACCGAAACCGAGGGCAATCCGTCTACGGATACGGTCGAAAAGGCGGCGGCGGCCTACAAGGCGGCGGGCGCGGACTTTATCGTGGCCTTCGGCGGCGGCTCGCCGATGGATGTCGCCAAGGCGGTCGGTGTCGTCGCAAAATACGGCGGCAGGATCGAGGAATATGAGGGCGCGCACAAGGTCCCGGGCAAGATCGTGCCGCTCATCGCCATCCCGACCACGGCAGGCACCGGCTCGGAGGTCACGGCGTTCTCGGTCATCACCGACCACAGGCGCGACTACAAGCTGACCGTATTCAGCTATGAGCTGCTGCCGGCCTGCGCTATTCTGGACGCGGAGCTGCTGACGAGCGCACCGGCGAGCGTCGCGGCGGCCTGCGGCATCGACGCCTTCATCCATGCGGAGGAGGCCTATGTTTCCCGCGCGGCGTCGCCGTTCTCGGACGCGATGGCGGAAAAGGCGATGGAGCTGCTCGGCGGCAACATCCGCCGCTTTGTCGCGTGCCGCGAGGACATCGAGGCGGCCGAGAATATGCTCGTCGGCTCGCTGTTCGCCGGGATCGCGTTCTCGTTCGCCCGTCTGGGCAATGTCCACGCGATGAGCCACCCGATCAGCGCATACTTCGACGTACCGCACGGCGTGGCGAATGCGGTCCTGCTGCCGGTCATCGCGGAGTACAACGCGCTCGCCGACCACGGCCGCTATTTCAAGATCTTCAATTACATCAGCCCCTTCAAGGTGGACGCGGGCGAATTTGAGCCGGGGCTGCTGCCGGGTGCGATCCGCGAGCTGTGCGGGGAGATCGGCATCCCGAACGGCATCGTCGAGGCGGTGAACAACGCGAGCCGGAACGGCCCGGTCAGCCGCGAGGCGATCGAGGAGAAGGTCGAGGCGATGGCGGCGGACGCCATGAAGAGCGGCAACATCGCGGTCAATCCGCGCGCCTCCCGACAGAGCGATATTGAAATGCTGTACCGGAGAGCGCTCTAAACCGCGCCTCCGGCGCACGGAAACGGAGAAAATGACATGGATTATCTGTCCCATAATATTTCGATCAATTTAAGACGCATCCGCCAGTCCAAGTCGATGAGTCTGGAGCAGGCGGCCGAGCAGACCGGCGTGAGCAAGAGCATGCTCGCACAGATCGAAAAGGGCACGGCAAACCCGTCCCTCGGTGTGCTCGGCAAGATCACGAGCGGTCTGCGCATCGAGTTTCAGCGCCTGATCGAGACTCCGAGGGAGGATTTCTGCCTGGTGAAGCCGGAAGCGCTCGTCCCGACCAAGGAGATCGAGGGGCAGTACCGTGTCTGGACATGCTTTCCGTATGAGGATACCCGGCTGGTCGAGATCTACCGCATCGACGTCGAGCCGGGCGGCGTGTACATGAGCGGCGCACACGGCGAAAACACGCGCGAATATCTGACCGTTACGGACGGCGAGCTGACCGTGGAGTGCCGCGGCCATGTGCAGCGCATCGGGCGGCAGGAGGCGTTCAAATTCGAGACCGACCAGCCGCATATCTACCGCAACGAGGGCAGAGCGCGCGCGAGCTGCTTCTGCTTCTTCCTCGACTACAAATAAACACAGGTTTTATCAACAGCCTGTGGATAAAGCCTGTGAGAAAGCCAAAGGCTCCATCCAAGAAACGGGTGGAGCCTTTTTGCGTGATTTTTACTTTGCCTGTGCGGTGATGATGCGGATGCGGCCGCCGCCGCGATCATGACCGGCTTTTTCAGCTTTTTTCGTCTGCCTTTCTTTCCGGCAGAGGCCGGCGCACCGCCTGCGGCGCAGGCTGCGCGAGATCGGCTCGCAGGCCGTCATCCGGGCGGAGAGCGGCATCGGGTATTATTTGCAGCCTGCTTGAAAAATGTACAAAACAGCAGACTGAAATTTGTGCAGCATTTTCCGGCTTCTCCTGTCACATTTTGTCTCCCTCAAACGTCTAATCAGTAGAAAGCACAGGCTGACTGCGGCGGATGCATGGGGTGTACAGGATAGAGAGCGCAGAACGATGTTCGCCGCGCGAGTCAGAATATGCAGAAAAAAGGACCTGTAATGCGGATTTCTCCGTTTACAGGTCCTGATTATTTCCTTAAATACCGCGCTCGAGCAGGCGCTGCCGAACGGCGGAGGCCGGACGAGCGAGCGTTTCTGCGATCTCCTCGGGGTGCTGTCCCTCGCGGCGCAGCTGCGCAAGGCGTGCGTCCTCCTCGGGCGTCCATGGTGTATGGCGCAGCGAAAGCTGACGGGCGGCCTCGTCCAGAATGTCGTCGAGCGCATCCATGATAAAATGCTGAGCGGAGAGCGTGTAGAGCACGGCTCCGGCGCTGGGTTCGACCAGAATGCCGACCTCGCCGCCGCTCTGTGTCGGCAGGTAGGCGTACCCGTCGCGGCTGTCCGGCATCCATGCAAGCAGACCGGCGTCAGTCAGCCAGTCGAACAGGGGAGAGACGGAAAGCGGCTCTGTGTTCTCGGGTTCGAGGGCGTGAATGCGCTGCACGACCTCCTCTACGGGAAGCGGCCGGTCGGAATAGGCGAAATCCGCGCGGCGGTTATAGGGTACGGCAGGCGGCAGCCGGTGCTTCGCCTCGCTCCCGCCGGCGGGGACGGCTTTGGTGCGGGGCGCAGGCTTGATGGAGGAGGCCGGACGGAGCATGGCGGCGAGCTCGGGCGGCAGACTGCGCGGCCCGCTCTGCGCAGGAGCCGCAGGCGCGCTTTTCGGTGCGGCAGGCTGCGGTTTTTCAGCGTGCGGCGCGCTGTTCGTCACGACCTTGTCGAGCACCTCCGCAACAAAGGCAAAGCAGCGCGACATGCGGCCGTTCCGGATGAGGTCGCCGTCCGCGACCGGCGTCCCGTCGAGCGGATTTATGCCGTGCGACAGCTTTTCCATATACATTCGTGCGCGGCGTATCATATCGAGTTCGGTCATGCTGTGCCTCCGTAAATTACAAGGATAATATCTTTATCTTAGCTCATACTGTCCGCTGGTGCAAGCATTTTCGGAAAACAAAACAGGCAGAGCGTGAGCTCTGCCTGCTGAAATGATTTCTGCTGTGTGTTTAGAATACAGTTACAACTGCGCCCTTGTAGGTCTCGTCGACGTACTTCTTGACGTCGTCGCTCTGCATTGCCTTCTTGAGAGCCTGGATCTTGTCGCTGTTCTCCTCGCCGCTGCGGCAGGCAACAACGTTTACATAAACCTTTGCGTAGTCCGGGTTCTCGGTGATGAGGGAGTCCTCGGCAGCGTTCAGGTCAGCCTGAAGCGCGTAGTTGCCGTTGATGACTGCGAGGTCGACGTCAGCGAGCGAACGCGGCAGCTGCTCTGCGGCGATCTCCTGAATGTCGAGGTTCTTCGGGTTCTCGGTGATGTCGAGCTTGGTCGCGTCGGAGGTCGGGTCGATGCCGTCCTTCAGCTTGATGAGGCCTGCGTCCTGAAGCAGGAGCAGCGCGCGGGTCTCGTTGGAGCCGTCATTCGGGATGGCGACGGAGGCGCCGTCAGCAAGCTCCTCGATGGATGCGGTCTTGCCGGCGTAGATGCCGAACGGCTCGTAGTGCATGTCGAACGCTGCGACCAGATCGGTGCCGTTCTCCTTGTTGAAGTTGTTGAGGTACGGGGTGTGCTGGAAGTAGTTTGCGTCCAGATCGCCGTCTACCAGCGCGGTGTTCGGCTGAACGTAGTCGGTGAACTCAACGACCTTGAGGGTGTAGCCCTCAGCCTCGAGCGCGTCCTTGGCCGCGTTCAGGATCTCGGCGTGCGGGGTCGGGGTAGCGCCGACGGTGATGACCTTGTCGGAGTCGCCGGTGTTTGCCGCTGCGCTGCTGTCAGAGGAGGACGTGCTGCCGCCGCAGGCGGTCAGAGCGGACAGGCACAGTGCGCCTGCAAGAATTGCTGCAATGGATTTTTTCATGGGAATTCGCTCCTTTTCAGATATATATCATAATTTTTATGATAACAGAATTAACGATTGCGCTTGTCCAGACGGTGCGCAAGGCGCATGCCGACCTCCTGGAAGATCTGCACGACGACGACGATGATGATGACGGCGATGAGCATGATGGGGAAGTTGTAGCGGTTGTAGCCGTAGTTGACGGCTACCGTGCCCAGACCGCCGCCGCCGATGAAGCCGGCCATCGCGGAGTAGCCGAGGATGGTGACGATGGAGATCGCGCCGCCGACCATGAGAGAGGGCTTCGCCTCGGGGACGAGCACCTTCCAGACGATCTGCCACGGGCTCGCACCCATGGACTGCGCCGCCTCGATGACGCCGAACGGGACCTCCTTGATGGAGGATTCGACCATGCGCGCGACATAGGGCGCGGCGGCGAATGTCAGCGGAACGACCATCGCGGTGGTGCCGATGGCCTTGCCGACGATGGCGCGCGTGACCGGGGTGATCATGACCGCGAGGATAAGGAACGGGATCGAGCGCAGGATATTGGTGACGATGCCGAGAACGGTGTTCAGCACGGGCATCGGGCGGATGCCGTTCTTGTCGGTCACGACGAGCGTCAGGCCGAGCGGCAGGCCGATCAGATAAGAGATGGCGGTGGACAGGATGACCATGTAAAGGGTCTCCCAAAGGCTCTGCGCCCAGACATTAAACGGCAGCATTTGCGTCTACCTCCTCTGTGTGTACGTTCTGCGTTTCCAGATAGGCAAGGGCGCGCTTGGCGGCGCGCTCGTCCTCGGGCAGCTGTAAAATCATCTGGCCGTAGGCCTTTCCGTCGATGTTCTTGGTGTCCGCGAACATGATGTTGACCGGCGCCTTGCACTCGAGCACCATATTGGAGACGACCGGCTCGAACGAGGAATTGCCGTCGAATACGATGCGGCAGTAGCGCTTTCCGGTCGCGAGGGCGCGGCGCTTTCCGTCCGGATAGATGAGCTGCTTTGCCATGGCGGACTGCGGACGGGTGAAAACGTCGTCTACCGCGCCGACCTCAGCGATGCGGCTGGAGTCGATGATGGCGACGCGCTGGCAGATCTCCTCGATGACCGCCATCTCGTGCGTGATGACGATGATGGTGATGCCGAGGGTCCTGTTGATCTCCTTGAGCAGGGCGAGGATCGAGCGAGTGGTCGTCGGGTCGAGCGCGCTGGTCGCCTCGTCGCAAAGCAGGATCTTCGGACTGGTCGCGAGCGCACGGGCGATGGCGACGCGCTGCTGCTGACCGCCGGAGAGCTGAGACGGATAGTTGCCCGCGCGGTCGGAGAGGCCGACGATCTCGAGCAGCTCTTTCGCGCGCTTTTCTGCGTCCGCCTTGCTCGTTCCCGCGATCTCGAGCGGGAAGCAGATATTCTGGAGCGCGGTGCGCTGCTGGAGCAGGTTGAACTGCTGAAAGATCATGCCCATCGAGCGGCGCGCCTCGAGCAGCTGCTTTTTCGAGAGACTGCCGAGCTCCTGACCGTCCACGGTGACGGTGCCTGCGGTTGGCTTTTCGAGAAAGTTGATGCAGCGCACGAGCGTGGATTTGCCTGCACCGGACAGACCGATGATGCCGAAAATTTCGCCGCGGCGGATGTCGAGGTCGATGCCGTCGAGCGCCGTGACCCTGCCGGCTCTGCCGATGAATGTTTTGTTGAGACTTCGGATGCGAACGATAGCGTCCTGTTCCAAGTTCATTCCTCCTGACATGAAAAATGTGTTCTGAAAAAATAAAAGCGGAAAGCCTTTTTCCTGCTTTCCGCTCGTTTTCCTGTTTATACCGCGCCGCATGACAAGCGGCCCGTCTGCGCCGTGCTCTCAGCGGAGCCTTCTGGCAGAAAAACGAGCAAAATCACGCATCATGCACATGTACATTCGAGATACGGTCATAGTGATTTTCTCCTTTTTCTACAGCTTCGATAAAACTTAGTATAGCCCGTTGCCGACGCTTTGTCAACCCCTTTCTCGCCCCGCATGGACGGCATCACCGGACGGGGACAGAGATTTACCGACTGTGCGGTTTCCGTGCAGTTTTGCGCGGCGGTGTACGGTAAGAACACAATATCTGGTAGATTGTATCCGTGCTGACATTGAATGATAACAGGATATATGTTATACTGAAGACAGAGAAAGAGAACAGGAGGAGATAACATGGATCTGGCGGATTTTTTTGCGATCGACAGACTTTCCGAACATGATGAAGAGACACTGGTCGAGTCTGCGATGCAGCTTCAGCAGGTTATGATGCTGTATGAGTCCGGCATTCGTGAGATCAAGACCAAACTGGACATTCTGGCGGACGAGTCGCGCATTTCGGGCAAGCCGAGCCCGATCAACGCGATCAAGAGCCGCATCAAAACGCCGCGCAGCATTGTGGGCAAGCTCAAGCGCCGCGGCTTTCCGGTGACGCTTCAGTCCATGATGGACAACCTGAACGACATCGGCGGCATCCGCGTGATCTGTCCGTTCATTCAGGATATTTATACCGTAGCGGACATGCTCATGCGGCAGAGCGATCTGACGCTCATCGAGAAAAAGGACTATATCAGCAGTCCCAAGCCGAACGGCTACCGCAGCCTGCATCTGATCCTTGAGGTGCCGATCTTTCTGTCCGAGCGCACGGTCCCGGTGCGCATCGAGCTTCAGCTGCGCACGATCGCGATGGATTTCTGGGCGAGCCTCGAGCATCAGCTGCGCTACAAATCCGGCGTTGAGGTGCCGCCCAACCTGTCGGATGACCTCAAGCACTGCGCGGACGTCATCGCCGAGACCGACGAGGACATGCAGCGCATCGCGAAGGATCTCGGCGTCCTTCGTTAATCCCTGTTTCAGCGAAAGGAAAACCAAATGGAACTTATTCCCGTCATCACACTCGCACTCGTGGCCGTTCTGCTCGTGCTCGTCATCATCCTGCTCGCGCGAAAGCCGGTGCAGCCGCCGAAAACGACCGACAGCGGCGCGATCTCTGCGCTCGGCGCGCTCGTCACGCAGAATCTGCGCGAGGGCCGCGAAGCACAGGACAGCCGCCTTGCGGCGATGGACCGGTCGGTCTCCGGCCAGCTCGACCGCTTTGAAAAACGCCTGCACGGCTTTTCGGTCGAAACTTCGCAGCAGCTCGACGGCATCCGCGCCGCCGTGGACGGCAACCTGCGCGAGCTACGCGAGGACAACAACAAAAAGCTGGACGAAATGCGCGGTATTGTGGACGAAAAGCTGCAAAAAACACTGTCCGACCGCATGAACGAGTCCTTTCGTCTGGTAAATGAGCGCCTGGAGCAGGTCTACCGCGGTCTCGGCGAGATGCAGACGCTCGCACAGGGCGTGGGCGACCTCAAAAAGGTGCTGACAAACGTCAAAAACCGCGGTATCGTGGGCGAGATCCAGCTCGGCGCGATCCTGTCCGACATCCTCGCGCCCGAGCAGTACGCGGAAAACGTCGTGACCGTGCCCGGCAGCCGCAACGTTGTCGAGTTCGCCGTGCGCCTTCCGGCGGAGGACGGCGGCGCGGTCTGGCTGCCGATCGACTCCAAGTTCCCGGGCGACACCTACGGCGCGCTGCGCGATGCCTATGAGAGCGGCTCGCGCGAGCAGATCGACGCCTGCGCGAAGCAGCTCATTCTGACGCTCCGGAGCGAGGCGAAGGACATCCGCGACAAGTATCTCGCACCGCCGTACACCACGGAATTCGGCATCATGTTCCTGCCGTTTGAGGGGCTGTACGCGGAGGCGGTGCAGCGCGGCATGGTCGAGATCCTCCAGCGCGATTATCATGTCAATATCGCCGGCCCGAGCACGATGGCGGCGCTGCTGAACAGCCTTCAGATGTCGTTCCGCACGATCGCCATCCAGAAGCGCTCGGGCGAGGTGTGGAACGTTCTGGGCGCGGTCAAGACCGAATTCGACAAGTTCGAGACCTGCCTGACGCAGACGCAGAACCGTCTCGATCAGGCGAGCCGCGAGCTGGACAAGCTGGTCGGCACGAGAACGCGCGCCATCCGCCGCCGTCTCAAGAGCGTCACCGAGCTCTCCGAGGCGGAAACCGAGCGCGTGCTCGGCGCGGCGGAGGACGACGAGCCGACTTCATAAAAAATTAAGAAAAATTTCACGGTTTTGTGAGGGAAATGACAGGGGCTTTCGAGGTATACTGTAGGTACAAGGGATAGAGACCGCCGCACAGTGATAAAAGGGAGGAATTATCATGAAAGCAAATACCCGTGAAGGTCTGTTCGCACTGCTGCACCGCCTGCTTGTCCGGCTGTTCGGCCCGATTGAACGCGGCAAATACCGCGTCTGAATTGTGAACTTATTGCAAACACCGCTCTGCCGGCCTTGCATGAGGCTGCGCAGAGCGGTATACTATATTCCACACAAAACGGACAGCAGGAAAGGCAGGCGAGGCACCATGACAGCTGCTGCATTTTTTGAACTTTTTCATCAGTACGGACTGCTCCTGGTCTGCGGCGTGATCTTCTGTGAATATATGAATCTGCCCGGCTTTCCGGCGGGCGTCATCATGCCGTGCATCGGTGTGCTCATCGCGCAGAGCAGCCTGTCGCTGCCGCTGACGCTCGTGCTGAGCGTTGCTTCCGGACTGCTCGGCAGTCTGGTCATTTACGGCCTTTGCTACTGGGGCGGCGAGCCGATCATGGAAAAGCTGTTCGGAAAGAGCAGGAAATTCCGCTCGTTCGTGCAGAAATGCCATGAATTCATCGACGCGCAGCATGGACGCGGACTTGCGCTCTGCCGCATCATCCCGATGCTCCGCACGATCGTTTCCATTCCGGCCGGTCTCATCCGCATGCCGGTCAAGTGGTTCGTCGGCTGGTCGGCCATCGGCATCGCGGCGTGGAATACCGCGCTCATCTCCGCCGGGTATCTGTTCAGCGACAGGATACTCACGCTGGTGATGTGAGACAGTCAAAATAAAAACAGGTGTGATGCCAAGAAAACGGCGTCACACCTGTTTTTCAGTTTCGAACGATGAGCAGCCACGAGTCGGCTCTGCTGTCGAGCGTCAGACCGATGTCCTCATAGGCGGTCACGGTGCAGCCGGACTTTTCGAGCGCGTTCAGTGTGTTCTGAAGCGTAGACATGTTGTTGTCGAGCTGGAACCATGCTGCGCTGCTGTCTGAATACAGCAGTTTGCCGTCAAGCTCGGGCAGCTCGCCGCCGTCTGCGATATAGCAGTGTGCGATGCGCAGTCCGCGTACCGCCTCGGGGAGCGTGAGCGCGCCGGTATCCTCGTCAGGAACGATGCCGGCGGAATCGCCGTCCGAGATCGCGCGGCCGGATATGCCGCCGCTCTGCGCGGCGGTGCTGCTGTCAGCCTCGGGGAGGGAGAAGACAGAGGGCGTATCCTCCTCTGCGGCCGTCTGCGGCGCGGTCTCGCCTGACGCGCTGCCGCCTGCGGCAATATCACTCGTGCCCTGCACGGCGGTTTCGGGGACGCTGCGTGATGCGCTGTTCACGCCCGCATTTTCAGCCGCCTCTGCGATATCTGCGGCGGCGCCGTTGGACGCCGCGCCTGCATCGTCGGAATAGCTGTCCGCAGTCACAGCGGCCACCGCGTCACCGGCGTCTGCCGACGTACCGGAGCTGCCGCTTCCGACCGTGCTGAACGACGGCATCAGACCGCCGCCGAGCACAACGAGCACGACCGCCGCGGCAACGCCGACCATGGTGAACACCGGCATGCGGCGCACCGGCTTTTCCGGCTGAACGACGTGCAGCTTGGTCTCCTGCCGCAGCTGCTCCATGATCCCGTCATGGAGGCTGTCCGGCGCCTCGGGTTCCTGTGCAAAGAGTGCGCGCATCTCCCGGAGATCACGCAGCAGCGCGGCGCACGAAGGGCACTCTGCAAGATGCGCCTCGAGCTTTTCGCGTTCGCTGTCGGTCAGCGTGCCGTCCACGCTGTTCGAGCAGAGCTGTTCGAAATATTCTTCATCATTCATGCGTCTCGCCTCCTTTCTCATGGTTAGACGGAGCGGGCGGCAGAATGTTCCCTCTTTGCAGCAAAATCCTGCGCAGGGCAATGCGTGCGCGCGCAAGCCGCGATTTTACCGTACCCTCGCTGATCTCGAGGATTTCTGCGATCTCGGAATAGCTCATGCCGGAAACATCGCGCAGCAGCACGATGCGGCGGTGCTCCTCGCTGATCTCGGCGAGCGCGGCGGCAAGCTCGCGCCCCAGCTCCCGGTTGTCGAGCTGCTCCTCGGGCGTGGGAGCGGTA
Source organism: Agathobaculum hominis (assembly GCF_014288055.1). Taxonomy (NCBI): domain Bacteria; kingdom Bacillati; phylum Bacillota; class Clostridia; order Eubacteriales; family Butyricicoccaceae; genus Agathobaculum; species Agathobaculum hominis. The sequence goes on from NZ_JACOPK010000002.1 coordinate 63,014, forward strand.
TCGTGGATGGGACGCTCCTCGTCATCCTCGGTCGTCAGCGTTGTGGTCTGCGGCTGCGCCTGCCGGTGGCGCGCATGATCGACGCAGATGTTCATGGTGATGCGGAACAGCCAGGTCGAAAAGCCGCTGTCGCCGCGGAAATTCTCGATCGAACGCCACGCACGCAGAAAAACCTCCTGCGTGATGTCGGCGGCGTCCTCGGGATTGCCGGAGGAGCGCAGCGCAATGACATAAACGCGCTTTTCGTAGCGGCGCACGAGCTCCTCGAAGGCGTCCAGCTCGCCGCGACGCGCCCTTGCCAGAATATGCTTGTCGTCCAACCCGTGCTCCCTCCTTTCGGGTGTCATTCCTCAGAGACGGTCTGTTTGAGCTCCTCGACGATCTCGTAGAGCTGCTCGAGACGCTCGAGGGTGCAGATGCGGTTTTTGAAGGTCTTAAGGCCGCTCTGCTGCTTGAGATAGCAGTTGACGTGCCGTCTCGCCTCGAGCATGGCGATGTGCTCGCCCTTCTGCGTGGCGGCAAGCTCGATCTGCCGCACGGCAGTATCCATGCGCACGGCAAACGGCGGCAGGGGAGGGCAGATGCCGGTTTCGAGAAGCGCGTTCGCACGTTCGAAGATCCACGGATCACCGAGTGCGCCGCGCCCGATCATCGCGCCGTCCGCGCCGGTATATTCGAGGATGCGTACTGCGTCCTCCGGGACGGCGACATCGCCGTTGGCGATGACGGGGATGGAGACCGCCTGCCTGACCGCACGGATCGCGTCCCAGTCAGCACAGCCGCTGTACTGCTGCGCACGGGTGCGGCCGTGGACCGCGATGGCGGCTGCGCCGGACTGCTCCGCCATACGGGCGAATTCGACGCAGTTGACGCTTTTCTCGTCCCATCCCTTGCGGAATTTGACGGTAACGGGGACGTTCACGGCCTTGACGACCGCTTCGATGACGCGCGAGGCGAGCGGCAGGTCGCGCATGAGCGCCGAGCCGTCGCCGTTGCCGGCGATCTTCGGAGCAGGACAGCCCATGTTGATGTCGATGATGTCGCAGCCGGATTTTTCGAGCGCGATGCGCGCGCCCTCCGCCATAGTCTCCGGTTCGTGGCCGAAGATCTGCGCGGCGGCCGGATGCTCGTCCGGCGCAAGCTCGAGCAGACGCGGCGTTTTCCTGTCCTGATAGCACAGCGCCTTGGTCGAGACCATCTCGGTCACGGTCAGAGCCGCGCCGTGCTCGCGGCAGATGCGGCGGAAGGCGAGGTCGGTCACGCCTGCCATCGGCGCGAGTACGAGCCGTCCGTCAATTTTTACCGTTCCGATCTGCATAGTGTCCCTCCAGATTTGATTTACGGTTTATTCTACCATAACATCACAGGGAATGCAACTTGCAGAATGGTAACAGAGCGGAAATGAGCAGATTTTTCTGGGAAAATGCGTGAAAAACGTCGAAAATCCCGTGAAAAGTGCGAAAAATAAAACGCAGAAAAAGAAAAGCGCCGCGCGAGGCCATACCTATTATATATAGAGCGCCGCCGCACGCCGGAGGGCGGCAGGAGAAGGGCTGTCAGCCTGCACAAAAAAATCTCGTAAATTTCGTGAAATCCCCTTGACAGAATGCCGAGGATATAGTAATATAGTTAAGGTTCTGCGAGAGACACCGCAGACAACGCGATGATGCCGGAGATTGCTGCTCCAGGAAGCAGGTAACTTCGGCGGAGTAGGTCCGACAATCGGGCGGTTGAGATAACTGCTATCAGCTGAGGCACAGGGCCTCGGCAAAACGCAATGTTCCTGCGTAAATTCGGGACTCGCGGCAGATGCGCCGCAAAGCCGATGGCACGAACCACTTACGTTTTTTAATTGTGACCGGATCGTTACACTGTAAGTGTGCCCGGTTATTTTCATGTCCGTTCGCGATACGCGCGGCGGAGTTGCAGTTTCTCTCCGTAGCGAGTCAAAACATTATTTTAATGTATGGCACACATACGAGGAGGATATTCCACAATGGCAAACGCACAGAAAATCCGCATTCGCCTGAAGGCGTATGATCACGAGCTGATCGACCAGTCCGCAGAGAAGATCATCGAGACCGCTAAGCGCAACGGCGCGAAGGTTTCCGGCCCGATCCCGCTGCCGACCGAGAAGCAGATCGTAACCATCCTGCGCGCAGTTCACAAGTACAAGGACTCCCGCGAGCAGTTCGAGCGCCGCACTCACAAGCGTCTGATCGACATCATCAACCCGAACCAGGCTACCATCGAGGCTCTGACCACCCTGGATCTGCCGGCCGGCGTTGAGTTCGAGGTCAAGCTCTAATCTAAAGAGCGGGACGCGAACGCAATCGCCGCAAGGTCGATTGCACAAAACAAGTTTACAAATCGCCGGATTAACCCGCCGGAGATTTGAAAGCCCTGCCGCGACACGCGCGGCGAGGTCATGTTGGCGGTTAAATGCCGTCAACCAATAACCTTTAAGGAGGAAAAACAAAATGCTGAACAAAGCAATCATCGGCAAGAAGGTCGGCATGACCCAGATCTTCAACGCTGACGGCAAGGTTATCCCCTGCACCGTAATCGAAGCAGGTCCTTGCGTTGTAACTCAGCTCAAGACCGAAGAGAAGGACGGCTACAATGCAGTTCAGTTCGGTTTTGAGGATGTAAAGGAAGCTCGCCTGAACAAGCCCCAGAAGGGTCACCTGAAGAAGGCTGGCGACTCCCTGAAGAAGTACCTGAAGGAGTTCCGTTTCGAGGACTGCACGATGTTCCAGCTCGGCGACGTTGTCAAGGCTGACATGTTCGTTGAGGGCGACTTCGTAGACGTCACCGGCACTTCCAAGGGCAAGGGCTACGCAGGCGTTATCAAGCGTTTCAACGCTTCCCGTCTGAAGGAGTCCCACGGTACCGGCCCGGTTCACCGTCACGCTGGTTCCATGGGCGCGTGCTCTGATCCTTCCAAGATCATGAAGGGCAAAATGATGCCTGGTCACATGGGTGCTGAGCAGGTTACCGTTCAGAACCTGGACGTTGTCAAGGTAGACGCTGAGCTCAACCTCATCGCTGTCTGCGGCGCAGTTCCGGGTCCGAAGGGCGGCATCGTCGTTCTGAAGAACACCGTTAAGAACAACAAGCTTGTCAAGGGCGAGGCTGGCGTCAGCAAGAACCCGCAGAAGGCATCCGCAAGAAAGTAAGGGAAGGAGGAGCAACTCATGCCTACAGTAGCAGTTTTTGATATGACCGGTAAGAAGACCGGCGAAATGGAGCTGAACGCAGCTGTTTTCGGTATCGAGCCGAACATGACTGTCGTACACGCTGCAGTAAAGAATTACCTGGCTAACCAGCGTCAGGGCACTCAGTCCACGCTGACCCGCGCAGAGGTTCGCGGCGGCGGCATCAAGCCGTGGCGCCAGAAGGGCACCGGCCGCGCCCGTCAGGGTTCTATCCGCTCTCCGCAGTGGACCCACGGCGGTATTGCCCTCGGCCCGAAGCCGCGTTCCTACAACTATAGCCTGACCAAGAAGACCAAGCGTCTGGCAATGCTCTCCGCTCTGTCCGCTAAGGCAGCAGCAGGCGAGATCATCGTCATCGACGGTCTGGACATGGGCGAGATCAAGACCAAGAACTTCGTTGGCTTCCTCAATGCAATCGAGGCAACCGGCAAGAGCCTGGTCGTTACCCCGGAGGTTCGCGTAAACGTAGTTAAGTCTGCGGCTAACGTCCCGGGCGTTCGCACCACGATCGCGTCCACCCTCAATGTATACGAGATCCTCAATGCTGACAAGTTCATCATCGACAAGGCAGCAATTGAGAAGCTTCAGGAGGTATACGCATAATGAAGTTCGCATACGACATTATCAAGAAGCCGGTTATCACCGAGCGTTCCATGATGGGTGCACAGGACAACAAGTACACCTTCGAGGTTGCTGTTGACGCAGGCAAGATCGAGATCAAGAAGGCCGTTGAGGAAATCTTCGGCGTCAAGGTCGCTAAGGTCAACACCATCAAGCTGCCGGGCAAGTGGAAGCGCATGGGCGTCCACGTCGGCAAGCGCCCCGACATCAAGAAGGCAGTCGTAACTCTGACCGCTGACTCCAAGAAGATCGAGATCTTCGAGAACATGATGTAAAAATCACTTTAGGCCGCTAAGGCGAGCCTGAGTGTTCCCGCAAAGCGGGTTTTCAATAGAATCTGCTTGCAGATTCATAAAAACCGGGAGCATGTATCACGGTTTTTATACAAGAGCGAAGAAAAGTTTCGCTGGTCGGAACTTTTCGAAGCCTTGGTTTTATCCGCGCCTTGCGCGGTAAAACCTCTCTCGTTTGAAAACGTGTTTTCAAACGAAGTAATTGTATGGGGAAGCCACCCCGATAATAACGAATCAAGGAGTTGAAATTCCAAATGGCTATTAAGACTTTCAACCCGACGACGCCCTCGCGCAGAAATATGACTGTGCTCAACTATCAGGGTCTGTCTAAGGTGAAGCCCGAGAAGAGCCTTCTCGAAAAGGTCAAGAAGACCGCCGGCCGCAACAGCTACGGCCGCATCACCGTTCGCCACATCGGCGGCGGCAACAAGAAGAAGTACCGTATCATTGACTTCAAGCGTCAGAAGCTCGACGTTTTCGCAGAAGTCAAGACCATCGAGTACGACCCGAACCGCTCTGCCAACATCGCTCTCATCCAGTATGAGGACGGCGAGAAGGCATACATCCTCGCTCCCGAGGGTCTGAAGATCGGCGACAAGGTCATCTCCTCCAAGGATGCCGACATCAAGCCGGGCAACTGCCTGCCGGTTGAGAACATCCCGGTTGGTACCATGATCCACAACATCGAGCTGTACCCGGGCAAGGGCGCGCAGCTGGTTCGTTCCGCAGGCGTCGGCGCTCAGCTGATGGCTAAGGAGAACGGCAAGGGCATGGTTCGTCTGCCCTCCGGCGAGCTGCGTTACGTCCGTCTGGACTGCAAGGCTACCATCGGTGTTGTCGGTAACTCCGATCACTCCAACGTTCAGCTGGGCAAGGCCGGCCGCACCCGTCATCTGGGTATCCGCCCGACCGTTCGCGGTTCTGTAATGAACCCGTGTGACCACCCGCACGGCGGCGGCGAGGGCAAGAGCCCGATCGGTCGTCCGTCTCCGGTTACCCCGTGGGGCAAGCCGGCTATGGGTTACAAGACCCGCAAGAAGAACCATCGCACCGACAAGCAGATCGCTCGTCGTCGCAACGGCAAGTAAGAAAGGAGTTATCTTAAGATGGGCAGAAGCATTAAGAAAGGCCCTTTTGTGGCTCCTGAGCTGATCAAAAGAGTCGTTGAAATGAACGAAAAGGGCGAGAAGAAGGTCCTCAAGACCTGGTCCCGCGCTTCCACGATCTTCCCCGAGTTCGTCGGTCACACCATCGCAGTACACGATGGCCGCAAGCATGTTCCGGTATATGTTACCGAGGATATGGTTGGTCACAAGCTGGGCGAGTTTGCTCCCACCCGTACCTACAAGGGTCACGCGGGCAGCAAGACCTCCAATAACGGCAAGTAAGGAGGAGTTAAAGTAACATGGAAGCAAGAGCAATCGTACGCAACGTGCGCATGACTCCGCGAAAGATCAAGCTGATCTGCGATCTGATCCGCGGCAAGGATGCGGGCGAGGCTATGGCCATTATCATGAATACCCCCAAGGCAGCATGCGAGCCGATGGAGAAGCTCCTCAAGAGCGCCGTCGCAAATGCTGAGAACAACCACGGCATGAACACTGACAAGCTGTTTGTCAAGGAAGTTCACGTCGGTCCCGGCCCGGTTATGAAGCGCGTTATGCCGCGCGCACAGGGCCGTGCATATCGAATCCTCAAGAGAACCTCGCACATCACGCTGGTTCTTGGCGAGAAAGAATAAGGGAGGGTAATCAATGGGCCAGAAAGTAAATCCGAACGGTCTCCGTGTCGGCGTTATCAAGAATTGGGATTCCCGTTGGTTCGCAAAGGACAATGCGTTCGGCGACCTCCTCGTGGAAGACTACAACATCCGTAAGGAACTGAAGAAGCGTCTGTTCGATGCAGGCGTTCCGGCGATCGAGATCGAGCGTAAGAACGACGAGATCAAGATCATGATCCAGTGCGCGCGTCCGGGCATGGTTGTCGGCCGCGGCGGCGAGGACATCAAGAAGCTCGAGGAAGAGCTGACCAAGAAGTACGGCAAGAAGGTTCGCTGCTCGATCATCGAGATCAAGAACCCGGACACCAACGCTACCCTGGTAGCTGAGAACATCGCTGCTCAGCTCGAGAAGCGCATCGGTTTCCGCCGTGCAATGAAGCAGTGCATGGGTCGTGCAATGCGCATGGGCGCAAAGGGTATTAAGGTATCCTGCGGCGGCCGTCTGGGCGGCGCTGAGATCGCTCGCACCGAGCACTACCATGAAGGCACCATTCCGCTGCAGACCCTGCGTGCGGACATCGACTATGGCTTTGCCGAGGCCGCTACCACCTATGGTCGCATCGGCGTTAAGGTTTGGATCTACAAGGGTGAGGTTCTCCACGGCGGTCCGCGTCTGGGCCGTTCCATCGAGGCTCCGAAGCCGGCATTCGAGCGCCGCGAGCGTCGCGGTGGCCGTGATGACCGTCGCGGCGGCCGTCGTGACTTCAACCGTGGCGAGCGTCGCGCACCCCGTCAGGAAGGAGGCAACCGCTAATGCTGCTCCCTAAGAGAGTTAAATACCGTCGCGTACAGCGCGGCCGCATGACCGGCAAGGCAACCCGCGGTAACTTCGTATCGAACGGTGAGTTCGGTCTGCAGGCTACCGAGCCGTGCTGGATCACCTCGAACCAGATCGAGGCAGCCCGTATCGCAATGACCCGTTACACCAAGCGTGGCGGTCAGGTATGGATCAAGATTTTCCCCGACAAGCCGGTAACTCAGCAGCCGGCCGGCACCCGAATGGGTTCCGGTAAGGGCGCACCCGAGTACTGGGTTGCAGTAGTTAAGCCGGGCCGTGTCCTGTTCGAGATCGCAGGCGTTTCCGAGGAAGTTGCTCGTGAGGCGCTGCGTCTGGCAAGCCACAAGCTGCCCTGCAAGACCAAGTTCGTTGCCCGTGAGCAGAAGAATGGCGGTGAAGCATGATGAAGGCATCTGAGATCAGAGAACTGACGGCTGAGGAGCTGTCTGCAAAGCTCGGTGAGCTGAAGAAGGACCTCTTCAACCTCCGTCTGCAGCTCGCTACCAATCAGCTCGACAACACCAACAAGATCAATGAAGTCAAGCACGACATTGCTCGAGTCAACACCGTAATCCGTGAGAAGCAGCTCGCGGAGAAGGCATAAAGGAGGGAAACGAATATTATGAGCGAAAGAGCATTACGCAAAACGCGAGTAGGCAAGGTCGTTTCCGATAAGATGGACAAGACCATTGTCGTAGCAATCGAGGATCGTGTAGCACATCCTCTGTACAAGAAGGTTATTCCGCACACCTATAAGCTGAAGGCGCACGACGAGAACAACGAGTGCAAGATCGGCGACAAGGTAAAGGTAATGGAGACCCGTCCGCTGTCCAAGGACAAGCGTTGGAGACTGGTCGAGATTATCGAGAAGGCAAAGTAAGGAGGAGAGCACATGGTTCAGCAGGAAAGCTTTCTGCGTGCAGCTGATAACAGCGGCGCAAAGGAACTGAAGGTAATCCGTGTTCTCGGCGGCTCTGCTCGCAAGTACGGCAACATCGGTGACGTAGTTGTCTGCTCGGTGCGCAAGTGCACCCCGGGCGGCGGCGTTAAGAAGGGCGACGTAGTCAAGGCTGTCATCGTCCGCACCGTTAAGGGCCTGCGCCGTGCAGACGGCAGCTATATCCGCTTTGACGAGAACGCTGGCGTTATCATTCGTGATGACAAAAACCCCCGCGGCACCCGTATCTTTGGGCCTGTCGCTCGTGAGCTGCGTGACAAGGACTACATGAAGATCCTGTCGCTTGCTCCGGAAGTACTGTAAGGAGGTCGCCAACAAATGAACAATTTGCATGTAAAGACGGGCGACACCGCAGTCGTTCTTTCCGGTAAGGAAAAGGGCAAGCGCGGCAAGGTTCTGTCCGTAGACCCGAAGAAGGGTATGGTAGTAATCGAAGGTGTGAACATGGTTAAGTGCCACACCAAGCCCCGCCGCCAGGGCGAGACCGGCGGCATCGTAGAGCGCGAGGGCGCTGTTCGTGCCTGCAAGGTCATGAAGGTCTGCCCGAAGTGCAACAAGCCGACCCGTTCGGCACACAAGTTTGCTGAGAACGGCGCGAAGCTCGTAGTGTGCAAGCACTGCGGCGAGACACTTTAAGAAGAGGAGGTTGCAATAAATGGTTCCGAATATGAAAGCAAAGTATACTGCGGACGTTGCGCCTGCTCTGATGAAGAAGTTCGAGTATGAGAGCGTTATGCAGATCCCGAAGATCGACAAGGTCGTCATCAACGTCGGCTGCGGCAAGGAAGCAAACGGTAACTCCAAGGTTATCGAGGCTATCGTCCGCGACGTAACCGCGATTTCCGGCCAGAAGCCGATCATCACCCACGCTAAGAAGTCCATCGCAAACTTCAAGCTGCGTGAGGGCATGCCGGTAGGCGTTAAGGTTACCCTGCGCCACGACCGTATGTGGGAGTTCCTCGACCGCCTGTTCAACGTAGCTCTGCCGCGTGTCCGCGACTTCCGCGGCATTAACGGCGACGCGTTCGACGGCCGCGGCAACTACTCCCTCGGCCTCACCGAGCAGCTGATCTTCCCGGAGATTTCCTACGAGCAGATCGACAAGCTGCGCGGCATGAACATCGTCATCTGCACCACCGCAAACACTGACGAAGAAGCGAAGGAGCTGCTTACTCTGATGGGCGCTCCGTTCGAGAAGTAAGGAGGAGAATTGATCAATGGCTAAGAAGTCTATGGTACTCAAGCAGCAGGCGAAGCCGAAGTTCTCCGTTCGTGCTTACAACCGCTGCAAGATCTGCGGCCGTCCCCACGCTTACCTGCGCGACTACGGCGTTTGCCGTATCTGCTTCCGCGAGCTGGCTTACAAGGGCCAGATTCCGGGCGTTCGCAAGGCATCCTGGTAAAGACGCTTCAAAAGGCACCCCTGTATGGGGTGCCTTTTTTCGCTTTCTTCCAAGGGGGACGCTGTCCCCCTTAGATACGCCCCCGGTTCCGGAGAAACCGCGGGCGATAACCCCCTCTCGTCCGCACGGCGGACGAGGCCGCGCCGCCGCGGCGCGGGCAGAGGTAAGAAAGTCAGGTACACGCCCTGACTTTCTTGGGGAATTTTACGCGGCTCGCTGCGGCTCGCCTGTCCCGGCTTGTTTTGCCGGAGGCGAAAGACAACCGGGAAATACGAAGCGAGCCTTCCTTAAAATTTTTTGGTTTTTTTTCAAAAAAAGACTTGCGCGATACGCCTGGGATAGTGTATACTAATAACAGTGCGCATCAAGCGTACTGAGCGGCGAAAATCGTCGCCACGCCCATTAGCCATCAACCGTTTCATACGGCGTGGTTTCTGGAGCGGCCAAAAACGGCCGACCTGCCGTTATAACCTGTATCTTAGCGATTTGACTGCAAACAACGTGAAAAAAGACGCAAAATCAGCACTTTTCCCGATTGTAGTCAATGCTTTGCTGTGTTATAATAAACGCTGGTCTGGTTCGTTCAGGCCAGCGTATTTTTATCCCCATAGCCGCTGTCCGTGGAAGGGCCACGAGCAGTGTAAAGAAAAGTGGGAGGCAAACAGACAAATCAGAACCGGATTAACCCACCGGCGCTCGATTGCTGCACTACCCCCAAACTTCTTGTAAAGGAGAGCATTTATGCAGATCACTGATCCCATCGCGGATATGCTGACCCGTATCCGCAACGCCGGCAATGCTCGTCATGCCAGCGTGGATGTACCCGCATCCAAAATGAAGAAGGCTATTGCCCAGATCCTGCTTGACGAAGGCTACATCAAGTCCTTCGACGTTGTAGAGGGCAACACCCAGGGCATTATCCGTATCGCTCTGAAGTACGTTGACGGCCGTCAGAAGGCTATCACCGGCATCAAGCGTGTATCGAAGCCGGGCCTGCGTGTATACGCCGGCGCACAGGAGCTCCCGAAGGTACTCCGCGGCCTTGGTATTGCCATCGTTTCTACGTCGAGAGGCGTCATGACCGACAAGAAGGCTCGCGAGCTGAACGTCGGCGGCGAAGTTCTCGCATTCGTTTGGTAAGGGAGGTATAAACAATGTCTCGAATTGGTAGAATGCCGATTGCCATTCCGGCCGGCGTTGAAGTCAAGATTGACGGCAACGTTGTTACCGTAAAGGGCGCTAAGGCAACCCTTACCCGCGAATTCCATCCGAACATGAACATCGCGGTGGAGGGCAACGAAATCCTCGTCACTCGTCCGAACGACGACAAGCACAACCGTGCACTGCACGGCCTGACCCGCAGCCTGATCCACAACATGGTCGTAGGCGTTACCGAAGGCTTCAAGAAGGAGCTGAGCGTACAGGGCGTAGGCTACCGTGTAGCAAAGCAGGGCAAGGATCTGGTTATGAACCTCGGTTACTCGCATCAGGTTACCATGAGCGAGGTCGAGGGCATCACGATCGACGTTCCGAATCCGAACACGATCGTCATCTCCGGTCCTGACAAGCAGAAGGTCGGCCAGTTTGCAGCGGAAGTCCGCGAGAAGCGTCCGCCGGAACCCTACAAGGGCAAGGGCATTCGCTACGCTGACGAGTTTGTCCGCCGCAAGGAAGGCAAGACCGGCGCTAAGAAGAAGTAAGGAAAGGAGAGGCGTAAGTAAATGGTTTCGAAGAAGGACTCCAACAAGGCGCGTCTGCAGCGCCACAAGCGCGTACGCGCTAAGATCAACGGTACGGCTGATCGTCCGCGTCTGGACGTATTCCGTTCCGCAAAGAACATCTATGCACAGGTCATCGACGACGTCGCCGGTGTTACCCTGGTATCCGCCTCGACTGCTGAGAAGGACTTCACCGAGTACGGCGGCAACAAGGAAGCAGCCAAGAAGATTGGCCAGCTCGTTGCTGAGCGCTGCAAGGCTAAGGGCATTGAGAACGTCGTATTCGATCGCGGCGGCTATGTGTACCACGGCCGCGTGAAGGAGCTCGCAGATGGCGCCCGCGAGGGCGGCCTGCAGTTTTAAGTCGGGGAGGAGGTAAAACATGGCTCAGTTTAACAGAAACGATAAGCGTGAGGACGAGTACTCCGAGACCGTCGTAGCGCTCAACCGTGTATCCAAGACCGTTAAGGGCGGCCGCGTGATGAAGTTCTCCGCGCTGGTTGTTGTAGGCGACGGCAAGGGTACCGTTGGCTTCGGCACCGGCAAGGCTGCCGAGGTTCCGGACGCAATCCGCAAGGGCATCGAGGACGCCAAGAAGAACCTCGTTAAGATTTCCATGAAGGGCACCACTATCCCGCACGAGATCATCGGCGAGTTCGGTGCAGGCCGTGTCCTGCTCAAGCCTGCTGCTCCCGGTACCGGCGTTATTGCCGGCGGTGCAGTCCGTGCAATCGTAGAGGCTGCCGGCATCAAGGATATCCGCACCAAGTGCCTGCGCTCCAACAACCCGCAGAACGTCGTTTCCGCAACGATGCAGGGTCTGAAGAGCATGCGCAGCGCTGCACAGGTTGCTGCTGTACGCGGCAAGGCTGTAGAAGAACTGTAAGAAAGGGGTAACTTATAATGGCTAACATGAAGATTACCCTGAAAAAGAGCCTGGTCGGCCGCTTGGAGAAGCACATTGCGACCGCTCATTCTTTGGGGCTTAAGAAGATTAACGACGTAACCGTTCAGCCGGACAACGCGCAGACCCGCGGCAAGCTCCAGCAGATCGGCTACCTGCTCGAAGTTGTAGAGGAGGCGTAACCCATGAAGCTGCATGAATTAACGCCCGCCGCAGGCGCAACCAAGCCGGCATACCGCAAGGGCCGTGGCGCCGGTTCCGGCAATGGCAAGACCGCAGGCCGCGGTCACAAGGGCCAGTGGGCCCGTTCCGGCGGCGGTGTCCGTCCGGGTTTTGAAGGCGGTCAGATGCCTCTGGCACGCCGTCTGCCGAAGCGTGGTTTCCACAATATTTTCGGCACCACTTACGCACCGGTCAATGTTTCCGCTCTTGAGAAGTTTGAAGACGGCGCTGAGGTAACTGCAGAGATCCTCTGCAATGCCGGCATCGTTAAGAATGCTCTCGACGGCATCAAGATCCTCGGTAACGGCGCGCTCACCAAGAAGCTGACTGTCAAGGCAGCAGCATTCTCTGCGTCCGCAAAGGAGAAGATCGAAGCCGCAGGCGGAAAGGCCGAGGTGATTTAAGGTGTTTCAAACCCTTAAAAACGCCTGGGCTATGCCCGAACTGCGCAAGAAGATCCTGTATACTCTGTTTATCATCCTGATCTTCCGCTTCGGTTCGTGCATTCCGGTTCCGTTCATCGACACCCAGCTGCTTGCTCAGTATTTTGAGCAGGCAAGCACCAACGGTTCGATGCTCGGTTATCTGGATATGTTCTCCGGCGGCGGTCTGTCGCGTGCGACGATCTTCGCCATGAGCATTACTCCGTATATCAATGCGTCCATTATCCTTCAGCTGCTGACCGTCGCCATCCCCGCTCTCGAGCGCATGGTAAAGGACGGCGGCGAGGAGGGCCGCAAGAAGATCGCAAGCTGGACCCGCTACGTCGGCGTTCTGCTCGGCCTGCTGCAGGGTCTGTCCTACTACGCTCTGCTGCGCAACCAGGGCTTCCTTTCTGACAAGGGCGTTCTGGCGGCCGTTACGATCATTATGACCTTCACCGCAGGCACCGCGCTGATTATGTGGATGGGTGAGCACATCACCCAGAAGGGTATCGGCAACGGCATCTCGATCATCCTGTTCGCAGGTATCGTATCCCGCGGTCCGTCGCTCATGCGCACGCTGGGCAACCTGTTCCAGACCGGCACGAGCGGCATCGTTTCCGCAATCCTGATGATCATTATCGGTATCTTCATCGTAGTGTTCATTGTATTCATGTCCAATGCAGAGCGCCGCATCCCGGTGCAGTACGCAAAGCGCGTTGTCGGCCGCAAGATGTACGGTGGTCAGTCCACCCATCTGCCGATCAAGGTCAACGCTTCCGGCGTTATGCCGATCATCTTTGCGTCCTCCATCCTCGCGCTGCCGCAGACCGTTTCGATGTTCTGGCAGCCGGAGGCTGGTACGGTCGGTGCCCACATCCTCAATCTGTTCTCGCAGAGAAGTGTGGTCTACATCGTTCTGTACGCGCTGCTGATCCTCGCTTTCGCATATTTCTATGCATCCATCCAGTTTAACCCGATCGAGATCGCCAACAACCTGAAGAAGAACGGCGGCTTCATCCCGGGCTTCCGCCCCGGCAAGCCGACCAGCGACTTCATCACCAAGGCGCTCGGCAAGGTTACCTTCGTCGGCGCCGTATTCCTCGGCATCGTCGCTCTGGTACCGCTGATCGTCGGTGCGATCTCCACGAACCTCTCCAATGTGGCTCTGGGCGGCACCTCGGTCATCATCGTCGTCGGTGTTGCGCTTGACACGGTCAAGCAGATGGAGGCGCAGATGCTCATGCGTCATCACAAGGGCTTTTTGGAATAAATCTGGAGGCTGATTTTAAGTGAATTTGATTCTTCTTGGCGCACCGGGCGCCGGCAAGGGTACGCTCGCGTCCTACCTGATCGAAAAGATGGGTGTTCCGAGCATCTCGACCGGCAACATTCTGCGCGAGGCAATCAAGAACAATACGCCCCTTGGCCAGTCGGCTAAGGAGTACATGGACGCCGGCAAGCTCGTACCGGACCAGCTCGTCATCGACCTGCTCAAGGAGCGCATCGCAAAGCGCGACTGCAAGAGCGGCTTCATCCTTGACGGCTTTCCGCGCACGATCCCGCAGGCTGAGGCACTCGACGAGATCGCAAAGATCGACTGTGCTCTGGCTCTCGAGGTACCGAACGAGGTCATCGAGAAGCGCATGACCGGCCGTCGTGTCTGCCTGCGCTGCGGTGCAACCTACCACGTCGAGGCAAATCCGCCGCGCGTGGCTGATGTCTGCGATATCTGCGGCGACAAGCTCGTTATCCGCAGCGATGACCAGGCTGACGTCGTTCGTCACCGCCTGGAGACCTACCACGAGCAGACTGAGCCCCTCAAGGGCTACTACGATGCTCAGGGCAAGCTCAAGAGCATCGACGGTACTAAGGGCATCCATGAAACTGAGAAATTTGCGGTTGAGGCATTGGGTCTGTAATTATGATTCACATTAAATCAGAAAAAGAACTCGAACGGATGCGCGTCGCCGGCCGAATCACTGCGCTCGCGCGCAAGGCGGCGGCTGACGCGGTTCATCCGGGTGTTACTACCGAAGAAATCGACCGGATCGTCCGCAAGACCATCGAGGACGCAGGCGCAAAGCCTTCCTTCCTTGGTTACGGCGGTTTTCCGGGCAGTGCGTGTGTGTCCATCAACGATGAGGTCATCCACGGCATTCCGTCCAAGACGCATATCGTCCGCGAGGGAGATATCGTCAAGGTGGATGTCGGCGCCTACATCGGCGGCTACCACGGTGACTGCGCCGCTACCATCCCCTGCGGAGAGGTAAGCGACGAGGCGAAAAAGCTGATCGCAGTCACGCGCCAGAGTTTCTTTGAAGGCATTAAATTTGCCCGTGTGGGCTATCGTGTTTCCGACATCGGCGCTGCCGTTCAGGCATACGTCGAGGCGAACGGCTTCTCGGTCGTGCGCGACTACGTCGGTCACGGTGTAGGTGAAAACCTGCATGAAAGCCCTGAGGTCCCGAACTACGGCAAACCCGGCCATGGCATCCGCCTGCAGAGCGGCATGGTCATCGCGGTTGAGCCGATGGTCAATGTGGGTGTTTACACGGTCAAGGTCCTGCCCGACGGCTGGACCGTCAAGACCCGGGACGGTAAACTTTCCGCCCACTATGAAAACACCATTGCCATCACGGATGGCGAGCCGGAGATCCTGACAAGCATCGACGGCGAGGTACTGTGATGTCTCGCGCCCGATTATCCGACATCGTGCTCTCTCTGACCGGAAGGGACAGAGGACAGCTCATGCTGGTCGTCGCGGAGGAGGGGGATTTCCTCCTGCTGGCGAACGGACGCGCGCGGCGGGCGGAAAACCCGAAGCGCAAACGCGAAAAGCACGTTTCCCGACAGGGGGCGTGCGATGAGCGGACCCGGCTCAAGCTCGAGGAGGGCGGCCGGCTGACAAACAGTGAAATCCGCAAGGCACTCGCCCTCTGGACAGGGGACGAGGACAACATTTGACCGAGGAGGGGAAACGAACAATGGCAAAAGATGATGTGATCGAGCTGGAAGGCACCGTCGTAGAGGCGCTGCCGAACGCTATGTTTCAGGTAGAGCTGCCGAACGGCCATAAAATTCTGGCCCATATTTCCGGCAAGCTCCGCATGAACTTTATCCGCATTCTTCCGGGCGACAAGGTCACCGTACAGATGTCGCCTTACGACCTGACCCGCGGTCGTATCACCTGGCGTTCCAAGTGATAAAAGCGGGCGGAGGTACGCATGTGACCTGCGCGCCAGTGGTCGCCGGGGTCTCCCCGGTGTCCCATCCCACCATAAATTCTTGATGGAGGTAAAACAAACATGAAGGTAAGACCGTCTGTAAAGCCGATCTGCGAGAAGTGCAAGATCATTCGCCGCAAGGGCCGTGTAATGGTTATCTGCCAGAACCCGAAGCACAAGCAGAAGCAGGGCTAAGAAGCACCTTCGGTGCTTTATAGGGACTTTCAAAAAGTCCCTATATACGAAAATCAGTTCCAGTAGAAACTGATTTTCGAAACCGAAATGACGCCGCCCGAGGCGGCTGAGTCGAGGAATAAAAAGTCCGGCAGAGCTGGACTTTTTATGGCGATTAAGTTAATCGCCTCATAAAATGCGCGCCCAGGGGCGCGGATCATGGTTTACGCGAACACGACAAGCACGCGCGGCGAGCGCGACGCTGCAGGGGCGGAGGCGGTCCCTATACTGTGTTTGCAAACACGCCTCAGTGTGTAACTATGGAGGTTATAATAGTATGGCACGTATTGCCGGTGTTGACCTTCCCCGCGAGAAGCGCGTGGAGATCGGCCTGACCTACGTCTTCGGCATTGGCCGCAAGACGTCCAACGAAATCCTTGCTAAGACCGGTATCAATCCGGATACCCGCGTCAAGGACCTGACCGAAGAAGAGGCTGCTAAGCTGCGTGAAGTCATCGAGCGCGACTACAACGTCGAGGGTGACCTGCGCCGTGAGATCGGCCTGAACATCAAGCGTCTGGTCGAGATCGGCTGCTATCGCGGCCTGCGTCATCGCCGCGGCCTGCCGGTTCGCGGTCAGCGCACCAAGACCAATGCACGCACCCGCAAGGGCCCGAAGAAGACCATTGCGAACAAGAAGAAGTAAGGAGGGGAACGTATAAATGGCTAAGGTACAGAAGAAGGGCGCAGCGACCCGTACTCGTCGCCGCGAGCGCAAGAATATCGAGAAGGGCGCGGCTCACATCCGTTCCTCTTTCAACAACACGATCGTTACGATTACCGACCTGAACGGCAACGCTATTTCCTGGGCTTCCTCCGGCGAGATGGGCTTCCGTGGTTCTCGTAAGTCCACTCCGTTCGCAGCTCAGACCGCGGCTGAGACCGCTGCCGCTGCTGCCATGGAGCACGGCCTGAAGACCGTAGAAGTATATGTTAAGGGCCCGGGTTCCGGCCGTGAGGCTGCTATCCGTGCACTGCAGGCCGCTGGCCTCGAGGTTACCATGATCAAGGACGTAACCCCGATCCCGCACAACGGCTGCCGCCCGCCGAAGCGTCGTCGCGTATAATAGAAGGAGGAAACCAATAAATGGCTAAGAATACCCAGCCCGTTCTCAAGCGTTGCAAGACGCTTGGTCTTTCCCCGGCGGTACTTGGTTACTCCAAGTCTACCAAGCGCCAGCCCAAGCAGACTCGCCGCAAGCAGTCTGAGTACGGCATGCAGCTCAACGAGAAGCAGAAGGTAAAGTTTATCTACGGCGTTCTCGAGAAGCAGTTCCATCACTACTACGAGAAGGCTGAGCGCAAGCAGGGCATCACCGGTGAGATCCTGCTCCAGGAGCTCGAGCGCCGTCTCGACAACGTAGTTTTCCGCATGGGTTTTGCAAACACCCGCCGCGAAGCTCGTCAGCTCGTTAACCACGGCCACTTCACCGTAAACGGCAAGCGCGTCAACATCCCGTCCTTCCAGGTTAAGCCGGGCGACGTAGTTGCAGTCTGCGAGAAGTCCCGCACCACCACCAAGTTCAAGTCTCTGCTCGAGGAAAACGGCAAGAAGGCTTGCCCGAAGTGGATCGAGAAGGCTAACGATGCTTTCGAGGGCAAGGTTGTAGCAATGCCGGCACGCGACGACATCGACTACGAAGTTGCTGAGCACCTCATCGTCGAGCTGTACTCGAAATAATAGACCCTCGCTTTTGGAACGGGCGTGGCGTCTGCTGCGTCTGTTCCGCTTAGAGTTTCCAACCAACGTGAAGGAGGGTACCACATGATCGAAATCGAAAAACCGCGTATTGACTGTGAGCAGCTCGCCGAGGACGGCTCCTACGGCAAGTTCGTCGTAGAGCCGCTGGAGCGCGGATATGGCACCACGCTGGGCAACTCCCTGCGCCGCATTCTGCTGTCCTCTCTGCCGGGTACGGCAGCGTCCAGCATCAAGATTGCAGGCGTGCAGCACGAGTTCTCCACCATCCCGGGCGTTAAGGAAGACGTCACCGAGATCGTGCTGAACATCAAGGGCATCATTGCCAAGCTGCACTGCGACGGCCCCAAGACGGTCTACATCGAGGCTGCCGGCGAGGGCGAGGTCAAGGCCGGTGACATCCACGCGGACGGTGAGGTCGAGATCCTGAATCCTGACCTGCACATCGCTACCCTGATGAGCGATGCTCGCCTGTCCATGGAGATTACGATGACTTCCGGCCGCGGCTACGTTCCGGCCGAGAAGAACAAGCAGCATCAGACCTCCATCGGCGTCATTCCGGTGGATTCGATCTACACGCCGGTCTACAAGGTCAACTACACGGTTGAAAACACCCGTGTCCGCGATCTGACCGACTATGATAAGCTGACGCTCGAGATCTGGACCGACGGAACCATCACCGCCCGCGACGCTGTATCGCTCGGCGCAAAGGTTCTCCGCGACCACCTCGATCTGTTCGTAGACCTGTCCGAGGAGATCGGCTCCAAGTCCACCGTTGTTGAAAAGGCTGAAGCGCAGCACGATAAGGTGCTTGAAATGACGATCGAGGAGCTGGACTTCTCCGTTCGTTCCTTCAACTGCCTCAAGCGCGCAGGCATCAACACGGTTGAGGATCTCATCAACACCTCTGAGGAGGACATGATGAAGGTTCGTAACCTGGGCCGCAAGTCCCTGGAAGAGGTCATCGGCAAGCTGGAGGCTATGGGCCTGCATCTTGCAAAGTCTGAGGAGTAATCTTCGTACTTTCGCCCACAGCTTCGTCAGAAGCTGCAAGTGAAACTGCCTGATTACCGAAAACGGACAAACTGTGTGCCGTGAGGCACTGTAACTGAACTGACGCGGCGGTACGTTTTACCGCGCCGCCGCTTTTACTTTAATTTGGAGGTAAACACGAATGGCTAACAATCGCAAGCTCGGCCGTCCTACTGACCATCGTAAGGCTATGCTGCGTGCGCTGGTAACCTACCTGCTGGAGAACGGCAAGGTTGAGACCACCCTCGCTCGCGCTAAGGAAGTAGGCCCGATGACCGAGAAGATGATTACCCTCGGCAAGAAGAACACTCTGGCTTCCCGTCGTCAGGCTATGGCTTACGTCACCAAGGAAGCAGTTGTTGCTAAGCTGTTCTCTGAGATCGCTCCGGAGTACGCTAACCGTAACGGTGGCTACACCCGCATCGTAAAGATCGGTCCCCGCCGCGGCGACTGCGCAGAGATGGCAATCATCGAGCTGGTTAAGTAATTCCTGACGGAATACTGACGACTCGACCTGAGCGCAGGCTCGGGAAAAAATGATTTTCAAAAAGGTTATCCAGTAGCGTGCTTATTGGATAACCTTTTTCTTTTGCCCACAACAGGAAAATAAAGGCAATCAGAACAAAAACGATAAAAAGACAACGTGAAATCAATATTTGTAAGGCAATCTGTACAATTGGGCATGGGAAAAATTTGATATTCTGAGAATTGACTGCAAACCATAATCTGTTATACTAAAATTGGAGGCAGTAGACCTTAATGCGATCAGTGAGGAGGGACAAACATGAAAACGTTATTCAAAAAGATACTCAGCGTACTGCTTGCTGTACTCTGTTTTGGCGGCATGTTCGCCGCAGCGGCAGATGCACCGGCAGCCGAGGGAGAGTTTCGGCCGTTTCAGACGTCTGAGGAATATGACGATACCGGAAAGAATATTCTCCCGGCGGATAACACACAGCCGTCCCAGCCGGGAAGCGTCATGAACGAGTACGTGGTGGTAATTCCGGCGAACAGCACCGTGGCGCTGTCTGAATGGGCTCCCGCTATCAAAAAGGGAACATTCATCGCCGTAAAGGCCATGGATACCACGCCGTCTGGCGAAAATCTGACGTTTTCGCTCCAGTCCTCCGGCGGCGGCGGTTTTACCTACGGCCTTGCCGAAGAGCAGACAAGACGAATAGAGGCCACGACGGATGGTAATTACAGAGTTACTTTCCATGCGGTGAAAGCCGTAACGGCAAAAATCAAAATCACAATCGGAGAAGGACTTCCGGCCGAGAACGAGCAGGTGAAGGGCGCTTCGAACGAGTATGTGGTGACGATTCCGGCGGGCGGTTCCGTAACGCTGAAAGCGTGGGCGCCTGCTCTTACGAAGGGAACCGTTGTCGAAGTAAAAGCCATGGATACCACGCCGAACGGCGCGGAGTTCACCTGTGCACTCCGCTCCTCCGAGGGGGACAGCATCGCCGGCACGCTCACCGAGGAACAGTCCGCACGCATGACGGCTCCGAATTCCGGTGATTACAGCATCACATTCACTACAGCAAAGGCTGTTACGGCCAAGATCAAGATCGTAACCGACCCGAAGTGACCGGTCAAAAATATCACGCAGACACGTTTTCGCCGCCTGCATGTCCGATTTTGTGCATTTTAACGGCGGAAATCCATGCTTTTCTTTTGAAAAAGCTTGCAATAGCGCGGGATACGTGATATACTATCAATGTAAGAATGAAAGTAACCGTAGGGAGTGGCCAAGTGCCACTCCTTACGTTTTGCTTATACAAAATTTTTCGATAACCGAAGGAGGGACGGCTTTGCAGGCAAAGCAGATCGTCGCCCGCGTGGAAGAGCTGGTCAGACCCCTGTGCGAACAGGCCGGCGTTTCTCTGTGGGATGTAGAATTTGAAAAAGAGGGCGGACAGTATATGCTGACCGTCACCGTGGACCACCCGGAGGGCGTGAATATCGACCAGTGTGAGAAGGTCTCCCGCGCGCTTGACCCCATGCTGGACGCAAAGGAATTTGACGATATGCCGTCCTACACGCTGTGCGTTTCCTCGGCGGGACTTGCCCGCCGCCTCAAGCGCCCCGAGCATTTCGAGGCCTTCATGGGACAGACGGTCGAGGTCGGTCTGTACAAGGCGCTGAACGGCGCAAAGCAGATCGAGGGCACGCTCGCAGGCTACGACGACGGCGCGGTAACGCTCGACGTCGGCGGGGAGCGCATCGTATTTGAGTCGAAGGACATTGCCGCGGTTCGTCTCGCGGTCGAGATATAAAAAGGAGTTGGATTGGAAAAAATGGTGAACGCAGAATTTTTTGACGCCCTGGAACAGCTCGAAAAAGAGAAGGGCATCCCGGTGGACTACATGCTCGACCGCGTAGGTCAGGCACTCATCACCGCTTACAAGCGCGACAACGACGGCATGACTGACAACGTTTACGTCGAGCCGAACCGCGAGGAAAAGACCATCCGCATGTACGTGCGCAAGACGGTCGTCCGCACCGAGGACCTTTATGAGCCTTACGAGGAGATCACCCTCGAGGAGGCTGCTGACTACAAGGTAAATCCGCAGGTCGGCGACATCATCGACATCGACATCCCGACCAAGTCGTTCGGCCGCATCGCTGCCCAGACCGCAAAGCAGGTCATCATTCAGGGCATCCGCGAGGCGGAGCGCGGCATGGTCATCTCCGAGTTCGAGAGCAAGGAGCACGAGATCCTGAACGCTACGGTCGCCCGCATCGATCCGCGCAGCGGCAGCGCTTATCTGGACGTTGTTTCCGGCGGCGAGAAGAGCGAGGCCATCCTTGCGGCTTCCGAGCAGGTCCGCGGCGAGACGCTCGTCGAGGGTCAGCATGTCAAGGTTTACCTCATCGAGGTTCGCCGCGGCACGCGCGGTGTGCAGGTCATCGTTTCCCGCACCCATCCGGGTCTGGTCAAGCGCCTGTTCGAGCTCGAGGTACCGGAGATCCATTCCGGCGTGGTCGAGGTCAAGTCCATCGCTCGTGAGGCAGGCAACCGCACCAAGATCGCCGTTACCTCGCACGACGAGAACGTTGATCCGATCGGCGCCTGCGTCGGTACCCGCGGCGCGCGTGTTTCCAACATCACCACAGAGCTGAACGGCGAGAAGATCGACATCATCAAGTGGAACGAGGATATGGCAACCTTCGTATCCGCAGCACTCGCACCGGCGGACGTTATCTCCGCTTCCATGCAGGCAGACGGCAAGTCCTGCCGCGTCATCGTTCCGGACGATCAGCTGTCCCTTGCGATCGGCAAGGAGGGTCAGAACGCCCGTCTCGCTGCCAAGCTGACCGGCTGCAAGATCGACATTGCGCCGCAGTCTCAGGCACAGGCTGAGCCGGAGGCGGAGCCGGTCGAGGAGCCGCAGACCGAGCCGCAGGCTGAATAAGCAGGCGGAGGTGCGGCAGAATATGGTACAAAAGAAGATTCCCATGCGGCAGTGCCTTGGCTGCCGTGAAATGTTCCCGAAAAGGGAGCTGATCCGCGTTGTGCGCTCGCCCGAGGGTGAGATTGCGCTCGATTTCAAGGGAAAGGCACCCGGCCGCGGCGCGTATCTGTGCGGCAGGCCGGAATGCCTCAAGAAGGCACGCAAGAGCCGCGCGATCGAGCGCGCGCTCAGCGTCACCGTGCCCGAAACGGTCTATGACCAGCTCGAGCAGCAGATGGAACAGGAGGGCGCACATGGCGAATGATCCTGTACTGAGAATGCTCGGCCTTGCACGCCGCGCAGGCAAGCTCGCCTACGGCGATGAGCTGGTGCGCGAGGTGTGCTTTGCCCACAAGGCAAGATGCGTGTTCCTCGCAGGCGACGCCGGCGCGAGCACGGCGAAAAAGGGTGCGTTCTACGCCGAGAAGGCGAATGTTCCCTGCGTGCAACTGCCCCACGGCAAGATCGAACTCGGCACGGCGGTCGGCAAGTCCGGCTGCGCGATCGTTGCCGTGACGGATATCGGACTCGCCTCGTCCGCGGTTGAAAAGCTGGCGAGCGAGCACGAGGAGTATGCGGAGACCGCAAAGCTCCTCAGCGAGAAGAATGCACGCATCCAGTCCCGCAAGGGCATCAAAAAGCAGAAGAACAAGGCGGAAACCGAGACGGAAAAGCCGGATGAACCGGAAAAACGTGAGGAAAGCCGCCCGAAACCGGCGGAGAAGCGTCCCTTCCGCAGGGCGGACGGTGAAAAGCGCCCGTACCGTAAGGACGGCGAGCGCCCCTTCCGCAAGGCGGACGGCGAAAAGCGCCCGTACCGCAAGGACGGCGAGCGCCCCTTCCGCAAGGCGGACGGCGAAAAACGCCCGTACCGCAAGGACAGTGAGCGCCCCTTCCGCAGGGCGGACGGCGAAAAGCGCCCGTGCCGTAAGGACGGCGAGCGCCCTTTCCGTAGGGCGGACGGCGAAAAGCGTCCGTACCGCAAGGACGGCGAGCGCCCCTTCCGCAAGGCGGATGGCGAGAAGCGCCCGTACCGTAAGGACAGTGAGCGCCCCTTCTACAGGGCGGACGGCGAAAAGCGCCCGTACCGTAAGGATGGCGAGCGCCCCTTCCGTCGCGACAGCGCACGGAAACCGCATTTTACAGGCGAAAAGCGCAGCTTCCGCAACAAAACGTAACGAACGCGCGAAAGCGCGCATTCAATAGAGCCTGCCGTGCAGGCTCATAAAAACCGGGAGCATGTATCACGGTTTTTATACAGGAAAGCGGTTCTGTGTGCCGCGAAGCGACGCGCAGAACTGCGCCAAGGATTTGTCCGCGCCTTGCGCGGCACAGCCTATGCTCGCTCGAAAGCGTGGTTTCGAGCGAAATAAATTGGAGGTATTGCCCATGGCATTAGACAATAAATACCGGGTACACGAGGTCGCAAAGGACTTCGGCGTATCCACCAGGGAGATCACGGAAATTCTGACCAAGTATCGCACCGAGCCGAAGAACCATATGCAGGTGCTCGACGATGCCGATCTGTCGGTTATTTTTGAATATATGACCCAGCATCATCAGGTCAAGAACATGGAAAGCCTGCTCGGCGCACAGCAGTCCGAGCGCAAGGAGCAGCCTGCCGCGAAGCAGGAGGAGAAGCCGGCCGAGAAGGCGCCGGCGCAGACTCCGGCTTCCTCCAAGGTCAAGCAGGTGCACCGCATCGATACGCGCGGCACCGGCGACGTAAACCTTGCAAAGTACGACGACCATGTCGATAAGCTGGTCGACGCAAAGGCGGAGCGCATGGAGTCCAAGGGCCCCAAGAAGCAGAAGCTCACCAAGAAGTCCGATCAGCGCTCCAAGCCGTTCGGCAACAAGCGCCGTCAGGAGGAGCAGGAGAAGATGCGCCGTCTGCAGCGTCAGCAGCAGATGGCAGCGCTCAAGAAGATCCCGGTCAAGGTCATGATCCCGGACGAGATCTCGGTCGGCGAGCTCGCTTCCCGCATGAAGCGCACCGCAGCGGACGTTATCAAGGGCCTCATCAAGCTCGGCGTCATGGCGTCCATCTCCGAGGTCATCGACTACGATACCGCAGCGATCGTTGCGGAGGAAATGGGCTGCAAGGTCGAGAAGGAAGTTCACGTTACCATCGAGGAGCAGCTGTTCGACGAGCACGAGGATAAGGCAGAGGAGCTTCAGCCCCGCGATCCGGTCGTTGTCGTTATGGGTCACGTTGACCACGGCAAGACCTCTCTGCTCGACGCGATCCGCAAGACCAAGGTCACCGCAGACGAGGCCGGCGGCATTACGCAGCACATCGGCGCATACCGCGTCAAGATCAACGACAAGCCGATCACCTTCCTCGACACCCCGGGCCATGCGGCGTTCACCTCCATGCGTGCACGCGGCGCACAGGTCACCGACATTGCGATCCTGGTCGTAGCAGCCGACGACGGCATCATGCCGCAGACCATCGAGGCGATCAACCATGCCAAGGCGGCAGGCGTTCCGATCATCGTTGCGGTCAACAAGATCGACAAGCCGGCGGCAAATCCGGACCGCGTGCTCCAGCAGCTGACCGAGTACGAACTCGTACCGGAGGAGTGGGGCGGCGACACCATCGTCTGCAATATCTCCGCGAAGTTCGGTCAGGGCATCGACAACCTGCTCGAAATGGTTCTGCTGACCGCAGAGATGGCTGACCTCAAGGCAAATCCGAACCGCAAGGCGCACGGCACTGTCATCGAGGCCAAGCTCGACAAGGGCCGCGGCCCGGTCGCTACCCTGCTCGTTCAGAACGGCACCCTGCACGCAGGCGATACCGTTATCGCGGGCACCTCTGTCGGCCGCGTCCGCGCGATGACCAACGACGATGGCAAGAAGATCGAGTCCGCAGGCCCGTCCGTTCCGGTCGAGATCATCGGTCTGGCCGAGGTCCCGGGCGCAGGCGACATCTTCGACGCCGTAGACGACGAGAAGATGGCGCGCGAGCTGGTCGAGCAGCGCAAGGACAAGGAGAAGGAAGAGCGCAACAAGCTGTTCCACAAGGTAACGCTCGACAACCTGTTCGATTCCATCCAGCAGGGCGAGATGAAGGAGCTGAACATCATCGTCAAGGCCGACGTACAGGGCTCGGTCGAGGCGGTTCGCTCCTCGCTCGAGAAGCTGTCGAACGATGAGGTTCGCGTCCGCGTCATTCACGGCGCTGTCGGCGCGATCAACGAATCCGACGTTATGCTCGCCGCCGCTTCGGGCGCGATCATCGTTGGCTTCAACGTTCGTCCGGACCGCACCGCGACCGAATCCGCTGCACAGCAGGGCGTTGACATGCGCATGTACCGCGTCATCTATGATGCCATCGAGGAGATGGAGCAGGCGATGAAGGGCATGCTCGAGCCGAAGTTCAAGGAAGTCGTGCTCGGTCACGCAGAGGTTCGTCAGGTGTTCAAGATCACCGGCGCAGGCGCGGTAGCAGGCTGCTACGTTCAGGACGGCAAGATCCAGCGCAACGCTGAGGTCCGCGTTGTCCGCGACGGCATCGTATTCCATGAGGGTCATCTCAACACCCTCAAGCGCTTCAAGGACGACGTCAAGGAAGTCGCTGCTGCATACGAGTGCGGCATGAGCATCGAGAACTACAATGATATCAAGGAAGGCGATATCATTGAGTGCTTCGTGATGGAGGAAGTAAAGCAGTAAACTGCTTTTCTAAGGGGGACGCTGTCCCCCTTAGATACGTTTCCGGTTCCCAAGGGAAACCGGAAACGATAACCCCCTCTCGAATGAATACATTCGAGGCCGCGCCGCCGCGGCGCGGGCAGTGGTATAAAAGTCCGGCGGAGCTGGACTTTTATGGGGAATTGAATCACGCGCTGCGGCGCGTGCCTGAAAATGCGCTTTGCGCATTTCCTTTTAGCAAGAATTAACCAATCCTCAAGAGGGAGGTTTGATTTATTATGTCTACTCGAATTGATCGTATTTCCGAAGAAGTGATGAAGGCGCTGGCGGAGGCGCTGCGGTCGGTCAAGGACCCGCGCGTGCAGAACGCGATGGTTTCGGTCGTGCACTGCGATGTGACCAACGATCTGCGCTATGCAAAGTGCTATATCTCCGTGCTCGGCAGCGAGCAGCAGGCGAAGGACGTCATGAAGGGCCTCAAGTCTGCGGCCGGATGGCTGCGCCGCGAGGTCGGCCACAAGGTCCAGCTGCGCTACGCGCCCGAGCTGGTGTTCGAGCTCGACGAGTCGATCACGCGCGGTGCGCACATCTCGGAAATGCTGCATGAACTGAAAAACGAAGGGAAGCTCGGAGGGGAGGACGAGGAATGATCGTTCACGTTGCTGAAGCGGCTGCCGCTTTGCAGGCGCATGACGATATTCTCATCCTGACCCACCGCCGCCCGGACGGCGATACCGCAGGCTGCGCCGGCGCTCTGTGCCGCGGTCTGCGCCAGATCGGCAAGCGGGCGTATATTCTGGAGAATCCGGAGATTACAAGACGCTATGCGCCGATGATTACCGACTGTTATCCTCCGGATGATTTTAACCCTCGGTATATCGTTTCGACCGATATTGCAGAGGAAAAGCTGTTCCCCGATACGGCGGAGCAGTATAAGGGCAGGGTGGATCTGGTCATCGACCACCACGGCTCGAACGAAGGCTTCGGCGCGAAAAACCTCATCCGTGCGGATGCGGGCGCATGCGCGGAGGTGCTGTACGATGTGCTGACGGCGCTCGGATGCAGACTGACGCGCGAGATCGCGGAGTGCATTTATGTCGGCGTCTCGACCGATACCGGCTGCTTCAAGTTCTCGAACACGACCGCGCACACCCATGCGGTCGCGGCGGCGTGCCTGACCGCCGGCATCGACGGCGGCGAGATCAACCGCGCGCTGTTCGAGACCAAGTCGCGTCCGCGCTTCGAGATGGAGCGCATCGTATTCGACACGATGGAGTTTCACGAGGACGGCGCGATCGCGGTCGCGGTGCTCTGGCGGAAGGACATCGACCGAGTCGGCGCGGATATGGACGATCTGGACTCGATCGCTTCGCTCACGCGGCAGATCGAGGGCGTGCAGATCGGCATTACGATGACCGAAAAGGCGGACGGAACCGTTCGCGTTTCCGTGCGCACGACCAAGGAAATGGATGCCTCCGCGATCTGCAAACGGGTCGGCGGCGGCGGCCATGTCCGTGCGGCAGGCGCGAGCTTCACCTGCGGCATGGACGAGGCGAAGGCCGAGATGCTGCGCGTAGCGAAGGAGCAGTTCCATGCAGCAGACTGAGCTTTCGGGTATCCTGCTGATGGACAAGCCGCAGGGCTTCACCTCGCATGATGTGGTGGCCAAGCTGCGCGGCATCCTGCACACGAGGAAAATCGGTCACGGCGGCACGCTCGATCCGCTCGCGACCGGCGTTCTGCCGGTGTTCATCGGCGGCGCGACCAAGGCGGCGGATTTCGCCGCAGCGCAGGACAAGGAGTACGTCGCGGGCTTTACGCTCGGCTATTGCACGGATACGCAGGATGTGACCGGCGAGATCGTGCAGACCGGCGACCGGATCGCGGCGGAATATGCGGTGAAGCGTGCGGTGCGCGGCTTTGTCGGACCGCAGCAGCAGATCCCGCCGATGTACTCCGCGGTAAAGGTCAACGGCCAGAAGCTGTACGACCTTGCACGCAAGGGCAGGGAGGTCGAACGCCCGGCGCGCGACATCATCGTGCATGAAATGGAGCTGCTGGACTTCGACGAGAACGCCCAGAAGGGCACGTTGCGCTGTGTAGTCAGCAAGGGCACCTATGTGCGCACGCTCGTGAACGACCTCGGTGAAAAGCTCGGCACGCTCGCCGTGCTGCACAGTCTGGTGCGCACGCGCTCGGGCGCGTATCCGCTCGACCGCTGCCGCAGCTTCGAGGACTGCGAGCGGGCGATGGCCGACGGCACGATGCAGCAGCTCCTGCTGCCGACCGACAGCCTGTTCACCGACTGTCCGGCCGTCGCGCTCACCGCTGAGGGCGCGGAGCGCATCGCGCGCGGCGCAGTCGTCTTTCCGCGGCAGACAGACAGCCTGCCCGAAACCGCAGGCACGCTGTGCCGTGTGTACCATGAGGGACGCTTCCTCATGCTCGGTCAGGTCCGCGAGCTCGACAAGGGCGGTCTGGGTCTGTTTGTCTATAAAAACTTTCGATAATTTCAGGGGGATAGCCCGATGATAGAAGTTACAAAACCCCGTGCGATCGCGCTCGGATATTTTGACGGCGTGCATCTGGGTCATCGTGCGCTCATGCAGAAGGCGGTCGAGCGCGCGAAGCAGATCGGCGGCACGAGCGCCGTGTTCACGTTCGACGTGCATCCGGACTCGGTCGTCATGGGCCGTCAGGTGCCGCTGCTGACCGCGAACGCCTACCGCCGCGAGGAGATCAAGCAGCTTGGCGGCGTGGACGAGGTGATCTTCGGCCATTTTGATGAGCGGATGCAGCATATGGACTGGCGCGATTTCATTCACAAACTGCTCATCGGGCAGTTCCATGCCGGCTGGATCATCTCCGGCCGCAACAACCGCTTTGGCTACAAGGGTCAGGGCAACGCCGAGGGCATGGCGGTCGAGTGCGAGAAGGCCGGTATCGGCTACGACTGCATCGAGGACGTCAAGGTAGACGGCATCGTCGTCTCCTCGACCTATATCCGCCAGCTGATCGCGCAGGGCGACATGGAGGGCGCGGCGAAGTTCCTCGGCCATCCGTACACCGTGACGGGTATCGTGGAGCATGGCCGCCGCGTCGGCACGAGCGTGCTCGGCGTACCGACGGTCAATCTGCGCCTGCCAGCTGAAATGGCGCTGCCGCCCTACGGCGTGTACGCGACGCGCGTGCTCGTGGACGGAAAAAGCTATATCGCCGCGACCAATATCGGCGTCAAGCCGACGTTTCTGGACGGCGGCGCGCCGACCATCGAACCGCATCTGCTCGACTTTTCGGGCGACCTGTACGGCAGGATGATCCATGTCGAGCTGCATAAGTTCCTGCGCCCGGAGATGCAGTTTGAGTCGGTCGAGGCGCTCAAGAACGCGATCGACGAAAATGTCCGCCAGACGCGCGAGCTTTTCGCCGGGGAATAAGCGCAGACAAGGAAAAAGAGTAAAAGAGTAAGAGAAAAAGGCACGCCGTCGGCGTGCCTTTTTGCGCCCAAAGGGCGCAGTTTTCTGTCGCATTCCGGCGAAGCCGGAACAGGCAGGACAGGCGCACCGCAGTGCGCCGCATAAAATTCCCTATAAAAGTCCAACTCTGCCGGACTTTTATTCCTCTGCTCGCGCCGCGTCGGCGCGACCTCGTCCGCCGCACCCCAGGGCACCTTCTCTTGCCCTTTCAGGGCAATTCACCTTGTGCGGACGAGAGGGGGTGTCGTTTCCGGTTTCTCCGGAACCGGAAACGTATCCAGGGGGGACAGCGTCCCCCCTGGAAGAAAGCCCGCAGGCACGGAAAAAGGCCGCCTGTATTCACAGACGGCCTTTTCCACAAAGAGTAGGTAAAAAGAGTAAAGAAAGAAAAAATAATGAGAGATATAAGCAGATTAACGGGCGAAGCGGTTGTAGAACGCTTCCTCACGGTCACGGCCCATCAGCGCAGAATCTACACGATAACCATTGGTAAGCATCGCTGCAAGCGTCTCAAAATAACCACGAGTGTTCTTCATAAGGGGTTGACCTCCGTTTCAATGAATTCTTTTTAATTTTGTCCGGTTTCCCTTGACGAGTATTATTATAGTCATTTTATATAAAAATGCAATTCGAATTTTGTTTAATATAATCAAAGAAAATCACTTGGTTTTTGTATATTAAGCACAAATTAAAAAGATGTAAAATGTAAGTAAAGCACAAATACTGGATATTTGCCGGAAAATATGGGAATATGGGAACATTTCCGGGGGAAAAGCCGTGTTATGAGTGAAAGGAGGATGAGAGACATGTCAGATGAATTGCGCGAGGACGCATTCCTGGAGGATGCGATGGAGCGATACGGCGACGCCGTGTACCGGCTCGCGCTCTGCCGCCTCGGCTCCCGCGCGGATGCGGAGGACGTTTATCAGGATGTTTTTCTGCGTCTGCTGCGCGATACGACGGCGTTTCGCGACGGTGAACATCTCAAGGCATGGCTGCTGCGCGTGACGCTGCACTGCTGCGTTGATCTGCGGCGCTCGGCGTGGTGGAAGCGCACCGCGCCTCTGGAAGCCGCCGCGGATGCCGCCGCGCCGCTGAGCGAGGAGAAGGGCGCGCTCTGGCAGGCGGTCGAAGCGCTGCCGGCCGATCTGCGTACCGCCGTGTGGCTGCACTATGTCGAGGGCTACGGCACGGACGAAATCGCGGAAATCGTGAACTGCCGTCCGGCGACGGTACGGACAAGGCTGCATCGCGCACGCAAAAAACTGCAAACCGAACTGGAAGGAGAGCTGAATGATGAACATGTGGGACGAAATGAAGAATATCAAGGCGCCGGACGAGCTGAAGGCGCGGACTCGCGCGGCGGTGCGTGAGGAAAAAGGCAGAGCGCGGCAGCCGGTCCGCAGCATGAGGGGCGGCATGAAGCGGCTGCTCGCGGCAGCGTGCGCATTTGCGGTCGTACTCGGCGGCGCGGCCCTGCACAGCAGACAGACCGGAAGCGATCCCGTGACGGACATCGCGCACACGTTCGGTCTGGTGGCATATGCTGCCGATACGGGCGAGATGCGTCAGCCGAAGGACAGCAGGATCGTGTTCGACTGCGGCAGCGGCGCAGACGACCCGGACAAGGGATTTTTCTCCGGCTGCCTGTTCAAGGTGACGGGCGAGCACATCAAAACCGTCTCCGCGACCATCGACAGGGGCGCGGTCTACCGCACAAAGACCGTTAAGGATACCTCGGCTGATCGCGATGAATGGGTGCGCACGATGCATCAGGGCACGAACCCTGAACTCGACGGCGCGGATACCGTGATGGTCTGGGGTAACGGCTTTGAGGGCGCAGAGCAGATGTACGCCGACCTGTGCTGGAAGCTGGACAACGGCTTCACCGACGAGTACAACCCGGACGTCAGCTACGGTCTGTGGCTGCCCAGCCGGCAGGAGAGCGAGGACGACGACCTTCAGGACTCGTGGCATAAGTCGGTGGACGGCTTTGAGGGCGCGAAGCTGAACGTTACGGTCACATTCACCGACGGCTCGGAGCAGATGCAGTCCATGACGCTCCACACCGGAAAACTCGCCGTCGAATACAAGAGCGAAGCGTCCGGTCCGAGCCTTACCGGCGAAGTGCTGACCGACGAGCAGGCGGCGGCCGAAGGCTATATCTACGGCGTTTACGCCGAGCTGGACTGAGCGGCGGTGATTCTTGACAACATACGGGAGAAAGCCTATAATATTGGTAGGAATATAAACAGGGAAGGTATCCGATATGCTGTTCAAAAAACTGAAACAGGCGTGGTCGAACTGGCTGAACCGCATGGCGAGCCAGAACAAGGCTGCCTTCGGCAGCGAAACGCTCGACTGCTGCCGCGTCGGCCGGGAAAACCATAAGAAAAAATAAACAGCGGAAAAACGAAAAGACCGAAGCGTTTACGCTTCGGTCTCAGTTTGTCGATACAATTTATTTTTACGCAAAACAGCAGCCGCACGGCAGCGCGCATTCAAAAGCGTTTGCTGTGCAAACGCATCAGCCCGTAGGCCTCTATCCTCAAAAACATTGAATGAGAGCAACCGGGGATATGCGCCTCGGTTTTGTTACTTATAAGAGGGAGAAAGTTTCCGTATGGGAACTTTCGGACGGCTCGTGTTTTGCGAAGTCAGAACACAACTTGTCGGAAAAACGCAGTTTCGCGACAGGTTAAAGTCCCATTTCCTTTTTCATCTTCTCGAGCTCATCCTCGACAGCGGCATTTTTTGCGCCGTCCGCATACTTCTTTTCCAGCTCAGCAGCCGGGTCGAGCGGCGTCTCGTTCAGCGACTGCATCGCGTTCGAGCGGTCGAGCATCGCGTCGGCCTTGTCCTCCATGCGGGCGATCGCGTCGCCGAGCCTGCTCTCGTCGGCGCCGGTGTGGCTGCCCATCACGTTCGCGGCCTTTTCCTGCGCGCGGGCGAGCGCCATCTTGCTCTGAATGGCCTCACGGCGCTGGCGCAGCGTCTCCGCATCGGAAACCAGCTTGTCGTGCACCTGACGCATACGCATCGAGTTTTCATGCGCAACGTCGTACATCTTCTGGAGCTCCTCGATGCGCTTTTCGAGCTCCTGCTTTTTCGCGAGGAATACGCGCGCGTCATCCTCGTTGCTTAGCTGGAGTGCGCGGCGCGCAAGGTCGGCGTTTTTTGCGCTCTCCTGGCGCTTTTCTTCGAGCTGACGCTGAATGCGGCTCTCCTCCGCCATGACGGAAGCGGTCTCGCGCTTGACGTCTGCGAGGTCGCTCATCAGCTGGCGCATATACTGATCCATCATTTTCGCCGGGTCCTCGGCACGGTCGAGCAGGTCGTTGATGTTCGCCTTGATGATCGTGGAGAAGCGTTCCAGAATACTCATTTTCTTCGTTCCTTTCCGTTTTATTGTGTATGTGTGTCTGTATTTTCGTATTTTTTTGCGCGTTCGGCCGCCTCGTCTGCGCCGAAGCTCTCGAGCGGCGTGCTCCACATCTTCTCATCCGCCTGCCGCTGCCGCTCCTTCGCCTCGCGGCGCTTCTGGAGCGAAAAGACGAGCAGCGCGATGACGATGACGGCCGCGATGCAGACCGCGACGGGCACAACGGGCGACTGGGTCACGGTCATGATGCGGTCCGCCGTTTTGGCGAACGCATTCGAGAAGATCTCCTCCTCGCTGACCGAGGAGTCGTTGTAATAGCGGTCGAGGTAGTCGGCAAGGATGCTGACCGCTTCATCATCCATCACGGTTTTCGCCTGCGAACCGACCGTATAGCCGCAGTTATAGCCGCCGCGGCCGTCGTCGCAGAACACGAGCAGAAAATGACCCTCGTCCGAAAACAGCTGCGGATAAAGGGCTTCCGCGCGGCTCTTAGGGTCGGAAACCGAGGTGCTCTCGCCGTTCGGCAGGATGTACACATAGGGCTGCACGCCGGTTTCCTGATAGAATTTCCGGAGTCCGGCGGTCAGCTCGCTCTGATCATGAATCCAGTCGCCGTCTGCGTCGGTATAGTAGCCGGTCTCTGTGACGGCGTTCGACGGGAGCGCTTCACGCGCGACGGTGGACTTCGCGATGCTGCTCGACGGCGTGCCCATCAGGAAAAACCCGATGCCGCCGAACAGGAACAGCACGAGAAGCACGACGATGAGCGTCGTGCCGCAGCCCGAACCGCCGCGGTTGTTCCCGCCGCCGTTCCCGCCGCCTCCGCCGCCATAGTACCGGCGCGAGTTGTCGATGATGATGGGACCGGTGCGGTATGGTCTGCGGGGAGGGGGAGGCGGTGCGCCCCAGCCGCCTCCGCCAAAGCTGCCTCCGCCGCTTCGTCCGCCGCTGTGGCTGCCGCCGGAAAAGCCGCCCGAGGAGCGTCCGCCGCCCGAGAAGCCGCCTCCGGAAAAACCGCCGCCGCCGCTGCTGCCGCCTGATCTGCCCATATGTATTCCCCCGTTTGTATGATTCGTTTACTGCTCGTCCTTCAGGATCTCCAGCGCCTTGCAGCGCTCGGAAAGCTGACAGATGACGTCGCGCCGCGTGACGATGCCGCACAGCATGCCGCGGCCGTCCGTGACCGGAACAAAGTTCTGTCCGGCGACCAGCTCGACCAGATCCTCAATGCGCGTGTCGATCGTGACCGAACGGTGATGGATGCGGCGCGTGACCTCGGAGAGCAGCATGTTTCCGGCCTGTTCGGGCGTGTGCCCGAGCAGCAGGCGCAGAAAATCGCCCTCGGTGATCGTGCCGACGTAGCGCCCCTTGGCGCTGAGGACCGGAATGGCGGTAAAACCGCTCTCAAACATCCGGTCGAGCGCCGTTCTGACCGGATCGGTGTCGTAAACATAAACTACTTCAGCCTTCGGCTTGAGAAAAAAGGATACGTTCATATGCGTTACCTCTCGGCGGCCCGGAGCCGCCCGCTCTATTACCCGGCCCGCATCGGCAGGGCCATACTCTCTTGACTATATTTTACGATGAAGGTCGAATGAGGTCAACCGGAAAGGGACAATACTTACAGTTTATTTACAATTTGACACGGCTCTCTTGTGGAACATGACCGCCTGCGCGGAAAGTTTTCAAAAAAAGCGGCGGCAGCTCTTGACCGCGGCGCTTTTAACTGATAAAATGTAAAAGTAACGGACGGAAAATCGTCCGCTGCAATACGCTGAATGCGTAAAATCGTTAGAAAAGAAGGGCTTTCCATGAAAAAGAGATTACTCGCAGCGCTGATGGCAGGCGCCATGGCGCTGAGCATGACCGCATGCGGCGGCAGCAGCTCCGGCAGTGACGACAGCAATGCGGCCTCCGGCAGCGACTCCGCAAAGGCCGGCAGCTACAAGGTCGGCGTCGTACAGCTCGTGCAGCACGTTGCGCTCGACGCTGCGACCCAGGGCTTCCAGGACAAGCTGACCGAGCTGGTCGAGGCAGACGGCGGCAAGGTTGAGTTCGATGTTCAGAACGCTTCCGGCGAGTCTGCGAACTGCTCGACCATCGTAAACGGCTTTGTTTCCGCAGGCGACGACCTCATCATGGCAAACGCGACCGCAGCGCTTCAGGCTGCGCAGGCCGCTACCTCTGATATTCCGGTCCTCGGCACCTCGGTCACCGACTACGGCACCGCGCTGGGCATCTCCGACTGGACCGGCAAGACCGGCACCAACATCTCCGGCACCACCGACCTCGCTCCGCTCGACGGTCAGGCTGACATGCTCAAGGAGCTGTTCCCGGATGCGAAGAACGTCGGTCTGCTGTACTGCTCGGCTGAGCCGAACTCCAAGTACCAGATCGACACCATCAAGCCGCTGCTCGAGGCGCAGGGCTACACCTGCACCGAGTTCGCGTTCACCGACTCGAACGATGTTGCATCCGTTGCGCAGAACGCAGCTTCCGGCAGCGACGTTATCTACATCCCGACCGATAACACCGCCGCATCCTGCACCGAGGCGATCGCTAATGTCGTGATCCCGGCCAAGGTTCCGGTCATCGCAGGCGAGCAGGGCATCTGCAGCGGCTGCGGCGTCGCTACGCTGTCCATCGACTACAACGAGCTGGGTCAGGCGACCGGCGAGATGGCATATGAGATTCTTGTCAAGGGCGCAAACCCGGGCGACATGGAGGTTCAGGCCGCTCCGACCTTCACCAAGATGTACAACAAGGCAAACTGCGAGAAGCTCGGCATCACCATTCCGGACGACTACACTGCAATCGAAGGCTAAAAAAATTCGATCATCTCAAACCGCTCTCTGAAAAGAGGGCGGTTTTTTCATATCGGTCTGACAGCCATATGTGTTTCGCGCTTTGCACAAATTCTTCACAACAAAGGCAGGCTGTGCTATAATAATACTGTATCGCTGTCAGCAGACTGCTGGCGAAGTCTGGGGGAAACGTTGTTGAAGTCAATTCCGGAGTGTCTGTTCCATTCGCGCTCGCTCGCGTGCAAAAAGCCATACGGCGCCGCGCCGGCCGGGAAGAAGGTCGAGTTCGCCGCCTATCCGCGCCGAGAGCAGGGTATCTCCCGCATGACGCTGTGGGTCGAGGAGGACGGACAGCAGGCCGAGGCGTACCCGATGCGGTGGTTCGGTCTCGCCGGGGCGCGGGATGAATACGGCGCGTCCTTCACGCCGCCGCACGCCGGTCTGTACTGGTACTGGTTCACCTTCGATACGGCGGACGGCCCGCGCTTCTGCGCGCGCGGCTACGGCGGACGCTGCGAGGTGCTCGACAGCATGGGAGACCGCTTTCAGCTGACGGTCTACGATCCGTCGTACCGGCCGCCGCGCTGGTTCGGCGAGGGCATCACCTATAATATCTTCCCCGACCGCTTCTGCCGGGACCGCGACCCGGTGCAGCCGGAGGGCGAGGGCATCGCGCCGCGTGTGCTGCACGAAAACTGGGACGATCTTCCGGTCTACCGCCCTGATGAGCACGGGGAGATCCTGAACAACGACTTTTTCGGCGGCACGCTGCGCGGCGTGCTGTCCAAGCTCGACTATTTTGAGAGCCTGCATGTGCGCACGCTGTACTTCAACCCGATCTTTCAGGCGTACTCCAACCATCGCTATGATACGGGCGACTATAAACGCATCGACCCTCTGCTCGGAAACGAGGAGGACTTCAAAACGCTGTGCAGCGAGGCGGCAAAGCGCGGTATGCGCGTCGTGCTGGACGGCGTGTTCAACCACACCGGCTACGACAGCCGCTACTTCAACGGCCGCGGCCGCTATGACTCGCTCGGCGCACATCAGTCCAAGGACTCGCCGTACTGCCCGTGGTACGAATTCAGCGAGTGGCCGGATCAATACGGCTCGTGGTGGGGCATTTACACCCTGCCGCAGGTCAACGAGCGCAACCCGGACTACCAGAGCTTTATCTTCCGCGACGCGGACAGCGTGGTGCGCCGGTGGCTGCGGCTCGGCGCGTCCGGCTGGCGGCTGGATGTCGCAGACGAGCTGCCCGACGATTTTATCGCCGGACTGAACGTCGCCGCAAAACAGGAAAAACCGGACGCTCTCGTCATCGGCGAGGTCTGGGAGGATGCCTCCAACAAGATCGCCTATTCCGAGCGCCGCCGCTATTTCGGAGGCGGAGAGCTGGACAGCGTGATGAACTATCCGCTGCGCGACGCCATCCTCGCCTATCTGAACGGCGGCACGGCCGAGCATTTTGCGGAGACCATGGAGACCCTGCGCGAGAATTATCCGCGCGATGTGTTCTATAATCTGATGAATATCATCGGCACGCACGACACTGCGCGTGCGCTGACCGTGCTGGGCGTGATGAGCGAGGACTGGAAGAAGAGCCGCGACGAGCGGGCGCATTATGAGCTGCCGCCCGACCGGCTGGAGACCGCGAAGCGCCGTCTGCGCCTTGCGGCCGTCATTCAGTTCACCATGCCCGGCTCGCCGACCATCTACTACGGCGACGAGGCCGGACGGCAGGGCTTTGAGGACCCGTTCAACCGCCGCACCTATCCGTGGGGCGCGGAGGACAGAGAGATCCTCGCATTCTACCGCCGTCTGTGCGAGGTCCGCGCAGACAGCGAAACACTGATACGCGGCGAGCTGCGCTTCGACACGGGCGAAAACGACGCGCTGCTGCGCTATGAGCGCACGCTGGGGCGCTCGCGCATCATCGTACTCGTCAACCGCAGCAGACAGGAGGTGCGCACGGGCGTGAACGCGCTCTACGCGCTCGATCTGCTGACCCAGAGGGAATTTGACTGCGAGGACAGCAGCGGCATCGAGATCACCGTACCGGCGGAGACCGCGTATCTGCTCCAGTGCTTCGGCAGCGCAGAATAAGGAGAAAACGATATGGATATGAGAGAGACCCGGATTTCCGGCGAATACTTTTTTGAAGGACGCATCATGAAGGCGCGCGTCGACGAGGTGCGCCTGCCGAACGGAAAGCAGGCGTCGCGCGAGGTGTGCGAGCATGTCGGCGGCGTGGGCGTGCTGCCCATCGACCGGGACGGAAATATCATCCTCGTGCGCCAGTTCCGCTACCCGTTCGACACGGAAACGCTCGAAATGCCGGCCGGAAAGATGGATCACGGCCCGGAAAACGCCGAGGAATGCGGCGTGCGCGAGCTTGCGGAGGAGACCGGCTGCACGGCCGGCCGCATCGTGCCGCTCGGCGCGATGTATCCCTCGCCCGGCTTTCTGACCGAGGTGACGTACCTGTTCGCGGCGCTCGACCTGACCGAGGGCGAGACGCATCCGGACGAGGACGAATTCGTCGAGACCGTCCGCCTGCCGATCGCGGAGGTGGAGCGGCTGATCGCGGAGGACAGGCTGCGCGACGCAAAGACCATCGCGGCGATGTACCGCGCACGGCTGAAAAACCTGTTTTGAGATCTGTAAATCATGAACTCCTGATCGTTTAAGGGGGAAAGATATGGATAAGAAAAAAATCCTCGTTGTCGAGGACGAAAAGGCGATCGCGGATATCCTGGTGTTCAACCTCGGCCGCGAGGGCTACGATACCATGGCGGCCTATGACGGCGCGGAGGGTCTGCACAAGGCGCTCACCGAGTCGCCCGACCTCATTCTGCTCGACGTCATGCTGCCCGAGATGGACGGCTTCGAGGTCTGCCGCCGCGTGCGTGCGCAGAGCGACATTCCGATCATCATGCTGACCGCGCGAGAGGAGGAGGCCGACAAGGTCATGGGCCTCGAGCTGGGGGCGGACGACTATATCACAAAGCCGTTCTCCATGCGCGAGCTGATGGCGCGCGTCAAGGCGAACATGCGCCGCACACTTTCGGGCGAGGAGCGCGAAAAGCCGCAGGCGGAGGCCGGGGACGGCCTGCGCATCTCCCGTTCGAGCGGCATGGTCTACAAGAACGGGCGCGCACTCGAGCTTTCCGCCCGCGAATTCGATATCCTCTGCTTTCTGGCGGCCTCTCCCGGCCGCGTGTTCTCACGCGAGGAGCTGATGGAGCATGTCTGGGGCTATGACTACTACGGCGACCTGCGTGCGGTGGATGTTGCCATCCGCCGTCTGCGCGAAAAGGTCGAGGACGAGCCGGCAAGCCCGAAGCACATCATCACCAAGCGCGGCATGGGCTATTACTTTGCGGAGGGCTGAGCGCTCTGCTCCAATCCATTCCCATGGGGGTGTCATTTTGTTTCGTTCTCTGCACATGAAGCTGGTGCTTATTCTGGTCCTGATGATCGTGTCGGTCATGGCCGTCGTCGGCACCTTCCTCATCAACAGCGTCAGCACGTTCTACATCGACAGCTTTTATACCCAGATGCAGAGCGTTTTTACGACCGATACCATCCGCTCCATGCAGGAGGCGGCGGCAGCGCCGGACGCGGAGGGGCTCAAGACCATCATCGATGCCCATCGCAGCCGTCTCGGCATCGACGACTACCGCAACTATTATATCCTCGACGGCGAGGGCCGCTTTGTGGACGGCTCCAACCCCAACCTCAGCGTCACGCGCACGCGCAACATCATCGCGGCGATGGCCGGCGAGGCCGGCACGCGCTCGTCGGTCTCGGACAGCGTGATGGACATCGCGGTTCCGCTCGACCACGACGGCAACGGAACGGTGGACTATATCGTGTATATCGCGGACGACAAGCAGGAGATCTCCGACCTGTCGTGGCGCTTTTTCCAGATCGTCATGCAGGCGATGATGTTCGGTCTGCTCGCGGCGATCCTGCTGTCCTTTCTGCTGTCCAAGACCATCACGACCCCGATCGAGCGCATTACCGAGGGCGCGCGGTCGATCGCGGAGGGCAACTTCGATCAGGACCTCGGCGTGCAGTCGAGCGACGAGATCGGTGAGCTGACGCGCTCGTTCAACTACATGGCGCGCCGTCTCAAGACAACGGTCGGCGAGGTGCAGGGCGAGCGCGACAAGCTGAACACCCTGTTCCTGCACATGACCGACGGTGTTGCGGCCTTCACGACCGACGGACGCCTCATCCATATGAACCCGGCGACCGAAAATCTCCTCGGTGTGCGGATGCAGGACAGCCTCACGTTCGACGAGATGTTCGAGGATCTGGAGATGGTCGGCTCGGATGAGACCGCGATGCGCACCTTTCTCACCAGCGAGATCACGCGCCGCGGCAGGGTGCTGTCCGTGACGCTCGCGCCCTACGGCGCGCTCGACGGCAAGGGCGGCGTGATCGCTGTGCTGCACGACATCACCGAGCAGCGCCGTCTGGACGACGCGCGGCGCGAGTTCGTGGCGAACGTCTCGCATGAGCTGCGCACGCCGCTCACCAACATCCGCTCCTACACCGAGACCCTGCTTGACGCGGCCGGAGATATTCCGCTCGACACGGAAAAGCAGTTCCTCGGCGTGATCTCGAGCGAGAGCGAGCGCATGGCGCGTATCGTGACCGACCTGCTGACGCTTTCGCGTCTGGACTACGGCCGCATGGAGCTGCGCATGACGCGCTTTTCGCTCTCCGCGCTGCTGCACAAGGTCGCGGACGCGATGAAATTCACCGCGGAGGACAGCGGCCATGAGCTGACGGTCGACGCGCCGGACAGCCTGCCCGAGATCACGGGCGACCGCGAACGCATCGAGCAGGTCGTGGTCAACATCCTCTCGAATGCGGTCAAGTATACGCCGTCGGGCGGACATATCCGCCTTGCAGCCTGCGAGGGAGAAAAAAACACAGTGCGCATCACGGTGCAGGACGACGGCATCGGCATCCCGGCGGAGGATGTGCCGCGCCTGTTTGAGCGCTTTTACCGCGTGGACAAGGCGCGCTCGCGCGCCGCAGGCGGCACGGGCCTCGGCCTTGCCATCGCGAAGGAGATCGTCGAAAAGCACGGCGGTCAAATCGAGCTGGAGAGCGAATATGGCAAGGGCACGACCGTGCACATCACCCTGCCGACCGACCTTGCCCCCGATGAAAAGGAGGGCAGAGCATGAGAGGTGCGGAGCGTTCGGCCGGAAACACGGCCAAGAATATCGCGCTCATCGTGCTCGCGGTGCTGATGGCGGTGCTGTGCGCGGCGAACTGGCTCGCCGGTGTTTCGGCGGCGTCGCTCGGCTCGGACAATCCGCTGCGCCGGGTGCATGACCGCCTGTTCGGCGGTGCGGCAGGCTATGAGATCCGCTCGTCGGGCGTGTCGGCGGCATCGCCGGCGCAGCTTGCGCTCGGCGCTTCGGGCGAGTTCGTCGGCGTGCAGTACAGCACGACCGATGTTGACGCCTCGCTCGGAGCGGTGCGCAGCATCTGGACGCAGGCGCTTTCGGGTGATGCGCTCATGGAGACCGACGAGCAGACGCTGGCCGGTGAGCTGGGCGCGGAGCGCAAGGTGCTGCTGCGGTACCACGGCGCGCTCCCGCTGAGTGTGGTGTCCGGCTGGATGGGCGGCACGCTTGCGGACGACAGGATCAAGGTCGAAACGCTGTTTTACAGCGCGGACAGCGGCACGCTCTTTGTGCGCACGCCGGACGGCGCGCTCTATCTTTCTCATGCGGAGGCCGACCGCGGCGCCTTCGACCGGGCACTGGAGGACTTTCACGGCACGGACTGTACATTTGCAGGCGCGGATACGAACGTTTATCCCGAAACGCTGCTGTTTGAGGGCGAAAACCTGACGCTTCCGGTGCTGAAAAACGAAGCGCTCGACCTGTTCGCCGCGCAGAGCGGAACGGGACTCGCAAACCTGCTCGGGGCGTTCGGCTTTTCCGCCTACACGGATTTCTACAGCGAGCAGAACGACACGGTGCGCGTATTCGTGGACGACGCGAGCACACTGCGGCTCGCAAAGACCGGGCTGATGCAGTACGCGACGGCCGGCGATCAGAGCACGGTGACGGCGTTCGAGAGCGGCGAGGTCACAGGCTCGGCGGCGCTCGACGCGCAGATCGACTGCGCGCGCGTCATTCTCGACACGGTGCTGCGCGCCGGCGAGACCGACACCCATGCGTCGCTCTACGCCGTGAACGAGACCGAGCACAGGACGACGCTGGTCTTTTTGCAGCTGTACAGCGGTGTCCCCGTGCTCGGGAGCACGGATTTTGCAGCATTTGAATTCGAGGGCGGCGTGCTGCGCGCGGCGACCGTCAATCTCCAGCGCTTTGCCGCGACCGGAGAGAACCGCATCGTCCTGCCGGCGAAGCAGGCGGCGGCGAGCGCCTCGGCGGGCGAGCGCAGCATGATGGCGGCCTACCGCGAGGAAAACGGCGTTTATGCGCCCTCGCGCTTTTATCTGAAGGACGGAAAAACGGACTGAACGGAGGTGAGACCGCTTGCAGTGGGACAAGGTAAAAAATGTGCTGATCGGCATTCTCCTGGCGGTCAACCTGTTTCTGCTCGGCAATCTCGGCTTCCGGCTCTGGCAGAATTACAGCCGCGCATCCGGGCTGGACGCAGATCTGCGCGCGCTGGTGAGCGGCTGCGGCTCGACGCTCGCGGACAGCTTTCGTCTGCCCGAGGATGTATTCCTGCCCGAGCTCAACCTCGACCGCAGCCGTGCGGACGAGGAAAACGCCGCGTCGGTCATGCTGGGCGCGGATATGGAACGGACCGAGCTGGAGGACGGCACCGTCCGCTTTCAGAGCGGGGACGGCACCGTGACCTGGTACGCGGACGGCCGTGTGAACGGCGTATGCCCGATTCCCGGCGAAACGCCGGACGACGAGACCGCCGCCATTCGCGCGGCGCGCAAGTGCTTTTCTGAATGGGGTCTCGCCGGAGACGGCGCGTCCTATCAGGTGAGCGGCCTTTCGGTCACGCAGACCGCGCCGGTCGCAAACCGCCCGGTGCACAATCGTGAGCTGACGCTGACGTTCAACGCAGACGGCACGGCGACGCTTTCGGGCACATGGAGCTTCGGCACGCCCTACACGACCGTCACGGGACGCGGCGCAGACTGCCGTGCGGCGGACGCGCTGCTTCAGTTCGCCTCCTCGCTCGAAGCCGGGGAGACCATCCGCTCGATGACGGCGGGCTACCGGATGCAGATGGACAGCAGCCGCCGGCTTCAGCTGATCCCGACGTGGAAGATCGTGACAGACAGAACGGATTACTTCATGGACTGCGACAAGAAAACGCTCGTTACCCTCTGAAAAGAAGGCTGTGCGGCCGCACAGCGTCCGGCTTTGGCGGAGAGCGTGGCAATTCCTCCGTGAA
This sequence comes from Agathobaculum hominis, assembly GCF_014288055.1. Lineage (NCBI taxonomy): Bacteria > Bacillati > Bacillota > Clostridia > Eubacteriales > Butyricicoccaceae > Agathobaculum > Agathobaculum hominis. The sequence continues at coordinate 105,722 of NZ_JACOPK010000002.1, forward strand.
AACGGGGTGTAATTTGTTGATTTCGCCAAAAAACCGCGATATGGACGGGAAAGCCGAAAAAAAACTTTCTTTTATCCAAAATTGTGATACAATGTATGAGTGATATTTTGCGGCAAAGCGTTTTTAACGCAGCCGGAAAAATTTTCCGCCTGTGTGCGGAACAAGGAAACTGCACGGACGAACGGAAGAGCGTCCGCTTTCATAAAATGGGATGTCAGAAAAACGCCCACGTGGGATGTGGGACAGTACAGTGAGGAGTAGGTTGACTTTGACCAAATATGTAATCAACGGCGGCAAGACGCTGAACGGTGAAGTAACGATTTCGGGCGCGAAGAATGCAGCAGTGGCCATCGTACCGGCGGCTCTGCTCGCGGATGGCCCGGTCCGCATCGAAAACGTGCCGAAGATCATCGACGTGACGCTCCAGATGGAGATCATGCGCGAGCTCGGCGCACAGATCCGTCTGATCAATTCCACGACTGTGGAGATCCAGAACACCCAGAATCCGTCGCTCAAGCCGCACGAGCTCGAGCGCAAGCTGCGCGCCTCCTACTATCTGCTCGGCGTGCTGCTCGGCAAGTACGGCTTCGCTGAGGTAGCGATGCCCGGCGGCTGCAACTTCGGCGGCGTTCGTCCGATCGACCAGCACATCAAGGGCTTCGAGGCGCTCGGCGCCAAGGTCACTCTGCCCAAGGGCGGTTACATCCGGGTCGAGGCGCCCGAGGACGGCCTGCACGGCGCACATATTTATTTCGACGTTGTCACCGTCGGCGCGACCATGAACATCATGCTCGCAGCGGTTCTGGCAAAGGGCCAGACCATCATGGAGAACTGCGCAAAGGAGCCGCATATCGTCGATCTGGCGAACTTCCTGAACGCGCTCGGCGCAGACGTCAAGGGCGCGGGCACGGACGTGATCAAGATCCGCGGCGTGGAGAGCCTGCACGGCGGCAGCTACTCCATCATTCCGGACCAGATCGAGGCGGGCACCTTCATGGCGGCGGCTGCTGCCTGCGGCGGTTCGGTTCTGGTGAAGAACGTCATTCCGCGCCATCTGGAGTGCATCACGGCAAAGCTGCGCGAGATGAGCGTTGAGGTCACCGAGTTCGACGACGCGGTGCTCGTTCGCCGCGAGGGCAGGCTGACCAAGACCAACATCAAGACGCTGCCGTATCCGGGCTTCCCGACCGACATGCAGCCGCAGATGACGACCGCGCTCTGCCTCGCAGAGGGCACGAGCATCATCACCGAGGGCATCTGGGGCAGCCGTTACCGCTACACCGAGGAGCTGAGCCGCATGGGCGCGAACATCCATGTGGACGGCGCGATCGCGGTCGTTGAGGGCGTCAAGGAGCTGAACGGCGCACCGGTCCGCGCACACGATCTGCGCGCAGGCGCAGCCATGGTCATCGCAGGCCTTGCGGCCAAGGGCGTGACCGAGGTCGAGCAGGTTCAGAACATTGAGCGCGGCTATGAAACGCTCGTCGAGAAGTTCGTAGCGCTCGGCGCTGATATGTACCGCAGCGAAATTCCGGACGGTGCAGAGAGCGCAAACCGCGCATAAGCGCACATTTCAACCGAAATAAAAGGCGGAGGGGGCAATCCTTTCGCCTTTTTTGCAAAATAAGGGGAAAAGCAGGATGCCAAACGGCGAAAGAGAAATGCGGTGCAGCGTGCGCCGCGCCGAACAGGCGGAGATGCAGGCTGTTCTCGCGTTCGCGGCGCAGATCTTTGCGGACGAGCAGCAGATCCCGCGCGTAATGAATGTTATCCCGGCGGAAAAGCAGCCGCAGTGGTTCTGCATGGAGCAGGACGGCGTGCTCGCGGGAACGGCGGCGGTCTACCGCGATGGCGGCAGGTGGCATATGGGCCGCATTACGGTCGCGCCGTCCCTGCGCGGTCAGCACAGGGGAACCTTTCTGATGAAAAGCGTGCTGACCGAGGTTTTTGCACAGGGTGTGGATGAAATCTTTCTGGAGGCGCGCGATGCGACCGTGCATATCCTGCGCGGCTTCGGTGCGCAGATCGCCGGGGAGCCGTTCACGTTCTATCGCGGCCGCGTCACGCCCATCCTGCTGAAGCGCGCGGATTTCGTGCGCAATACCCGGAAATAACGGAAGGAGTACCATGGCAGAGCATTTTTATTACAGTATCGCGAGCGGATCGAGCGGAAACTGCGGCCTGTACGTCTCGGACGGCACGGCGGTGCTGATCGACGTCGGCGTTTCGCTCCGCAAGCTCACAGCGGCGCTCGCGGCGTTCGACATGAAGCCGGGCGAGCTCGACGCGCTCATCATCACGCACGAGCACATCGACCATGTAAAGGGACTTGCGATGTTCCTCAAAAAGACCGAGGTGCCGGTTTTCGCCTCGCGCGGCACGGCGGCGGCGCTGACCGCGAAGGAGCCGGCGTTCGAGGGACGGTTGACTGCGTTCGAGAGCGGCGACGCCTTCCGCGTGGGGGAGACCACGGTCCGCTCGTTCGCTACGCCGCATGATGCGGCAGACAGCGTGGGCTACATACTGGAAAACGGCAGACGCCGTTTCGGCTTCGCTACCGACCTCGGCTTTGTGCCGCAGTCCGCGGCGGCGCTGCTGCGCGGCTGCGAGACCGTCGTGCTCGAGAGCAATCACGATCCGCATATGCTCCAGGCCGGGCCGTACCCCTATGCGCTCAAGCAGCGCGTCGCCGGGCCGAACGGCCATCTGTCCAACCCGGACTGTGCGGTTTTCGCGGCGTTCCTCGCGGACAACGGCACGCGAAAGCTGGTTCTTGCACATCTGAGCGAGAAGAACAACATGCCGGCGCTCGCGCTGCAGCAGACGAAGAACGCGCTTCGCGGCAGGGAAGGCTGCACGGTCTGCGTCGCGCCGCGCGACTGCATGGAGTCGCCGGTCGTGCTCGGAGAGGAGGGGGCGGCATGCTTGGTGTCCGGCTGATCTGCGTCGGCAAGCTCGGAGAAAAATTCTGGGCGCAGGCGGTAAAGGAATACGAGAAGCGCCTCGGCGCATATTGTAAATTAGAGATCATCGAGCTGCCCGAGCAGCGGCTGCCGCAGACGCCCTCCGAGGGCGAAATCGCGCAGGCGCTCGACCGCGAGGCTGCGCTCATCGAGAGCAGGATCTGGCCGGGCGCGGCCGTCATCGCGATGTGCGTCGAGGGAAAACCGATGTCCTCCGAGCAGCTCGCGGACTATTTTTCGCGCCTGACAGTCTCGGGGACAAGCAAAATATGCCTGCTCATCGGCGGCTCGTGCGGTCTGTCCGAGCGCGTCAAGCAGAGGGCGGCGCTGCGGCTGTCTATGTCGCCCATGACGTTCCCGCATCATCTCGCGCGCGTTATGGTGCTCGAGCAGGTCTACCGCGCGCTCAATATCGCCGCCGGCGGCAAGTATCATAAGTGAGGAGCGGAACGGTATGACGCAGGAGCAGATCACGGGCAAACAGTGGGAATGCCCGTGGTGCGGAGACAGCGGATGGCTTAAATGAAATCCGGGTACAGAGACAGGACGGTTAATTCCGTCTAACATCAGGAAAAAACCATTTACTTTATTCATAAGATTTTGTAAAATATACAGTAGAGAAGAGCGCGGTTATTCGCACGGATATGATGTGAAGACCGCGATATGGGGAAAATATTTCAGGAGGGCGTTTCCATGATTATCACGATTACGCTGAACCCGGCGCTCGACCGCACGCTGCGCATCGAGCATCCGCTTGAGGTCGGCAAGCTCAATCGTTCGAGCTCGAGTCACCTTGAGCCGGGCGGCAAGGGCATCAACGTTTCCCGCGCAGTCAAGGCGCTGGGCGGCAACAGCATCGCACTTGGCTTCACCGCAGGCACGAACGGCCGCGTTATGAAGGACATGCTGACGGCGGCAGACATCCACTATGATTTTGTCGATGTGGCCGGTCAGCTTCGCGTCAATACCCAGATCCTTGACGCGCAGGGCGGTCATACCGAGGTAAACGAGCCGGGCAGCAAGCTGGACGACGCAGATTTCCTGCGTCTGATCGACCGCATGGAGAATTACCTCGACGAGGGCAATATTTTCGTTCTGGCAGGATCGACGCCGCCGGACTTCCCGCTCAAGAACTACCGCAAGCTGTGCAAAACCATCAAGCGCCACGGCTGCAAGCTGATCATCGACGCGCAGGGCGACCTGCTGCTCGAGGCGCTCCAGTGCGAGCCGGATTTCGTCAAGCCGAATATTTTCGAGCTGGCTGAGGCGGTAGGCGACAAGCCGTCCGCAGATCCGGAGGTCGTGGTACATTCGGCGCGCAAGATGCTCGACATGGGCGCGCGCGCGGTCTGCGTTTCCATGAGCCAGGAGGGCGCGGTCCTCGTCTCCAAGGACGAGTCCGAGGCGCTTTATGTCAACACCAACCCGAAGGTCTATGATGAAGGCGCGGTAGGCACCGGCGACGCAATGGTCGGCGCGATCGCGAATTCCATGCAGTCGGGTCTGAAGTTTGACGAGATGGCGCGGTATGCGGTTGCGACCGCACGCGCATGCGCACGCCTTGCGGGCACCGAGATGGCATCGCTCAAGAAAGTTTACGAGGTCTACGAGACGACGCAGGTTTACGTTCTTTAAGAAAGAACGTTAGAAGAAATTTTACCGTCTGCTGACGGCAGACCTTCCGCCGATACAGCGGTGCGCCGCTGGAGACTGCTTTACGCTCGAAGTGAGCGTGCACATTTGGCCGCCTTCGGCGGCCGGGAGGGCCGGCGTCTGCCGGCGGAGATGTCGGTGCTCACCGACGGGAGCAAAAGGGGCAAGGACACCAAATGGTTTCCTTGCCCCTCTTGACTCCCCCTCATCTTCCTTAGGACGCGACTCCCTTCGGTCGCGCGTCTAAAAGCGAGGGGCCCACAGATGTATTTGGTGCTCCACAGGCATCACCCTTGATTGAAGCGGAACTTTTCGCAGCGACGGAGTTCGCGCCCTGCACCGGATGGCCGCGCACTGTTATGCGCGGCGAGCTACGCAAAGCAAATTCAGGGCATTACAGCCGCACATGAGCGAAACGACGCCCGGAATCGAGCCCCGTACCCTCGTTTCGCTGCACATCTCCGATGTGTCAGCGCGAAGGAAGGTAAGGGGAGTCAAGAGGGGACTAGTACTCATTTAATCCGCGCACGGCGCGGAAAAGAGGATAGTGGGCTACGGCCGAAACCATGCTTGGTGTCCTGTCCCCTTTTGCCCCAGCCGGTGGGCACCGGCCTCTCCGCCGCCGAACGGCGGCAATCTCCCCGAGCCTTGAAAAGGCTCAAGAACTTATCCTCTGCGTTTTTTATCGAGATACCCCTGAAGGATCAGCGTCGCGGCCACCGCGTCCACATTCTCCCGGTGCTTTTTCTCCTTTTTCCCCGCGCGATGCAGGATCTCATGCGCCGCGACCGTCGTGCGGCGCTCGTCCCAGAGATGCACCGTCAGCCCTGTGCGCTCCTCGAGTGCCTTCGCGAGCGCCTGACACTTTTCCGCCCGCGGGCCGACCGTGCCGTCCATGTTCAGCGGATGACCGAGAACGATCTCGCCGATTTTATTCTGCTCGATAAAAGCCACGAGCTTTTCCACGAGCTTATCATAATTCCATTCATGAATGACGCTCGGCGAGCCGGCCAGAAATTCCGACGGATCGGAAATCGAAAGACCTGTGCGCGCGTCTCCGTAATCAATGCCCAAAATACGCATATCCCTGCTCCTGTTTCTTGGGCAGCTTTGCGCTGCCTGTGATGATATAAAAGATTATATCATGGAAAAATAAAAAAATCAGCACTTTTTACGAAAAAAAACTTGACCGCACGAGGTGTCCATGCTATACTAAATACACCTATGCAGGTTCTTTTTTTGCGCTCATTTTTCATGTGTCTGAAAAAGAGCTGAGAATGCTGTCAGAGGGAGGCAATGTGTCCCTCGCCTGTGCCAAAGGGGTGCAGGATGGGACGAAATATTAAAGGAGGTGCCGTTATCAATGCGCGTTAAGATCACGCTGGCCTGCACCGAGTGCAAGCAGAGAAACTATGACACAATGAAGAACAAGAAGAACGATCCGGACCGTCTGGAAATGAAGAAGTACTGCCGTTTCTGCCGTAAGCACACGCTGCACCGCGAGACGAAGTAAGAGAAAGGAAGTAGCTGCATGGCTGAAGAAACCAAGGCGAAAAAACCCGGTCTCTTTGCACGCATCGGCAAGTGGTTCCGCGAGCTGAAAAGCGAATGCCGCAAGATCGTATGGCCCACTCGTGAGCAGACGATCAATAACACGCTCGTCGTTCTGGCAAGCGTCGTCATCATCGGCATTTTCATCTGGGTACTTGATATCGTATTCGGTCTTGGCATCCAGACGCTGCTTACGCATACCACTGCCGCCTAAATAAGGAGGCAATATGGCAGACGCTGCAAAATGGTATGTAGTACACACATACTCCGGCTACGAAAACAAGGTAGCCTCTTCGATTGAAAAGGCGGTCGAAAACCGCCGTCTGCACGATCTCATCACCGCCGTCAACATCCCGACCGAGAAGGTCGTCGAGGTAAAGGACGGCAAGAGCCGCGAGGTTGAGCGCAAGCTCTACCCGGGCTACGTTCTCGTCAAGATGGTCATGACCGACGAGACCTGGTATCTGGTGCGCAACACGCGCGGCTGTACCGGTTTTCTGGGTCAGGACAAGTCGGGCGGCTCCAAGCCAATCCCGCTGACCGAGGAAGAGATCATCGCGATGGGCGTTGAGAAGCGCGAGATCGAAGTAAATTATGCCGCCGGCGACAGTGTTCGCGTTATCGACGGCCCCCTGGCAGGCTTTATCGGCGTAGTATCGTCGGTCGAGCCGGATAAGAACAAGGTCGACGTTACCGTCTCCATGTTCGGCCGCGAGACCCCGGTCGAGCTCGAGCTCGATCAGGTCGAAACACTCGACGAGTGATTACTGGCTGCCCCGCGCAGCCTGAAACAGCACCGCGCAAGGTGCTTTACGCAGAGAGAAAGACTCTCTGCCAGAGTGGGAGAGTGTAAACGCACACTCGCCAGCCACCACATTTTTTGAAGGAGGAACCTTTCAACATGGCACAGAAAGTAGTAGGTTATATCAAGCTCCAGATTCCCGCAGGCAAGGCAACCCCGGCTCCCCCGGTAGGTCCGGCTCTCGGCCAGCACGGCGTCAACATCATGGCGTTCACCAAGGAATTCAACGAGCGCACCAAGAACGAAGCAGGCATGATCATCCCGGTCATCATCACCGTTTACGCTGACCGTTCGTTCAGCTTCGTTACCAAGACTCCCCCGGCTCCGGTTCTGATCAAGAAGGCATGCGGCATCGAGTCCGGTTCTGCTGTACCGAACAAGACCAAGGTCGCTCAGCTGTCCAAGGCTGACTGCCAGAAGATCGCGGAGACCAAGATGCCCGACCTGAATGCTGCATCCCTCGAGGCTGCTATGAGCATGATCGCAGGCACCGCTCGTTCGATGGGTATCACCGTCGAGGAGTAATCTTCGATTTTGAAAAGGGCTCTCGAGCAAACGGAGAAGCCTCTGCACGAGACGCATGACGCGCCCCGGCGGCGTTTTTCCGGAGAGACCTTACTTGTTAGTTGAACGCATTTGCGGCTACCTGCCGCATACAGTGGGAGGGTTATTTAGTTCCCGCTTAACCACTTAAGGAGGATTTATTGTGCATAAAGGTAAAAAGTATGTAGACAGCGCAAAGACGATCGACCGCAGCAAGCAGTACGAGCCGGCTGACGCGCTTTCCGCCGTTGTTTCCACCGCCAAGGCTAAGTTCGATGAGACCATCGAGCTGCACGTAAAGCTTGGCGTTGACTCCCGTCACGCAGACCAGCAGGTTCGCGGCGCTATCGTTCTGCCGCACGGCACTGGCAAGAACGTTCGCGTAGCTGTTTTCGCGAAGGGCCCGAAGGCTGATGAGGCTCTGGCTGCCGGCGCAGACATCGTAGGCGCAGAGGACCTGATGGAGCGCATCCAGAAGGAGAACTTCTTCGAGTTCGACGTAGTTATCGCTACTCCGGACATGATGGGCGTTGTCGGCCGTCTGGGCCGCGTGCTTGGTCCTAAGGGCCTCATGCCGAACCCGAAGGCTGGTACCGTCTCCATGGACGTTACCAAGGCTGTCAAGGAGTCCAAGGCTGGTAAGATCGAGTACCGTCTCGACAAGACCAACATCATCCACTGCCCGATCGGCAAGGCATCCTTCGGCGCTGAGAAGCTGACTGACAACTTCAACGCACTGATGGGCGCTATCATCAAGGCTAAGCCGGCTGCTGCAAAGGGCCAGTACGTACGCTCCTGCGTCGTAGCTTCTACCATGGGCCCCGGCATCAAGGTAAGCACCGCTAAGATGATCGGCTAATTGATCACAAACAAAAAGACACCCGACAGGGTGTCTTTTTTGTTGAAATAAAGCAATAGAAAGTCCGGAGAACAGGGGAAATGAACCTGTTCTCCGGACTTTCAGCTTTTAGATTTCGGTTTCGCGATCAGCGCGAACAGACAGCCGAAGGTGATGGCGGCGGCGATGCCGCCGGCCGCACCGGTCACGCCGCCGGTAAACACGCCGATGAGGCCGCTCTCCGCGACCGCCTTGGCCACGCCCTTGGCGAGCGAGTAGCCGAACCCGAGTAGGGGAACGGTCGCGCCGGCTCCGGCATAGTCGACAAGCGGCTGATAGACGCCGACGGCCTGCAGGAATACGCCGAGCACGACGAGCGACACCAGAATACGGGCGGGCGTCAGTTTGGTGCGGTCGATGAAGATCTGACAGATTGCACAGATCGCGCCGCCGACCCAGAATGCGTTCCAGTAATTCATGCGCCGCTCCTTTCCAGCACGACTGCGTGACAGATTCCGGCGATCGGCTGTGACTGCTGCACCGAGGTCGGGCTCATCATCGCGCCGGTCCCGGCGAATATCATGCGGCGTATCTTCCCCTCGTGCATATCGCGCAGAAGCGGTCCGCACAGTACAGCCGCCGAGCAGCCGCAGCCTGACCCGCCTGCATGAGCATCCTGTGTATCACCGAACAGCAGGATGCCGCAGTCTGAATAGACCGGGGAAAGGTCGATGCCGTCTTCGCGCAGCAGCGTCAGCAGCAGATCTGCGCCGACCCTGCCGAGGTCGCCGGTCACGATGCAGTCAAAGTCGGTCGGCTGTGCGCCGAGCTCGCGCAGCAGGCAGGAAAGCGTGTCGCAGGCAGCGGGGGAAGATGGTGTTTTAGGACTATGCGGTCTTTCCATGCTTGCGGATATAGTCCTGTGCTGCCGCATAGGCATCCGAAAATTTGAATTTTATCGTGATTTTACCGCCTTCGTGTACATAAATCATGTCGATGAGTTCGACAATGACTTCGCGCGTCAGCGTTTGCAGATTGCGGTATTTGACGAACTGCGACAGGAACGAGTTGGTTTCATCTACGCCGTTCTGCGCCTCGTCGATGCGCGTTTGCAGGGACGCAAGGCGCGTGTCCAGCCTGGCCTGCTGCTGCTCAAACTGCTCCTTCAGCCGATGGTATTCCTCGCGGGAGATGTCACCGGCCTTCCAGTCCGGATACAGGGACAGCTTCATCTGTTCGATGCGTTCACGCTCGGTTTCAAGCTGTGCCCGCTCGGTTTGCAGATGGTCTGCGGAACGGCTGCGCGCGCCGCTGCGGTTGATCTCGGCAATCAGTTCATCCATCTCGACCGCCAGCGCGATCTGGCTGCGGAGCGTTTCGAGTACGGCCTGTTCCAGACGGTCGCTGCGGATGGTATGCTTCGTGCAGGCGCCGCTGTGCTGCTTCTTAAACGTCGAGCAGATGTAGTAGTGGTAGCTGCCATAGGGCTGGGAAATCTGCTTGCGGTTCATCGCCTTGCCGCAGTCCGCGCAGCGGAGAAAACCGGAGAACAGGTAGACTTTAGGCTGCGCCGGTGCGGTGCGCGTGTCGCGCTCAAAAAGCGCCTGTGCTTTGTCGAACAGTTCGATGGGGATGATGGCCTCATGTGTCTGCTCAACGGTGATCCAGTCTTCCTCAGGAACGGCCTCGCTGACGTGTAGCTTGTAGCTTTTTGTGCGGTTTTTGCCCTGTACCATCGTGCCGGTGTACAGCGGATTGCGTAGAATGCGGCGTACCGAGCTGTCCGGCCACAGACCGTCCAGTTTATCCGATGCGGGGTGACAGTAGTTCATGCCCTGCTGCCGTTTGTAGGCGGATGGATTCGGGACGCCCTGTTCGTTCAGTCGCTTTGCGATGCCGAGCACACTCGTGCCGCCGATGAACCAGTTGAAAATATCGCGTACAATCGCAGCGGCTGTTTCGTCAATTAGCAGACGGCTGTGGTCATTCGGGTCTTTGCGGTAGCCGTAGGATGCGAACGAGCCGATAAATTTGCCCTGCCGGCGCTTCAAATCAAGCGAAGCGCGGACCTTGTTCGAGATGTCGCGGGCGTATTCATCGTTGAGGATGTTCTTGAACGGTACGACGAGATTGTTCACCGAGCGTGGGTCGAGGTAGCTGTCCACGTTGTCGCTGACCGAGATGAAGCGCACGTTCAGCAGGGGAAAAACGTGTTCCAAATACTCGCCGACGCCGACGTAGTTACGGCCCAATCGGGACAGATCCTTGACAATCACGCAGTTGACGATGCCGGCGCGCAGGTCATTGAGCATGCGCTGAAAGTCCGGCCGGTCGAAGTCGGTGCCGGTGCAGCCGTCATCGGTATACAGCCGGGGCGCAGCCATGTCGGTCTGCGTGTCTACGAACTCGGTCAGCAGCTCGCGCTGGCTGGCGATGCTGTTGCTTTCTTCGCGGTCGCCGTCCTCACGTGAGAGACGAATATAGAGTGCGGGTGCCCACAGGGTTGTGGATAATTTTGCGGACGGTTGTCCATATTTACTTTTTCGAGCCATTGGGGTGCCTCCTTCCAAAAAACAGGCGGCACGCTGATGACTGTGTTTGCACATTTATTGTACCACAGCGCGCAGCGTACCGCAAGTTTCAAGATATATTATCCGGTTTTTGACACTATTGCAGCTGTCTGCACATGCCGGTCAGGCAGGCTTGCAGGCTGGGCGCGCTGTCGTCAAACAGTACCTCGACCTCAGTGTCGCCGACGCGGAAGCGGTGCGGGTCGCCGATGGCGGCGGCGAACAGGCGCAGCCGCTCGTTCACCGGCAGGGTCGGGTCAATGCGCGCCTCGCGGATGTCGGGGAGCGGGCAGGTGGGTGTGGACTTGAGCATGAGGGTAACCTCCTTTGGTTTGGGTGGATAACGGAGACATTGTATATTCTTTCCATTGTTATACTATATATGCGGCTGGTGGGGATAATCGGATTTCGCCATATCAGACACCTGCGGAACCGCGCCTGTGTTGCGGCTCGATGTCGCAGGTGCTATACTGAGAACGGGATTACTCGCGCGCCTGTTCTGCGAAAAGTTCATATTTCTCGGCGTTGTCACGCAGCGTCTCTACATCAATCAGCAGAACACGAGGCAGGGAACGTTTGCCGTCCTTGATCTTGCCGAGGTGAACGGTATTGCTCTTATCCTCATTTATGGTCAGACAGCCGATATCCTTTAGATAGTCGGTAATCTTTCGGCTGGAGTAGTTCTGATAGCCGTTCTGATTGCGGATAAACTGGACAAGCGCGGTCTGCTTGATGCCGACCTGTTTGATGACGCCCTTCTTCTCCTTCCAGATGATGCCGTTTCGCTTGAAAAGTTTTTCTTTTTTACGACAGAGCTTAAATTCGTCGCTCTCTATCGCTTCACAGAGCAGAAAAGCGATGTTACCTTCCTTGAGCTGTGATTGAATCCTGCGGAATTCCGTAACCTGCTTGCGGACAGAGCGGTGAATCGCCTCCCAAAACTTCTCGTTGAGAGCATGCTCGTCACTGGAAGGCAATTCCATGCGCGCTTTGATCATCTCAACCATACCCACAAAGGCCCACTGGAGCAGAGCGAGGTTGTCCTGAATGCGGCGCTCGCGTGTGAGCAGCTCCGTAAACTCGTCTGCACCGTCGGCGCGGAGATTGATTGGAATATTCGGTGAATTGACGATTTTGTGAAGCAGTTCGATAGCGTGGTCATAGTTGTCCGCAAACCAGTCGGCGAACTCCTCGAGGACCGCTCCAATCAGAGCAGGACAGACGTCATCGGTCAGATTTAACTTTTTTTCAAGGTACACGAAAATACTGCGTGTGAGCTCGGAAACGCCGTCCAGCACGAACTCAGCTGTCAAGGCAATTCCGGAGGTGCAATCGCGATGATCGGTCTTCCCGGTTTTACCCTTCTTGGTAGAGTCGCCTTCGTTGGCAGCCAGACGGAGCATGGCTCCGCCGAGCGTCTTGCGATGCGCTTCGATGGTACGCGAGGAGGAATGGGCGAGGTCGTCGATGATGACCACACATCCCGGGTTCTCCGAAAGCGTGTCGCGCACGGATGCTTCTGTGCTCACCGCCTCCAGCATAAGTGCCGGTTTACCTGGGGTTCCGATGCGTTCGGTGTATCCGAAGACACGACGGGCAAGCGTCGTCTTGCCGCTCGACTGAACACCGGTTATGTATAGACCGCCCTGCAACGGATGCTGCTCGGCAGTCAGGACATCGCGGCGCGAGACAAGAAAGGCATATGCAACCGGCAAAATCAGAGCTGCATCGTTCTCAAGCAACGTCCTGACCAGAGTCGGCACCGGTCTGTCGATACTATTCGTAATGCGATAGGTGTTGGTCGGCTTGATCATATACGGAACCTCGAGCTTGGTCGAACCTGCGACACGTCCGTTCCACACGGTGACATGCTGACCATCCGCCAGACGGTAGGTGCCGTTGCCCGGCAGGTAAACGCCGCGCTGGCACTCACCGGGGCGCCCAGTTTTGGAAAGCTGGTCGACGATGTACTTCTGGACGAGAGGTGCATAGCCGGTCTTGAGGAGCACAGCGCGCGGCTCTTCGGCGACAATTGTGCGTGCCAGATTTGAGGTCATGGGCAGGGTAAGGCTGCGCACGGAACCGTCCTCTAAAATCAGCTGGATACCCAGGTATGCCGGGATGTCGTCCTGTGAACCCTCCAGAGGATAGTACGCGGTTTCAATCACCGGGGTGAAGTTAGTCATCTGCTTGGGCTCATGCTCGCCGTCCTGAACATACAGCGTGTAGTCAATGCTATAAACATCCATTTGTTAGTCCTCCTCGAATTCGTCGATATTGGTTTCGTTCCAGTCCCAGCCTGCTGCCTCGTCCTCAGCGGATGCCGGAAGCGCCGGGCGCTCGGTCAGCTCCTCCATTGCGGTGTCAGCAGCGATCACATCGGGCGGCGCCTCGACGGCGGTCTTGTCCGGCTCCTGCTTCGGATGCAGGGAGGGGACAATGAAAAGGTTGATGTTGCCGACATCGCGGCGGCGCGCAGCCTTCTTGCCGTCATGCGGTGGGTCTGACCAACGGTTGAAATGCTTAACATGTTGCATAGGGTCTTTACTCCTTTCGCGTTTTTCCGGGAAAACTTCCCGGAAATTCCGCTGTTTCCAGCATTGCTGCCCGAAGAATTTGGTTGATAACTCTATTATAGGGTGAAAATAAAAAAACGGGATTGAGACGTCGTTTTAATGTAAATTTCGGTGTTTACGAGGAAAATGTAGATTTATAAGACGAAAAAGTTCGGAAATATTCGATGAAGCATACAACGGAGCACGCAATTCATCGAAAATAGCCGATGAGAGGGGAATATGAGAATGCAAAAAGACAATCATTTCGTTGAAATCAGGCCAAGGGGCAGCCAAAGACAGTACACGTTGGAGAAAAGGAAAATTCTGGCGAACGATATGAGCTGCGCGAGTGTGGAGCAGGCAGACGCCATCAATGACGCGCGCACTGCGTTTGCCGCAGCATGCGGTTTGCCGCACAGCCGACCCAACGAGGTATATCGGGTACTGGGGCACAAGGCGGCTTTCATCAACAGCTATGAGGAAAACATTACGGATATGAAAACCGTGGATGCACTGCTTGCGGATCGCAGCACACTCTTTAGCAGTAACTATGAAGACAACCGGGTCAATCGTTCGCATTTGCATGAGCTGTTGAGGCAGTATGGAGAAGGTACGCAGCAGGCATATGCTGTTTGTGTCGAGCGAGCTTGGGACAAATATTGCAGCGCAAAGAAACAGGAACAAATCGACAAACTGGAGCAGATGGTTCGTCCAATGTATGAAAGCACGCTGAAAGCGCTGGCGGAATATGCTCGCGCGACGCGGAACGGCATGCAGTATTATGCGCGAGAGCTGCATAATGCCAACGAGAACGCGCCCGACGGACAGGAGGCGCAGGCGCTTACAGCGCAGATTAAGCAGTGGGTTCCGGATGCTGTGTTGACGGAAAACCGGGCCGTGGATTTCTATGTGCGCTACTTTTCGGCGTTTATGAGCGCTTATCGGGAGCACCGACGTTTGAAAGAGGATCATAAAAAATTCGAGGGTCAATATATGAAGCGCGACGCAGAAGCGCTGAAGCAGTATCTGGAACGCCGGAAATGTCTGAACAAATACCGAGAATTCTGCACAGAATGGAACAGCCACAGCAAAACTACGTTCGAGGTTATAGGTGAATGGAGTGATTGCAGTAACGTTTGTGATGCTGAGTATCTGAAAAAGAGCGTGACAGCTTATCTTAAGGCGACACGAGGTAAAAATGTTCCGGATATGGAGAATATAAAAGAGGCGCTGCAGCTTGCTCGAAATGCTGCCAAGCACACTGCGTTCGTGTTTATGCTGATCTGCATTCAAAAGAGAGACTGTATTGCTGCTCGTAAAGATGGGAAACGAGATTTTAGCCTGGATGAAGTGCCATTTCCTGAAAACGTATATCAAGAGAAACCAAGCGCGGAAAAACAACGGAAAGCACGGCTGCTGCTGCTACTCGACGTTTGTGAATTCTTCCATGACGATGGAGAAACGGTGCGAGACAATCTTCTGTATTTTCTTAAATTGCACGGCTACAGAATTCTGTCTGAGGAAGAGGCAGAACTCTGGAGAACGGCGCTTGAAAAGTACGGGCTAATGGATAATCCGGTGAGCCTCGCGTGGAGGTATTACGAAAATGCTCAGCAATGCCTGCAATTCGATCCGAGCGAATTATATTGCTGCGAGGCGGCTTCCCCCGTACATATTGATGGTTTCTGGACAATGATGAATAATGCAGATTTTGCACGGTATATTAGTGGTGAATCGAGACAAATTCGTATTTCAGACGAAACGATAGCAGAATACTTAAAAGAGTGGGACTCTGGATGTCCAGATGTAACGCATATGAAAGAGATCTGCCTGAAAGCAGCAGAAAACAACGGAAGAAAGAATATCGATGCGTGGATGGAGAAATGGAACGCGCAGAGCAAGAACGGCGAACACTGGTTGACTCGTGAGATGAATTCTGACGAATTGTACAGTGTGTTGATGGAAACGATTATCCAGCAGCGATTGATAAAGGGCGCACGCGACATTCTGCTGAAGAAAATTGACGAATTGATGCCGTGAGCAGGGAATTCACTGCAAGGCTGCTGCTTCTGCTTGGGACGGCTACTGTGCAGCTGTTACTACGGACTCCTGCCTGAAGAGCCAGAAGTCCGGCCTGATTGAGGCTGTTCCGCTGACCGACCGTCTGGATTTCTACAACGACTGATTGAGTCATTGCCGGATACGCTTACATTTATCCTCTTGCAAGAGCTGATGGATTTTCTGTCGGCTCTTGTTTTGGTTTTCTGGGCGAAATTTTTAGACATTTTTCACCTGTTCTGTTCAAAATTCCTTGACTTTTCCATAGTAAACGAGTATGCTTAAAAAGCATTTGTATTAAAATTCGAAGGAGTGGTAAAATATCCATCTTTGAATGATAAAGGCAGGTGCAAAAATCCTATATTTACCACGAAAGAGGGAGTACACATGAAGAAGAGAGCGGCCAGCCTCGCGCTGGTGCTTTCCATGATCCTGTCGTTCACCTGTCAGGCGGGCGCTGTTGATGCAAACAGCGGCGATGACGGACAGCAGGTATCGACCTATGCGGCGCTCGAAGCTTCGGCACAGAGCGGCGGCTTGACCAAGCTGAATGCGGTCAAGTACATTCTGCTGGATTGCGGCATGAAGGAAACGCAGTTCCCGAGCGGCGACAGCGACTACATCGCTATGGCGAAGAGCGTAGGCATCGCAGATGACAAGTTCGACGGTTCCGCAGCCTGCTCGCTGGAAGAGCTGTACACGATGGCAAACAGCACGGCAGCTGTTAACCTGCGCAATGCAGTAAAGAACGGCACTCCGCTGTTCGTAGACGGTGTGGCACAGCCGATTTTTCCGTACACGAGCGGTGTTCCGACCAAGGACGGCTACAGCAACGATAACAGCGACATCATCCGCTACTCGGTTTACGTTGAGACCAACTACGACACCGACGGCGATGGCAAGCTCGACCTCGTAAAGGCGCTGGTGCAGCTTCCCCGTGCTGCCGCTGAGGGCAAGTACAAGGCTGCAGCCATCTATGATGCACGTCCGTACATCACCGGCTGCACGGATAACGGCGAGGCTCGCGGCATCGATTATACCAAGGGCGATCAGGGATATAACTTGAACAAGCTGTACGCGCAGCCTGCTGCACGCGAGGCTAAAGGCACGGCAAATACTATGGACACTGCTAATAAAGCAACGGCAGACGAGTGGTACTATCTCAGTCCATATGAAAGCTCTCCTAAATACCCGTTCTACGATTACGAGGACCTCGACTGGTACGACTACTTCCTCGTTCGCGGCTATGCAGCGATTGAGGTAGGCGGTCTGGGCACGCTCGGCTCTGAGGGTCTGGAGACTTGCGGCGCTGACGTTGAGACCGACGCATTCAAGTGCGTTATTGAGTGGCTCACCGGTGACCGTGCTGCTTATACCGACAGAACCAGCAATATTGCAATTAAAGCTGACTGGTCGAACGGCAATGTTGCCATGACCGGCCGTTCCTACGGCGGCACGACTGACTTCGCAGTCGCTTCCACCGGTGTTAAGGGCCTTAAGACCATCGTTCCGGTTGCAGGCATTGCAAGCTGGTACGAGTACACCAATTCGCAGGGTATTGCCACCGGCGGTGTAGCATATAGTGATCATCTGGCGTTCTTCTGCGCAGGCCGCTATATTAACGCTGGTGTGTATGCGAATGATACGGAATGGGAACCCATCAAGGATATTTACCCGGCATATCTCAACCGTATTTACAACGATCAGAAGACGCTGAACGGTGACTATGGCACGCACTGGGCAACCCGTGACTACACCGCGGGCAATGAGGGCAAGGCAGGCACTGCATCTACCTCGAAGTACAACAACTTTAATTGCCCGGCGCTGATTGTTCATGGTCTGAACGATACGAACGTTCGCACTAAGCAGTTCCAGCTGATGTATGATGCAT
Organism: Agathobaculum hominis; assembly: GCF_014288055.1. Taxonomy (NCBI): domain Bacteria; kingdom Bacillati; phylum Bacillota; class Clostridia; order Eubacteriales; family Butyricicoccaceae; genus Agathobaculum; species Agathobaculum hominis. The sequence goes on from NZ_JACOPK010000002.1 coordinate 123,146, forward strand.
TTAAGAATGCAGGCCAGAATGTTAAGCTGCTGCTCCATCAGGGCGCACATATCACCCCGGACTATGACTCTTACAAGGTCTCTCTGCTGATTGATGGAGAATCCTATAACGGTATTCTGAACAAGTGGTTCAGCCATTATCTGTATAACCAGAACAACGGTGCTGAGAACATGGCGGCTGTTACGGTTCAGAACAATACGGACGGCAGTTGGACTACTCTTAGCGATTGGGATGGAAATACCGAAACCCTGCGTCTTGCTTGCGGCGACGATGGCAAAACCACCGTTGACAGCAATTATAGCTATGCCGATTATGGACATTTCCTCGATAACACGGATTCGACTTCGGCACGTGCTATTTACACGATGGATGTGGATACTGACACTGTTATTGTTGGCACGACTAAGGTTCATGTAAGGGCAACCCCGATTCAGCATTTGACTCAGCAGGCTGCTGTAGCTTCTGATGAGAATACGAGGGCAGTTGCTCCGCGTGGTGTTAACCATGAGGAAGCTATGAATCCGCTTAAGCGCGCGAATAATGACGACTCTGATATTGCCGTTATGAGCGCGGACAGCGGCAGCCGCGATGCGCTGATGATGAGCGCAATGCTGGTTGATATGTCTGATACTGAATTCACGACCTATCCCACTAGCGTTACTAAGCAGAAAACGGGTGAAATCAACTGGTTCGGCAGTGGTGCACAGGATTATGAGGTCATTAACTTTGTAACAAGCAATTCTAAATATAAAGTAATTGCACAGGGCTGGATGGACCTTGCAAACCCGGATGCAGGCTTTGACTCCGCTTCTGCGGCAAACAAGGTTGAACTGCAGGACGGCAAGTATTATGATTATACTCTGTATCTCCAGCCGACCCACTATACGGTCAAGGCAGGCCACAAGCTGGCACTGGTTCTGTTTACCTATGACCCGAATATGGCTTCTTGTTCCGAGAATTACGGTTATACGTTCCAGAACGCCGAAACCTACGCTGAGATTCCGGTCAACAGCTTCTATACGCTGAACTATTCTGCCGGTGCAAACGGCACGGTAACTGCTGATAAGAAAAATGGCGCACAGATGGAGGCAAATTCGCTTGTCACCCTCACCGCGACCGCAGACAGCGGCTATGACTTCAGCGGCTGGACGGTAAACGGCGAGGCAGTCGAGGGCGGCGCTACGAAGACCTTCACCATCAACGGCAACACCACCATCACCGCAAACTTCACTGTGCATCATTCGAGCAGCGGCGGCGGCTCGTCCTCCGGCTCGAGCACCACGGTTTCCGCTTCCAAGTCGGATAACGGTTCGGTTTCGATCGACAAGACCTCGGCTTCCAAGGGCAGCACGGTTACTGTTACCGTAAAGGCCAAGGACGGCTACAAGCTCGACAAGCTGACGATCACCGACGCAAAGGGCAAAACCGTCGAAGTGACCGACAAGGGCAACGGCAAGTTCTCCTTCGTTATGCCGGAGGGCAAGGTAACGGTTACCCCGACCTTCGTCGCAGACAACGGCAGTCAGACCGAGAACAAGTCTTACTCTGACGTCAAGACCGGCGACTGGTATGCTGACGCGGTCAAATACGTTTCCGACAAGGGTCTGATGAGCGGCACGGGCAGCGACAAGTTTGCGCCGAGCACAACCACGACCCGTGCAATGCTGATGACGGTTCTGGCTCGCTACGCAGGCGAAGACACCACCGGCGGCGCGACCTGGTACGAGAAGGGTATGGAGTGGGCAAAGACCAACGGTGTGTCCGACGGTACAAACCCGAACGCCAACATCACCCGTGAGCAGCTCGTTACCATGATGTACCGCTACGCCGGCTCTCCGAAGGCAGACGGCAAGCTCGACAGCTTCTCTGATGCAGCTTCCGTCAGCACCTATGCAGCAGATGCAATGCAGTGGGCAGTTGCCAACGGCATTGTCAACGGCTCCAACGGCAAGCTGAACCCGCAGGATAACGCAACCCGTGCTGAGGTTGCCGCAATCCTCATGCGCTTCTGCGAAATGAGCAAGTAAAAACTGAAAAAGTAAATCAGTAACATGCAGCCGCCGGGTTCCCCGTATTTGGGAGACCCGGCGGTATTTTATCCTGAGATTCGAGATAACAGCTATTGCATCATAGCACTATTAGAGTATAATATAATTATGATATTACTATATGGAGGTGCTTTTATGAATATCAAGCCGAGTGCAAGTATTCGTCAGAATTACAATGATATTGCCGAGCTGTGCAGATCCACCGGAGAGCCGGTTTATCTGACCAAGAACGGCGAAGGTGATCTCGTTGTAATGGATATCAATTCATTTACAAAACGCGAAAAAATGCTAAAGCTGCGCGAGGAACTGCTTGCTGTTGAGGAAGACCGCTTACACGGTGCACCGGACTACTCGGTGGATGAAGTCGCTTCCATGATGGATCAGGCAATTCGGGAGACCTGTCATGCCGGAGCTTGAAAACAAATTCCAGGTTATCGTATCCAAGCGAGCAGCGCAGCAGCTGGTTGAGCATGCAGTATTCATGGCACGGTTAGAAGAACGATTGGCACGCCAATTGGCAGCTGACTTCAGGAAAGCGGCAGATTCTCTGCAAAGCTTTCCATATCGAAACCCAATCTTGCGTTCGAGTGTTTTCGTAACAGAAAAGTATCGCAAAATGGTGTTTGGTAAATGGTATCTACTCATTTATCAAATTAAAGGCGAACGAGTTTTTGTTGAATACGTGATTGATGGACGGCAGGATTATCAATGGCTGATTCAGTAAAATTCCAATACAACATCTGACGAGCGCAGGCAGAAATGTCTGCGCTCGTTCTATAGTGCTTACTCGTATTCGCATTATATGGATTTGATGCGTTTAAGTGCAAGAGACGTCTGGGAGCACCGGCGGTAAAATGTGTTCGGCTTCAGCCCTGTCTGCCGCATGGCTTCTGCGGCGGTGATTTCCCCGGCACGCCATCGGGAAACCACCCGTTCGAAGTTGTCCGGCAGGGGCATTGGCTTGCGGCCGGTGTATTTACCTTGCTCTTTAGCGATAGCAATTCCCTCGCGCTGGCGCTGCAAGATGTACTCACGTTCGAGTTCTGCGACTGCCGCGAACACGGTGAGCATAAACTTGCCGGTAGGCGTAGTCGTGTCGATTGCCTCCTTGCGGCTGACGAATTCCACCTGTTTCTCGGTCAGCCGTTCCACGAGGTCAAGCAGGTCGCGCGTGTTTCTCGCAAAACGGCTGATGGACTCGACGATAACCGTGTCGCCGCGCCGGACGTAATTCATCATACGGGTAAGCTCCGGCCGGTCGGCATTCTTGCCGCTCGCCTTGTCGATAAAAATCTCGTCAACATCAAGTTCGCGCAGCAGGACTTCCTGCCGAGCTGTGTTCTGCTCCTCGGTGCTGACGCGGATATATCCAATCTTCATGGTGTATCTCTCCTTTAAGTATGGTATAATGAAAATAATAAGGACGGTGACGCTGATGGATAAGACAATCGAACAGGTAAAACAGTTAGCGCACCGTTATGGAGTGCCGAAACTGGTATTATTCGGTTCGCGTGCCCGCGGCGATCATCACGTCCGCAGTGATTATGATTTCGCGGTCTGGGGATGTACGCCGCAACAGCGTGCGCAATTCAGCGATGCTGTCGAAAACGATTTGGACTCGCTGTATTCGGTTGATCTGGTGTTTGTCAGCGAACACACCGATGCCGCATTGCTTCAAAATATAGAGAAGGACGGGATTTGCTTGCTGGACCGTTACAATACGAGATTCGAAAATCTCACCAATGCTGTTGAGCGTCTGCGCGAAGGCGTGCAGGCGTATCAAGAGAACCCGGCTAAAATCATCCGCGACGGTGTAACCCAGCGCTTTGAATTCACCTGCGAACTGGCATGGAAAACCACTCGTGAGTTCTTACTTGACCAAGGTTTTACAGAGTTGAACAGCCCGAAAGCAACGATGCGCAAGGCGTTCTCGTATGGCCTGATTGATGATGAACAGGCGTGGATTGCACTGCTGAATGCCCGCAACCAGACCTCGCACCTTTATGATGATGCAACCGCGCAGGAAATTTACTCGCAGATTGAGAGCGAGTTTATGTCGCTGTTTGATAAACTTATTGAGCAGTTGAAATGCGGTTAATTTGAGAATTGCTTACTATGCCGAATATACAACAGACTAAGATTACCGAAATTCTTAATAACATTGCCATGTCCTGCCGCATGGAAGGACTGGAGATGACCGATGAAATACGGGCAATGTGCCTTGCTATCTATAACGGCAGCACAACTTTACAGGATTGCCTGCATAAGATCAATGCAAAATACCTTTGAAACTCATTTATGTCAATAGGATCGCCACACATTCTGACATATTTCAAAAGTCCGAAAGCGACCCTATTGACATAGTTTTTCGTTGTTTCAGATGGGTATACTCTATTGACATGCTCAAAAAATACCGGCTCTTGATGAGTCGGCATTTTTGTGTTCAATCATCGTCAATGATGTCGGCGAGCAGGCCGATAACAGTCAGCACGCCGAGAATGATTTTGCCTGGGTTCAAACTTTCACCTCGTTTCAGTCATCTGAAAAGTTCTCGACGGCCTCGATGATGAGGTCAACCACTGCGCCGATAGCTTGGAAGATCGGGCCGAGTGCAATCATGCGCATCGCCTCCTTTCAATCAATATGCATATAACAGTTCACCGGTCATCTCGTGAAAGAGTTCCGGGTCGTACAGCATCTCCTCGATTTCTTCCTCGGAGCAGCCGTAATCCAAGAGTGCCTGCACTTCATCAGCGGTTACGCCGAATGATTTCGCCACGCTGAACAGGTCGTCATAATTTGTCGGTGTGTCCTCGTAGTAGCTGCGATAAAAGGGATATTTGCGCCACCAGTGCTCGAATGTCGTGTGGGGTGTGAAGGCCCCGGTAGTGATACGGCCGGTGCGGTCGATTTTCATGATTTCGCCCTCCTGCGGTTCTAGAATGTCGGTGGGCGCTTTCAGCCGTAGCTTTTTGATGGTTTTGCAGAGTATTTCCTGAGTGGAAGCGTAAATCAGAAAGCCATCATAGAACATCACGCAAAGCGGATTGTCCCCGATGACGAACCAGATGGAGTTATCCTTATCCAGAACCGTAAACACAAAAGAACCCTCGACCTTTTCAGCCATGGCTTTCAGGCTGTCAAAGTCGAGGGCTTTCTGCTGTTCGAGAAGCTGCACCGCAACGTAGCTGTCCGTCTCAACACTCGTCATCGGCAGATTCTCTTCCATACGGAGTTCTTTGTCGTTCCAGAGCACTCCGTTGTGAGCGAGGGCAAAGCTGTTTCCGTCAACGTGACCAAGGAACGGATGGTTATTCTGGTTAAACTGTGCATTGCCCTGTGTGGTCATACGGGTGTGACCCATGACCACGTTTACGCCGTGCGGAATGTGAATCTTCATTTTCCGAGCGGGAAGGGGGCGCTTATAAATCCGCAGACGGTCGTTAAAGTTATAGGCGATGCCTGTCGCGTCTGTGCCGCGCACCTGACATTCTCTTGCGAGGGTATTCAGGATTTTGTTCTTCGTATGGGTGCTCAGGCACTCCTTAAAGTCGATTAAACCAAACAAACTGCACATATTTTAAGCCTCCTCCGTATTGGCATTAACCGGTTCGTTAACGTAAAGACGGCGCTCCTTCAAATACTGAATAAGCTCCGGCTCGTTGATTTCGTCAAGGAAGTCAAACCAGCTAAGTTCCTGTACAGCGGTGTCCGACATGGAAACAGCCACCTCAACCAGATGATTTACCATCTGCAAGGTGGCTTTGAGGGTATTCAGCTTGAGCGTGCCGCGGAACATACGGATTTCAACCGTATCTGCATTCGTGAGATTGACCGCAGTATATCGCCCCGCGCAGGAATTCTTCGCGTGGTTCATCTGCTCGGACGGCGTAAGACGAATACCGTACCGTGCCGCCCAGCGGTTCATCTGGGACTGCGTACGACGGCTGAACCGCAGCAGCTCCGCCCAGAATTTCTCGACAAAATACAGCAGGCGGGCAATCGCGGCTTCCTGCTGTTCGTAAGTACAGCCGAATGCTAACCGGGAGATGTGAACGTGAAGCCCGCAGGTTCCGGCGGCGTGGCTGAGGTATCCCATGCTCTGCGCTTTACGCAACACCTCCGCCCACGGCATTTCGTTCAGCTGATACTCGAGCGTCATCGGATGCGTGACGAGCTCAAGGCCTTCATCCAGACTGCCGTCCGTCTTGATGTACAAGTTCTCGGCATTCTTATTCGCAATGTCGAGCAGCTTCTGGGCGTTGCTGTTTACCGTGCCGCCGTCGTCGATTTCAAGCTCTACGCCGAAATGCCGCAGACCTTTTCCGTGGAACACGAGGTCGGGCGTATAGCTATACTCGTGGATAACTTCGCAGTGTTCGCCCCAGCAGGACGCGCAGTAAGCGTTGTCGTCATCGTCCCAGTACGCGCGGTCGCGGTGAATAATCCGGCCGCAGTCATCACAGCGGACGTAGTACTCATCAAAGCAGTGGTCGCAAAGCGTGTGCGTATCGTCCTCGACGGCGTTTTCTTCGTAGACCCGCTCAGCGCAGTGGTCGCAGATTACGGTCAGGCGATCTGCGCAGTCCTCGCAGAGCCAGTCATTCTCTACTTGGAACATTTCGTCAATCGGATGCTCCGCACCACAGTTTGCACAAATTCTTGTTTCACTCATTGGTTGTTCCTCCATTTCGTTTAGTAAATCTTAATATTCTTCAGCAAGCAGCATAGTAGAATGCGTTAAATCGTCGATGACAAACACTTTCGCATTTACGGCATCGTCACACGGTACATCGAGCTCGTAACGGTACGGCGGCTGTTCCTGCTCGTGGACGATGTGCTGACCGACCGGCGTTTTTGTCAGCTGGAATACCTGCAGGTAATCTTTTTCCTTGACTTCCATCGTCAAGACCATGTGCCACATAAGATGAACAAGCCATGCGGGAATCTCGCTTTCTATCCCGCGCGTTAGGAATTTTTGATTTTCGAACATCTTTGATTGCTCCTTTCTACTACAATGTATTTATGGTTAATATTCCTTACGGCCAGTAAGGACTTATCCATCTTATTGCTTAAGCTGTTAGAATGTAGGAGGCAATTGGATATCTTCTCCTTTCTTGGACTACGCGTCCGTAATGCAGACTGATAACCAGCTCCTCATTCGCAGCGTTCGTTTTATGCAGGTTGAATCGTCATAGGCGCATTCGTGTCACACCACAGTAGATTGAATAGGCAATGAGTAAAACTGGCACTTATCCATTGCCAAAATCTTAAGGAGTGACAATTTATGAACGCAGTAGGTATTGATATTTCAAAGGGGAAAAGTATGGTTGCTATCATGCGGCCTTATGGCGAAATTGTTTCTGCACCCTTCGAGGTCAAACACACAAGCAGCGCTATCAATTCACTTGTAGCGCTCATCAACTCTGTTGAAGGTGAGTCCCGAATCGTAATGGAACATACAGGGCGTTATTATGAAGCCCTTGCTCATCAGCTTTCGCAGGCAAACCTTTTTGTCAGTGCCATTAACCCAAAACTTATCAAAGATTTTGATAATGATTCTCTTCGTAAAGTTAAATCTGATAAAGCTGATGCAGTTAAAATCGCCAGATATGCTCTTGACAAGTGGCAAAATCTTAAACAGTATAGTGTTATGGATGAACTACGCAATCAGCTTAAAACCATGAACCGTCAGTTTGGGTTTTACATGAAGCACAGGACGGCTATGAAGAATAATCTTATCGGAATCCTTGACCAAACCTATCCTGGTGTTAACACCTACTTTGACAGCCCTGCGCGCAGTGATGGCCGTCAGAAATGGGTCGATTTTGCCTCTACATACTGGCACGTGGATTGTGTCCGTAAAATGTCCCGGAATGCCTTTATCGGTCATTATCAAAACTGGTGCAAACGCAAGAAGTACAACTTCAGTCAATTGAAAGCTGAAGAAATCTATGGAAAAGCCAAGGAACTTGTTCCTGTACTTCCTAAGGATGACATTACAAAGATTATTATCAAGCAGGCTGTAGACCAACTTAATAGTGCTTCTACAACCGTTGAGTCGCTGCGCACACTTATGAATGAAATTGCTGCTAAACTCCCCGAATACTCCATCGTTATGGCTATGAAAGGAGTCGGAACTTCGCTCGGTCCTCAATTGATGGCTGAGATCGGTGATGTTTCCCGTTTTACTCACAAAGGTGCTATTACTGCTTTTGCCGGTGTAGACCCTGGCGTTAATGAGTCCGGAACCTATGTGCAAAAGAGCGTTTCAACTTCAAAGCGAGGTTCTTCTAGCCTTAGGAAAACATTATTTCAAGTAATGGATGTCCTAATTAAAACGCATCCACAGGATGACCCTGTATACCAGTTCTTAGACAAGAAACGCGCTCAAGGCAAGCCTTACTATGTCTATATGACCGCAGGTGCCAACAAGTTTCTAAGGATCTATTACGGACGAGTAAAGGAATATTTTGCATCTCTTCCGGAATCCTGATTATCCACTTATTCATTACAACTTTCAGGCTAGCACTAGTGTGGTGGCCTTATTTTGATGCTCAATTTTCAACCCGTATAAATTATTCAATTTTCAATGTTCTTTAATTTAGACTTGACTTTTTATTTGCAGGCTGTATAAAATAAAGCTCCCGGAATATTTCTGGGAGCTTCTACTGATATAATATATAGATCAAAATGGGGGAGAAACAGAAAAAGCACAGCCGAAGCTGTGCTTTTTGTCTGTACGAGGTTTACTTGCTCATCTCGCAGAAGCGCATGAGGATTGCGGCAACCTCTGCGCGGGTTGCGTTATTCTGCGGGTTCAGCTTGCCGTCGGAGCCGTTGACAATGCCGTTAGCTACTGCCCACTGCATTGCATCTGCTGCATAGGTGCTGACGGAAGCTGCATCAGAGAAGCTGTCGAACTTGCCGTCTGCCTTCGGAGAGCCGGCATAGCGGTACAGCATGGTAACGAGCTGCTCGCGGGTGATGTTGGCGTTCGGGTTCGTACCGTCGGACACGCCCTTAGCCTTTGCCCACTCCATGCCCTTCTCGTACCAGGTAGCGCCGCCGGTGGTATCCTCGCCTGCGTAGCGCGCGAGAACCGTCATCAGCATTGCACGGGTCGTGGTTGCGCTCGGCGCAAACTTGTCGCTGCCCGTGCCGCTCATCAGGCCCTTGTCGGAAACGTACTTGACCGCGTCAGCGAACCAATCGGAGGAAGCAACGTCATCAAAGCCGTTCTTCGAGGGCTTGACGTCCTCGATTTTGCTGAAGGTCGGGGTAACCGTTACCTTGCCCTCTGGCATGGTGAAGGTGTACTTGCCGTTGCCCTTGTCCGTCACGTCAACGGTTTTGCCCTTTGCGTCGGTGACAGTCAGCTTGTCGAGCTGATAGCCTGCATCCGGGGTGACGGTTACGGTAACCGTATTGCCCTTTTTCGCCGTGCTCTTGTCCAGAGAAACCTTGCCGTTCGATGCAGTGGATGCAGAAACGGTGTTGGAGGTGCTGGAAGAGGAAGAGCTGGAAGAATGGTGAGAGCTGCCCTTGTAGGTTACGGAAACGACGCAGGTGTCCGAAGCGTTGTTATACAGATCGGTGCCGGTGTAAGCGGCCTTAAAGGTGTAATCCTTGGTCTCGTTCGGCAGGGCAGCAGTATACTTGCCGTCCTTTTCGGTTACCTTGATGTCGTTGTCACAGGTGACAGCGAGCTGGCCCTCGGTCGGGACACCGGAAACCGTCAGCTCAACCGAGCCGCCGCCGGTAAGCGTATCCGGAGTTGCGGAGATCTTGATAGAGGGTGTAGCCTTATTGACAGTCAGAGTAAACTTGTCAGACGCAGCACTATAATCTGTGCCACCAGCAAAACCTACAGAAATTTCCGTGGTGCCTGCACCGACGATAGTAACCGTTACGGTTCCATTATTGTCCTGAACAGTAGCAACGGAAGTGTTGGAGCTTGTCACAGTGGCTGCTTTATTTGCTGTATAGGTAAAGGTAAACGGCTTATCGCCATAGGTAGCGGCGGTCTTGTTGTTGGAAATCGTGACGCTGCCTGCCTGCTTTGCTACGGTAACAGGAACGACCGCAGTGGTTGCAGAAGCGGTATCAGAACCATTCTTAACCGTTACAACGCAGTAATAATAAGTCGTACCAACGGCGGTGATGTTCGGGGAATACGTTGCACTTGTGGCTTCGAAAATCTTGGTACCGCCCTCGGTGCTGTTGCTGGTGTTGCTGTACCACTGATAAGAGTAGGTAAAGCCGTCAACAGGCTCAGACACCGTGGCGGTCAGGGTCACCGCACTACCGCCGACGTAGGTATTGGCAGACGCAGGGGACACAGTGACAGCGGGGGAAGCCAAAGACCAGCTATCGGCATCTGTAAAAACATTTTTTGTGGTGGTGGAGCCTTGGCTCACGTCGTCGACTGCTTCCCATTTGCCAAACGTATATCCCGCTCTCTTGGGCGTTTCTGTTTGGCCAGTATAATCCGGAACGGCATCTGTCGCGGTCAAAATATAATAGGTGTTGGTGGTATTGCCCTTGCCGGCACCACCCTTTCCCCATTCAAGATTGCCCTTTACGCTATTTGCCTGAGATTCTGTGCGGAGATAATACTTTACATATTGGGTGTCCTTAATACAAGCGTGTGTAAGAGCGGAATCTCCGTTATTAGCCCCGTTATTGTACAATTCACCGATCTGCGTCGCACGATGCAGGTCAATCACTTTTACGCCGGTGCATCCGCCAAAGGCATTGCCGCCAATATCATCGATCCCATTTCCGTAGGAGATGTATGTCAGTCCGGTACAGCCAGAAAAAGCACTTTCGCCGATTTTCGTGAGACTGTCAGGGAATATGATGCTTGTCAGCGCGTCACAATCACGGAAGGCCTGATAACCGATTTCTGTAAGGGATGCGGGCAGCGTAACATCTTGCAGGCTGGAGCATCCGAAAAATGCTTGTGAGCCGATCTTTGTCAGGCCAGAGGGAATACTCACCGTCTGCAGTCCTGTGCAGTTGAGAAAAGCCTTCTCGGGAATTTTTGTGATAGAATCTCTCAACGTCACCTTTTTCAAGGTCGTTATCTGTGCGAAAGTATCTGAGCCAAAGGGACAGTTTACATCGAGTTCTTCCAATTCGCCGCCATTGAAAGACCAGCTGGGGAGCTCTGTTGTCACATTGTTACCAATCGTGAGTTTTTTAATTGGGCAACCGACAAAAGCGCCGTCCGAGATGGCGGTCACAGCAGAAGGTACTGTATATTCATCTCGCACAGTAGAGTCACCCGGATAAGCGATCAATGTTGTGCCATCCTTGTTGAATAAAACGCCATTATCGTCTGTTTTGAAATTGGTATTCTCATTCAGGTTAAACACCTTAGCAGCAGAGGTCTCGAGCGCCCACCGTTTAATGGTACTCACATTTGCGCCAATGTCATACTCCGAAACGCCTGTCAAGCCGTTAAACGCGAAGGCACCAATAGAAGTAACATCTTCGGACACAACCACGTTGGTAATCTTTTTGATTTCAACACCTGTTGCACTTGCTCGCCAGGGTTGTGTGGCCTTTGCATTGTTAATGTTGGCAGTATAATCCGCCATAGCGCCAGAACCGGAGATGGTCAGGGTATATGTAGGATTTTCATTGTCCTCATTGTTTGGCGTCAATTTCCATGTGACGTTGCTTTCGCTGCCTGCTGCGCCGCAGCTGCCCTCCAGGACAGAGTTGTTTTGAGGTGCGGCTTCATCATCCCCATCTGCCGCAAACGCCACGGTCGGCGCCATTGTCAATAGCATGCAAAATGACAATATTGCCGATAACAATCGTTTTTTCATAACTTTTCCTCCTTATTTTATCAGCCTTAACGGCATCAATATAAAAAAACGCTTTCAAGACATGGCTACCCATGATTTAAAAGCGTTTTCATATCTTTTTGGAACAGCACAAAAGGGTAGAGTTTTACTTGCTCTGTGCTGTGAGCAGTGTATTGCACCGCGAATCGGTCTGTCAAGTTCTTTTTCACGGTGTACACCTCCTTCTGCCAAATAAAACGCAGAAGAGGTTAACAGCGTCCTCGTTGATGCTTGCAACCGGCTGTCATTGCAGCTTTCGCCGCTTTAGACCCTTCTGGCTTTGCGTCCCCATCTTTCGACGGGTTTGCCTATTTCTCAGGCACCGTGCTTAAGTTCTTAATTATTGTACCATAAGCTGTATAGGTGTGCAACTGGTCTGATATACAATTCGTGCCATAAAAATGATATTATATGCAGCAATATGATGGATATCGCCGTTTTTATTCGTACGTTTCGTGAGCACATGCGCTAATTCTGTGCAAGTTTATATATTGTACGTTTCGACTAAAATGACAGGAAAGTCCATATGAAGTTGCGGTGCTCTTGTGAAATAACATAGGTGGACAATCTCTGTCCACCTTATTTGCTATAATATACCTGTAAATTACTTTTCAATCGCCAGAACATTCCGCACGATCACGTTGATGCGCTCGATGCTTTCGAGCGGGAGGTCGCGGATCTGGTCGCACACCTGTGCGATGACGGCATCTTTCGCATTATCCACAGGTTGTGGATCGGCGAACAGCTCCGCCAGTGAAATGTCGAGCGCCCGCACGATTTTCTCCAGCGTCTTGATGGTCGGACTTTTGAGTCCGCGCTCCAGATGCCCGAGAAAAGCCGGGTTGATTTCCGCCTGTAGCGCCAACGTTTCCTGGCTCCAGCCGCGTAAATTTCGGAAATATCGGATTCGCTCGCCTACATTGACTTCGCAATACATCATCGTCACCTACCCTTTGATACTAGGTTATCTTGACAATTAGTATTGCGCAAAATGCTATAGGTATTGTATAATAATACCTATAGATAGTTGAAGCTTATACTCTTTGACAGGCAGGGGATTCAAATGAAAACATTTCCGTTGTTTGGGAAAACACTTACGTTTACAGAAAAAGAACTGAAATACACCGAGATACTCAGAAAATATACACGGCTCTCTGAGCAGTACCGAAAGAAATATGAAACAGCATATAACAACTTCGGTGATTGGCAAACATTTTGGGAACAAGGCGAATCGGTGGGCAACAAATATATTGCCGAAGCAGCTGAAGAAGTCGTTAAAGCCTATGTAGCCCATGGAACATATGACTATGTAGCCGACGAAGCGTTGTGCGGCTGCAAAGAATACTTTGAATGGAAAAGTCTATGGCTTGATATCGAAGATGTCCTGACGAAAGTTTGTGAACAATATACAGATGTACAGAATTTTCGCAATCTCCGCAAGCAAAACCGCAGTCGTGTGAACACGGTAGGCTTCGGTGTCAAGGGAGCAATCGGTGCCGCCATCGCCAATGAGGCAGCCAACGCAGCTACCGGCTTGATGCACGATTTTATCAACAGCCTCGCCACTTCATCTGATTATTCTAAAATCAAGAAGAAGATGCAGCAGTGTTATCAGAACGATGAGTTTAAAGACCAAATTTTAGACAGCTTCCAGAATGTTATTTTTGCTTTGAGAAAATCAGAGGAAAGCCTGTATGACATTCACCGCGAAGATTATCTTCCGAAAGACCGCAAGCGTGCGGACGCATTGTTAGGGAATCTCCAGTATATTGAATTAGACAAGCAGTTAGATGTTCTTATCGAAATTCTCCAGCTGAATCCCTATTGCAGTGAAGCATACGAACAGCTTTTGACCCAATATGGTGATCCTCAGGCAGAAGTGTATACCTTGCTTCAGGCTTTTCCGGTTTATGATGAACAGGGCTTGATATATCATTTGATTGAAAATGTCGATATTACGCCAGCTGATTTGGCTGCATCGGATTCTACGCACAGGAAGATTTTGGCTGAAGCAACCGAAGAATTAGAGCAAACCTTTGCTCCTTCTATTATGAAAGATCATGCTGACTATCAAGCAAAACTTCAAAACATCAAATCTATATTAACAACGGTTTGCAATCATACTTACCCTTCTTTTGCGGAAGCAGAGAAAGCAAGAGATGCCCGGTCAAAGTTTACACATCAGGTCAGCAATCTGTCCCAGATCACCTACGAACAGCTTGTCACACTTATTGATCAACTGAAGGAATGTGACCTTCAGTTTCCTAAGACAGTTGATGATTACTGCAGCGCAGCCAACAAAGAGGAACTGAAACGCCGGACCGTTCATACTGTCACGTTCGATACCTTTGAGCAGGCAGAAGAAGCCCGTAGAATTCGTAATTCCGCTAAAGATATGTTATCGGCTGCCAAGAACAAATCTATTGCTGAAATGAAAAATATGGTTCCAAAGATGCAAGATCTTTCAAAAGGCTTTTCCGATCTACTGATACAGGATATCGTAGATGAATTAAATGATTTTATTAAAAAATCCGAACTGAAAGCAGCAAACGCAGAAAACATGAAACGCTTCGGCAGTGATATAGATTTCAACGATATGTCGCAGGAGAACCATCGAAAGCTGGTCAATCTTCGGCATTATATCGAGAAAAACTATGACAAAGCAGAATCCAAAGAGATTGTTGATAAATTAAGTGATTCTATTTACCGCTATAATATGATGGCAGAAGAAGAACGAAAAACCGTAGAAAATCTTCAGCAGAAAGTACAGGAAGTGCCCGCAGGCAGTATAGTCTCCATCGTCTTTATGACGATTATACGAGCAATCGTATGCTTTGGCATTATGGCTGCGGCAGCCATTTTTGCATTCAACTTTATCGGTGCAGTCATTGCCTTCTTCGCACTTTGTTACTTCCTTGCTACTACCTACGAAAAATTCAGCGCCTATTCTGAGAGCCGGAAAGCCGGTGCTGAATTGCGTTCTCGGAAGTCTTCATCTTCCCACTAATAGCATAATAATTTCTATTTATCAATACAGTTAGAGGGGATAAAATGAGCAAGATTTGTTTGAATTGCGGCAACGAAGTTGAGGACACTGCGCATTTCTGTAATATCTGCGGCACAGAGATGAACGAGCAGACCTGCGCATCTAACACATCGCCTGAACCGGAGCCTACTCCGCCAACAGAGCAGATTTGTCCGTCGTGCGGCAACACCGTGCCAATTGACTCGAAATTCTGCCGGTATTGTGGTGCGCCACTGCAAAAAGAGTCAGAGAAACCGCCGGAGTCTGAGCAGGCAAACGCACACAACGAACAGCAACAGACCACAGGCGGCAATTCTTCTCAATCGGAGAATACCACACAGACACCGCCCAATACAGGCGGAAATCCTGTGCCGTCAGCAGAGTCCCACGGCATCAACTGGAAAGCAATCGGCAGCGCGATCAGTACGATCATTACGATTATCGTTGTAATCTATCTATTCACCAATCACCCGGTTTCTGATGTAAAAAGTATCGTATTCGATGACTGGGGTGTCATTGAAATCGGTGAAGCTGCCGAACATTCTCTGAGCGATCCGGAATGGACCTCTTCCAAAATCGACAGCAAGCATTATTATGTAACCGTTTCCGGCTACTATATCGAAGGCGGCGGAAGAATGTCGATCACCTTTGAAGCCACCTACAGCGGCAGCCATGTGTACGCACAGGCCATAAGCTGTCGCTGGGACGGCGATACTTATTCCGATAATTTATCTATTTCAGCTGCTATGGCAGCCATCTACAGTTAAAAGAGGGATTTAATATGTTTTGTGATAAATGTGGAAAAGAATTAGCACCGGGCAGTATATTCTGTCCTAACTGCGGCGCTAAACAACTGGAGGAAGAACCATCGGCAGAGATGTCCGCATCATCATCTGTATCGCCTGTCCGAGAAGCCCCGTCTTCACAGCCGTCAAACCAGCAGTCAGCAGAGCGCACTACATCCCCGAAACATGTCACAGATGAATCCGTATATCGCAAGATTATTTGTAACAATGCAGATTATTATCTAAGTCAGTTCCAAAATATTCTATACGGTGAAAAAAACAAGATGAACTGGGCATCGTTCTTTCTCTCACTGTACCATGCCGCTTACCGTGGTGTCTGGCGCGAATGGCTACGTGCAGTCATGTGGTCGCTCCTAATTGCAATCGGTTCCGGTTTGATTGCGAGCGCTACGATTGGTTACTATCCGGGTGTTGCTATTTTCTTTGTAGTCATCGCAATCTGCGGCGGAATCTGGTGGATCATTGCCAATATTCTATTCGCTAAAAATTTTAATCGCGTATATCTGGAACATGTTGAAAAGAAAATCGCGCAACAGGACTTCACGCCTGATCCATCCGGAGGACGTGTTATTGCATCGATTTTTGCCTATGCAGCAGGCTATACGATGGTCGGCATTATTATCGGTGCACTCAGCGTCGGCAGTTTGATGGCAGGAGCGGATGATTCGAC
The DNA here is from genome assembly GCF_014288055.1 of Agathobaculum hominis. NCBI lineage: Bacteria > Bacillati > Bacillota > Clostridia > Eubacteriales > Butyricicoccaceae > Agathobaculum > Agathobaculum hominis. The sequence continues at coordinate 139,552 of NZ_JACOPK010000002.1, forward strand.
GTATGACGATACGGATATCAACGACTCCTCTGCTTACGATGAGGCCGCTGAGGATCACGATAATACAGATGCTACCGCACCGGATACCTCCGGCTCAATCACTGGTACGGATGTATACGATTACCTTGGCTATTGGACGGTAGACCGCTATAACAGCTATCTGGATGGTTATGTAGGCTTCAATCTGGAAAGCAACAATGACATTCTCTGCTTCTCTGCACAGGCTGTATGGAATCAGGGCGACCGTGTGACCACAATCGATACGGTTTCTCTTGATATGAATTATGACGGTACACAGGCCGGTGGTTATTACCAAGATGACCGTGGCAACGACGGCAATATTGTTCTGGATTTCGAGAATGGTGAGCTTTATCTGACTGTTACCTGTCGAAGCGGCGGAGACTGGGCGATGACGATGGAACACGAGCACTGTACGCTCGATCCCAACGGTGTGCAGGAGGAATATGCAGATCCCGACCTGCCGTCTTACTCCGAGTCCGGATATGACTATTATTCAGATGGACAAACCGTTTCGCGGGGGATCAATGATGTCAGCAGCGATTATATTGGCAGCAATCATCTATGGCCGACGGACACACTGACAATCACTAACAGCGATTTGAGCGTATTAACGCGCACTGAAGTTGCAGAAATCCGCAATGAAATCTTTGCGCGACATGGATATGTATTCTCATCTTCTCAATGGAGTGATTACTTCAATACCGCAGACTGGTATTACCCGGATTCGTCGTTCTCCAATGATATGCTCAGTTCGAGCGAAAAGCAGAATGTTGATACAATCACAGCTTATGAGAAAGCGCAGGGATGGAATCAGTGAAACGACTAATTTGTATGCTGCTTGCATTCCTGTGTATAGGCGGATGCCGTAATCGGCAAACGCTGACTGAGCAACAGCCGCAGGAACCGCAGCAATCGACAAAAATTGAAGTCGATAATGCGCCTTCGAATCATGTTCCCTCCGAAACAGAAGAGCCAGAACCTGTTCTGCCGCTTGCGGAGAAAATCATCTGCGTTGATCCCGGACATGAAGTGACCAGTCAGCGTGTGCAGGAGCCGATTTCGCCACACAGCAACGCGACCAAAGAAGCCTTTGTCGGCGGTGCTTCCGGCAGAAATCAAACCGAGGAACAGTTGAACCTTGCAGTCGGGCTGCGGCTGCAAGTCCTGCTCGAAGAACAGGGGGCAAAAGTCATCATGACGCGAACAACGCATGAAAGCGATATGACCAGCTATAAACGCGCACAAATGGCGAACGAAAATCACTCTGATCTGTGTATCCGCATCCATGCGGACGGCTCGTCGGACGCTTCGGTGTACGGTATGTCCATGCTTGTTCCTTATGGCGATCAGCTGGCTTCGCAGGACATTGTGCAGCCTAGCCAAGCTGCGGGTGAATGTGTGTTGAACGCAGCGCTCGCCGCGACCGGTGCGAAAAACAATGGTATCGTACAACGTTCCGATTTAACCGGATTTAATTTTGCGGAAGTTCCAACGATTTTGATTGAAATGGGATTTTTAAGCAATCCCGATGAGGATGCGCGTATGGAAACGGAAGAATACCGTGACAAACTGGCACAAGGCATTTGTAATGGCATTATAGATTACTTTGCAAGCGTTTCGGACAATCAGTGATCACAGATTTTCCTCAAAAAACTTCATAATTCCCGCTCTGAGCACTCTCCACTCCCTGCCGACCTTTACGGCAGGGAGTTCTTCGTTTGCGATCATCTTGCGGACCTGCTGGCGCGTGGTTTTGAGCAGGTCAGCCGTCTCCTTGACGGTCAGAATTTCGTCGTTCCTCATGCCCACGGGTCCTTCCTCGAATCGGGCTGCGACGAAGTGCGAGGCTGATTATACTGCTCCTTGTATATGAAATTGTGCAGTTTGCGCACCAGAACCTTGCGGAAACCCCAGTTGCCGTACTGGTCCTCCTGCGGCTGAATGCTGTACTTGTCCGCGTAGTGTTTGAGCTCTTGCTTGCTGATTTCAAACTGTCGGCAGACCTCGTCGATGGTGTAAAACTCCTTCATCCCGCGATAATCCAGATACTTCATAAAAATCATCCTTTTACATATAAGATTTGACAGCACAGATCACAGTTCACCGCAATTCATGCCATCTTATAGCTATGTTAGTGATTTCATTTCAAAAATGGCAATCAAAACCCATGCCAATTCCATTGAAAAGGCATGGGTTTCGCAATTTACAGAACAAATTTCAATTCTTCAATCTCTGATTTATCCTTCAATGTCGCAGGCTGAATGCCGAGTTTTTCAAACTGCTTGCGCGCAGTGCGGAGCTGGCTTTCGGACAGCTCGCTGTTTTTCACAGCCTGTGCATAACATTTGCAGTCGGACAGCTTTTTGACAAGCAGCCGCATATTTTTGCGAGTTGAAGCATGTTTCACGGTCTCAATCTTCGCCATACAGTCCGAATACCGCACAAACGGCAGGTCTGCGTGCAGCATTTCCATATAAGAACGGATGGTGTCCTCGGACTCGTCCATGACAGTTTTCAGGATTTTCTTGTTGCTGCCCTTGACTTCATCGGACAGTCCGCGCTTGAACTTCGCTCCCGAGCGGGCCACCTCGAACCGGAGCATCGGCGCATCATACTGCTCCAGCAGATCCTCCTCCATCAGCTGAAACGTCTTGTCATAGACCGTCAATGTGGTCGTTTTGCAGCAAATACGCCACGAATGTGCGTTCTTTTTCTTACGATTTGAGAATTCTTTACCGAATGTGCACAGCTTGTACTGTTTCATGTACGGACTGCGGCGAACGACGCGCAGCGCCTCGTCAACCCAGTCCTGCGAGTTGGGAAAGTAGTCCAGACAGCAGTCAATGCGTGAAAGTGTCAGCTGCTCAAACTCGCAGTTCAGACCGATTTCATGCAGCAGCTTGGTCATTTCCTTGTCGAGCAATTTCAACTGTTTATCTTCCGCGTGGAATACCTTCTTGGGCGAATATTCTTCGTGCAGCAAAGTGTGCGGATTGAGACGGAAATGTATAAAGGGGGCGTGATTTTTCTTTGTTTTGTTCTTGCTGCGCACCTGCTGGTACAGATAAAGCACCACGCCCTGACCGCAATAAGAGGTACAGATATACTTCGTCAGACCTTTCTCGGAATGATATGTCGGGTCCGGATAAAAAATGCCGGAATTCACACTTTTTAGATGCTGAAACACCTTGTTGAAGTCCTTCTTAGACACCCTGTGAAATAATTCGATTGTGTGGATGCCATAGCGAAAGTCCATTTCACTCACCGTCCTTCGCAAAGCACTCGATGATTGCATCGTGCAAATCGTCCGACGACTCGCAGATTGCATACAGTTCATTTACGGCATCAATCGCGCGTTCATCCGTATTGCAGATGATGTCAAGGTTCATCTGAAAGTCAGCGTCATTCCAGAGCAGCAGCGCCTTTGCGCGTCTGCCGTCGCGCCCGGCTCTGCCTGCCATCTGGTAGAACGACGCAGCGCTGAACGGCAGCTGAGAGACGATAATCAGACGAATATCCGGGATATTCACGCCCATACCGAACGCAGAAGTTGCAATCATAATACGCGCCTTGCCGGAACGAAAGCGCTGCTCCTGCTTCGCTCGGTTGGATAATTTGCTGTGGCAGATGGCAATCTCATCAGCCTCGATATCACAATCTTCAATTAAGTAATCGCGCATCTCTTCCACATCACAGACACGGGTGCAGTAGATAACGATTCTGCCCTTGTTAGCATATTTTAGAATTGCTTTCTTGACTTTCCCATAACGAATTGCCTCCGTTTTCACGAACACTTTCCCCAGAGAAAGGTTAGATCGCTTGAGTTTGCCGATATGTACCGCCGGATTTTTCATATGCAGACTTTTCGCAATATATGAAATATCTTCCTGCATAACAGTTGCGCTGAACGCAGCAACAACAGGGGACGAGGGCAAATCCTTGATAAATTTACCGATATTGCGATACATTGGACGAAATTCATTAGCCCATTCCGTCAGACAATGCACCTCATCCACAACGATCGTGTGCACCTTGTTCTTCAGAATTGCCTTCCACAGATGCGGATCATTCAGCCGTTCCGGTGCAACAAAGAGCGCTTGGAGTTTACCATGCTTTAATCTTTCAATAATATTGGTATTCTCCGCATTGCCGCTGTACAGGCAGCCCGCTCGGATTTCGCTGTCCTCGCAGCGCTGCACTAAGTCCCGCATCAATGCAACCGTCGGGAGAATACCAATCATCAGATCGTTCGGGTGCATAGCAATCATCGAGAGAAAGCAGATCGACTTGCCTTCCGAAGTCCGTGCTAATCCAAGAACATCTTTACCATTGAGTAAGTCTGTAATTACATCCTTCTGAAACGCTTTCAGCTTTGCGATACCAAAGCTATTGCATATCATCTTTTCCTGTTTGTTTGTCATAATTTTCACTCCTGAACATAGAATTCTCGTTCAAAACTGAAATTTAGAAATTTCATCTGAACTGCCTTTATTCCATTGTTGAGAGCGTAATCAAATTATAATTTCACAGGAATAACATGATATATAATAATAGCGAAAGGCTTATCCCGGTACATGAGACAAGCCTTGGCTAATATTATAATTGCGATTTAGTGAACAACCTGCATTTTGCGGTCCTCAAGCAGCGAGCAGCGGTCTGCGATGCCGTCCGTCACATACACCGTCCCGTTTTCGTCCATCAAAATCGCATCAAACTCGTCCGAATGCGCGCGCCAGTAATCCAGCGCATCGTCCACACCCATGATGAACAGCGAGGTCGAGAGACCGTCCGCGAGTGTGCCGTCATGGCTGATGATGGTCGAGGAGATGACGCCGCTGTCGGCCGGATAGCCGGTGCGTGGATCGATGATGTGGTGATAGGTCGCGCCGTCCTCCTCAAAATAACGCTGATAGCCGCCCGAGGTGATGACGGCCTCGTCCTCGATCTCAATGACGGCGAAGTTTTCCTCGCTGTTCTCTGGGTCTTGCACCGCGACGCGCCAGCGGCTGCCGTCCGGCTTGAGGCCGAGCGCCTGCACGTTGCCGCCGAGCGAGATGATGCCGCTCGTGACGCCGTTTTCGCTGAATACCTGCATCATCCGGTCGGATGTGTAGCCCTTTGCGATACCGCCGAGGTCGACCTGCACATCATCCGGAATGGCCGCAGTGCTGCCGTCGAGCTGCACCTGCGTGTAATCGACGTGCGCGAGCAGGGCGGACAGCTCTGCCGGGTCGGGCACGCGGTACTGCTGCGTCGTGAAGCCCCAAGCCTGCATGACCGGCTCAATGGTGCAATCGAAAATGCCGCCAGTCGAGGCCGAGACCTCGAGCGCACGGGAAAGTAGCGCGCGGGTATCCTCGTGCAGCGCGACGGTGTGGTTGTGGTTGAGCGCGTAAATGTCGCCGCTCTCGCTGCTGATGGAGAACAGCGCGTCCAGACGCTCGATCTCGCTCTTCGCCGCGTCGAGCGCCTCTCCGGCATGGTCTCCGTAGGCGGTCAGCGTCATGGCCGTGTCCATCGCGAACAGGTCGATCGACTGGGAGTCTGTGCCGGCGGACGAGACCGAGGGAGCGGAAGTCTGTCCGCAGCCGCCCAGAAAAACAAGCCCGAGCAGCAGCAGCGCCTTGATTTTTTTCTTCATAAACAAATATCCTCCGAAAGTTAGCGTTTGCTTACTATAAAATAGCATATCACGGCAAAAAAGACTTGTCAAGCTGCGAAATCTTGATAAACCGCGGTTCATCTCACGAAAAAGTGCGGTTGACAAATAAAAAGCGCTGGTGTAGACTAAGGTCAGCTTATAATGTTAGCAAAAGCTAACCATAGCATTTTTTCTCAGGCAGCAAAAACGCGCGAGGAAAAATGTTATTTTTCGACGTGATGGTTAGCTTTGTCTAACAAAAAGGAGGAACCGAAAAGTGAAGTGTAAAAACACCATTGCAATGGTGCTGGCAGGCGCGATGCTCCTGCCGAGCAATGCCTTTGCTGCCGACCTGAGCCAGTACAAGGATTTCCCGAACGACTGGTCCGCGAAGTCGCTCGAGCAGGCGATCGACAACGGCCTGCTGAACGGCTCGAACGGTATGATCGACGCGAAGGGACTGCTGACCCGCGCACAGATGGCGGCGATCGTCTCCCGTTCCTTCGGCGCGGCTAAGACGGCGTCTTTGGACGACTACAGAGACGTACTGCCGAGCGCATGGTATTACAGCGATATGGGCAAGGCGGTCAAGATGGGCGCGTTCCAGGGCGCGAATGGCCTGCTGAACCCGGATGCACCGATCACCCGCGAGGAGGCGTTCACTGTTCTGGCGCGCGCCTTTGCGCTCGAGGGCGGCGGCAGCGCCACGCTGAAGGACTTTGTTGACGGCGGCACGGTGTCCTCGTGGGCGTCCGAGAGCGTTGCGGCGCTGGTCGCAGGCGGCTATGTCAACGGCGCGAACGGAATGCTGAACCTGAAGAACAACATCACTCGCGCGGAATTCGCCAAGGTCATCACCGGCATGGCGGCATCCTATGTCGGCGCAGAGGGCGTCTCCGGCAAGACAGTCGAGGGCAACGTGATCGTCCGCGAGAGTGGCGCGTCGCTCTCCGGCATGACCATCAACGGCGACCTCATCATCGCGGACAGCGCGGACAAGGTGTCGCTGGATAACGTCAAAGTTACCGGCCGCATCGTCATCCGCGGCGGTGCGGACGCGGTCAGCATCAAGGATACCACGGCTGGAAAGGGCGTGCTGGTCAGCAGCCCGAACGGCGCGGCGGCAATCTCGGTATCGGGCGGCAGCGTCGGCACTGTGACCGCGAAGTCCGATCTGTCCCTGTCCGGCTCGGTAAGCAATGTTGCTGTTACCGATAAGGCTACCCTGACCGTCGAAAAGAACGCATCCGTCGGCACTGTCACCGTATCTGCGGCAGGCTCCAAGGTAACGGGCGACGGCAAGGTAACGAACGTACAGGCCAACGCGAACAATGTTACCGTCACCAGCAAGGGTGCCAAGGTAACAGCCGGCAGCGGCGTTTCCGGTGTCAAGGCGGGCGATAAGACCGTAGAGGCCGGAAAGACCGAAACTGTTGGCAGCACTTCGACTTCGAGCGGCGGCTCCTCCTCCGGCGGCGGCAGCAGCTCGTCCCGCAGCGATTACAGCTATGTGCTGATGAATATCCCGTATGACGAGTTCTACAAGGCGGAGCTGAACGAAAATGCCGCAGCCGTTGACGCAGTTTCGTCGGCGACCAAGAATAAGACCCGCATCGGTACTCTGGCAGGCGGTTCGTATCATGTCAATCCCGACGGCTCGGATATTACCGGCGTTACCTATCCGGTTCGCGTAAAGACGAGCGACCTTTCCGGCCTCAAGAAGGTAACAGACAGCGACTCCGTAAGCATCACGGTTAAAAAAAGCGGCAAGGATGAAACCTCCACCTATACCGGCAGGGAAGCGCTGTTTGAAAGCGCAAGCTACTCCTACTACGCTCTGAGCTCCACCCCGTCTTACTACAAGGAAGCGACCCTGACCAACGGCAAGTGGTCGTTCGGCAAGGCGACCGGTGCGGCGTCCGAGGATACCGCAACCATTGCCAAATTCAAGGCCCCCGGCCATCACGCCGACTACGAAATAAAGGTCGAAAGCGACAAAATCGAGAAGGGCCAGAAGGTTTACGCCGTTGTCCTGACCGACACGGACGGCAACAGCTACGGCCTGCGTCATGTTGTTGAAATCTGGCGCGCGACCGAGCTTGGCTTCAAGGCTGACTCTCCGATTGTCGGCAAGACCATCAAGACCATCACCTATTACACCGATAACGGCGTGATCAAGCTCAATCTGGCGCAGGAGCAGTATATTCCGCAACAGGCGGCAACTGTTACGGTTACGGAAGCAGATTTTGCTGCTGGCGAAACTACTGTAACACTTTCCAATGATTTGCCGAGCGATTTCACCGCAGCTTACAGCTTTACGGTGAACGGTGAGGCGTCCAACTTCTTTACCTATGCAGACGGTAAGATTACTTGGGACGAGAGCGCTTCCGATATTCCGAGCGGTACCTATCAGCTGGTAATCCATGATGACAGCGGCAAATATGCCGATATTACCGCTCAGATCAAGCTGAATGTTTACGCTTACGCTTCTGTTCCGTATGATGAATACTGGCAGAGCGAGGGTGTTTACCTGAGTGGTAATAACTGGACTGCTTCTTCGGATGTTGCTGACCGCACTACCACCAATAAAGATGGCAGTGTTACCGAAGAGCACGACAAGGGCGCATTCGATGCGGTTTCCCGTGCGACCCAGAACCACGGTCTGCACCGCGGCAGCTTCCAGCAGGATGTAGTTATCCATACCGCAGACAGAGATTATCATCCGGTCAGCTGGCCGGATGAGGGTAAAGGCAATACTTTTATCGATGCCGACGGAAATACCTATAATAAGACTGAGATCGGCATTACCAGCTACAACATCACCGGCATCAAGTATGTTCCGGTAAAGGTCAGCGCTTCTGATTTTGCTGACTTCTGCACCAAGTACACTGTTACCAGGAACGGCGAAACCATGCAGGGCGGTTACAGCGAAAACAACCTGTCTGCTTATACTGATTTAGTTGCTGCTGTTGATGCAAATACCAATGGCCTGAAGGCTGTTACCAAGGGCAAAAACGGCTATACCTTTGGCAAGCGCCAGACCGGCACCGGTTCCGGTATTCAGGGACAGTCTCTGAAAACTGCGGATGCCGGTATTACGGCCGCAGTCAAGGATTACTCCGGCAGCTTCGGCGAAATGCTGCGTGTTGATCTGGATAACACGAAGGATAGCACCAAGTATTATGGTGACCTCGGCAGCCATATGCAGACCGTTGTATGGAAATACTACGGCGATGGCGATACCGTGCTTGCGACCTACGGCACCAAGTTTGCAGCCGATGACTGGATGCACAAGTCCATGGGTATCCAGCTGGGTCTGACGGATTCTCTGCGCTTCAAGCTGCCGGATGGCAAGGACGGCACGGGCAAGTGGACGCTTACGGTTTATGCTCTCGGCTACGAGGATACGACCTATACGGTAAACGTAACCGCAGAAAATCTGCCGAAAAAGACCGAGCCGATGACGGACGAGCAGAAAACCAAGCTGGAAGAGCTGAAAAAGACCGGTGAAGCATTGATTGCTTCTGCTGCAAACGCCGATAAGCTGACAGATGCAGAAAACATCCTGAACGACCATATCACGAACGATATTCCGGACATGCTCGCAAAGACCGATGCAACCCAGTCGGAAGCAGCTGACCTGATTACTGAGGTGGAAGGCTATATCACGAATGTGCGGACTGAGCGCGCTAATCAGTCTGTTACTACCAAGACGGCTAACGGCGAAGCAACCGTAACTAGTACTGACGGCAAGTATGTTGCCGGTTCTTATCAGGCGAAAGTCACTGTTACCTTTGATTCTGACGGCAAGGTAGTTTCTGTAAAGGATAACCGCACTGAACCTGGCTCCAATAGCGATTACTGGGATATAGCACTGAACTGCTTTGACCGCTTTAACGGCAAAACCAAAGACACTGTAGATAGTGTCGATGCCACTTCCGGTGCAACGGTTTCTATGAACGCTGTAAAGGAAGCCGTCAAGGACGCTCTCTCGAAATAGGAAAGTGAGCAGTCGCCCTCTGCGCCAGCCCTGAAAGCGGCAGACGCTCGGACACAGCTGTTATATGCAGCAACATCCCCGGCGAAACTTAACGTTTCGGCCGGGGATGGCTGTATCGTCCGGTATACCACCGACGGCAGCACTCCGAGTGTAGACGGGAACACTGCAAAAACCCTTGAAGGCACAACGCTGACCATCCAGCCGAACAGCAACGCAGACAGCACCGTTACCGTCAAGGCCATCGCCGTCAAGGACGGCAAGGTTTCCGATGTCACCGAAAAGACCGTGCAGTTTGTCGCGATTCCCAGTCTGACCTCCGGCACGCGCACCTACATCGGCACAGTGACGGACGGCGGTGTGTCCGGCGGCCCGTATCAGGTCAGTGTGCGCGTAACAACTACCAACGGCAAGATCACCCGTGTGCAGGACAACGGCACCGAGGGCAGCATTGACGATGATTCCGACCATGCGTTCTGGTCCGGTTACAGCGTAATGGAATCCGACGGTATGCCCGCCAAGCTGCGCGGCAAGTCGCTGGAAAATGTACTGAACATGCAGACCGTACCGGATGACGATGCCCACAACGTAGACGCCGTTTCCGGCGCTACTGTCTGGTCGGATGCCATCCGTCATGCCACCATCGCGGCACTGCGCTCCGCGCCTGTCAGCGAAAGCGAATCCACCGTGCTCGCCCCGACCCTCACGGCACAGACCTGCGTACCGAATGCTTCTTATAAGTATATCGACGTTGCCATGTCGGCCGACAAGGACTGTACCATTCGCTATACTCTCGACAGCACCGACCCGGACAAAAACAGCCCGGAAGCGGCGAAAATCGGCTGGTCTGGAGACATTGGCGTTCGTCTGAAACCCGATTTGACTAAATATCCGAACGGTCAGGTCATTGAAGTGCGCGCCGCCGCCTTTGACAAGGATGGAAACCGCTCGGATGTGGTTCGGCAGTTCTATATATTCGCAAATCCGCTGAAAAACGCGGCATATACCGCAACATACAGCGGCGTTTCCGCCGAAGCAGACGGCATTACGGCTACCATCGTGACCGAAAGCCCGAATTATGACAACTATAACTACATCACTTCGCTGAAGCTGGATTCTGCACACAGTGAACAGTACGCAGACTTTCTCCCCGAGCTGTTCAGCCGCATTTATCTCGCGCAGACCACCGAAGGCGTTAAGCCAATCGAGGGGCACGAGCAAGAGAGCCAAGCTGTCCTCTCAGCAGTGCAGGCGGCACTGAATAAGGCGCTGACGGCTTCCAAGCCGACGCTCACCGTCTCGCCGGAGAAAACCACCTACGCGAATGCGGATGCGGTAACGGTAACGCTTGACTGCCCGACCAACGGCGCGGAGATCTACTATACCGTCGACAACAGCACCACCATGACCGGTTCCACGCTCTCTGACCCGACCAAAACCGGCACGAAGTACGAAAATTCGCTCTCGGAGTCCATCGGGGACATTGCAGGCGGAACGCTGTACATCCGCGCGGCGGCGAAAAAGGACGGCAAATGGTCCGGTATCGTTCGCAAGGATCTGACGTTCGCCAAGGGCGTCAAGGAAAATGCCTTCGTGGTGGACGGGACGAATTATCAGAGCTGGTCTGCGGCGGCCGCCGCCGTCAAGAAAGACGGCACGATCGTGCTCAATGATGATGTGCAGCTGACCGAGGAGGACAAGCTCCCGGATGTCGCGTGCACCATCCGTTCGGCAGACGGCGAGACCAAATACAGGCTGAGCGGCTCTCCGATGACGATGAACGCCGATCTTACCCTGTCGAACATCTCCTATGCGCTCGGAAATCTGTACGCGAACGGGCATGATCTCACGGTCTCGAACGATGTCGAGACTGCGTGGAGCTTCACGGATTACAGTCTGTATGCAGGCAGTACCGTGAACAGCACCGCAGCGAGCACGCAGCACATCAGCGTGCAGGCCGGGGATTTTGCGGTCATCGCCAGCGGCAGAGGCAGCACGACGCATAAGGCTGACGTGGACGTTGCCGTCGGCGGCAGCGCGGAGGTCGAGCTTGCGGGCGCGTACATGGGCGCGACACTGGACGGCAATGTAACGTTCCATGTTGCAGACGGCGTCAAGCTGAATCAGTTCCTCGGCGAACAAAGCGGCGGCTCCGTTACCAGAAACCTGACCCTCCAAATCAAAGGCACACCAACGCTGAAAAGCTACAATCCCACATACAAGGCCAGCGTCAAACGCGATTCGTTCGGCACGCTCGACCTGACCGGCGCAGCTACGGATTTCATCACCGAAAACCGTAATAAATTCACCGGTTTTGCCACGGTTTTGCCAACTGCATAATTTCTCACAAGTCCAAGGGCGCTCCAGCAGGAGCGCCCTTTACTTTTGCGCATTGTTCGCACGACGGTGCACAAATCAGAATATGTCGGCTTCGGGTGCGTTGCCCAAAAATTCATCCACAGTATTCGCGATTGCATCCTGAAAGTCCTCATCTGCTAAAATGGGGTGCAGTTCAGAGTCCGGATGGCTTGTCTATTGCCTGTTCGCTTTTGAAAACTTGATTATATGCCATCCAATAAATACCTGCGTTGAACCGCTGCCTATAGCTTCAAACTATGGACAATGACGAGTTTCTCGTATTTTACAAATGGGTCATCAGCCTTTATACTAATATCATAAAATAAACGAGCCACCGCTCATTGTATAGATCAGAAAGGACAACCCCCATGAAAAATCCCGCTCCTTATCGTTACGATATTGTCGGCAGCTTCCTGCGCACGAAGGCCATCCACGAAGCACGCAGCAGGTTTGAAGCCGGCGAAATTTCCGCTGAAGAACTGGCCAGGGTCGAAGATGCCGAGATCACCGGTCTGGTAAAGAAGGAAGAGAATGTCGGTCTGCACGCTGTTACCGACGGCGAGTATCGCCGTTCCTTCTGGCACATGGACTTCCTCTGGGGTCTGACCGGTACGCAGAAGGTCAAGTCTGAGCACTTCTCCGTCGCATTCAAGGGCTTCCAGCCGAAGGCTGAGACCGTAAAGATCGTGGACAAGCTGGACTTCCCGGATGATCATCCGTTCCTCAGGCACTTTGCGTTCCTGCAGAGCGTGGCCTCCGACCTCGTACAGCCCAAGCAGTGCATTCCGTCTCCGTCCATGCTGCATTTGATCTGCTGTGTTCGTTCGACCGACTACCAGCCAATCGAGCGCTACAGGGACGAGCAGGTCCTGCTGGACGATCTGGCGGCTGCTTACCAGAAGGCGGTAAAGGCGTTCTATGCTGCCGGCTGCCGTTATTTACAGCTCGATGATACCTCCTGGGGCGAATTCTGTTCGGCTGAGAAGCGCAAGGCATACGCAGAGCGCGGCATCGACGTAGATGAGGTCGGCCGCAAGTACGTTTATGTGCTCAACAAGATCCTCGAAGCAAAGCCGGAGGACATGGTTATCACCATGCACATCTGCCGCGGCAACTTCCGCTCGACCTGGTCGTCCACCGGCGGCTATGAGCCGGTAGCGGAGATCCTGTTCGGCCACTGCAACGTGGACGGCTTCTTCCTCGAGTACGACAGCGACCGTGCAGGCGGTTTCGAGCCGCTGCGCTACATCGGCAAGCAGAAGGTCGTTCTGGGTCTGGTAACCTCCAAGGATGCCAAGCTGGAGAACAAGGGAGACGTTATCGCGCGTATCCGCGAGGCTTCCAAATATGTGCCGCTCGAGCAGCTGGCGCTCAGCCCGCAGTGCGGCTTTGCTTCCACCGAGGAAGGCAACCTTGTGACCGATGAGGACCAGTGGAGCAAGCTGGCGCTCGTCAAGGAGATTGCAGAAGAAGTCTGGGCCGATTAAACAGCAGGACAGTCTAAAAAGCAGGGAACACGGAAACCGGCAGGTCTCACCGCCGGTGTTTGGATAAGAAAAACATTTGCGCAGATAAAATCCCACTTGATGTCAGGTACGGTATCAAGTGGGATTGTCTGTTTTCTGTTTCTGTTCGTTCTAACGGGAATACCAGTGAATGGTTATGATAATAGCGGATTTTCTGCAAAACACAGCGCTCAGCGCGCCGAAAAATGTATGGGTCTAAATTCACATCTTCGGGCGCCATCGCAGCCCCCATATTATTGGCGTCCTTGACGCCGAGCTCGATCATCTTTCCGAACAGCACGTGGGTCATGCGGACGGAGGAGCCGCCTTCAGCGCCGAGCACGGCCGCGCCGGCCGCTGTCGCGGTCCATTGCGCAGTAGGGGTGCGCTGACCGCCGTAGGCGAGGGGAAATCGGTACTGCCGCTCTGCCGAGCAGAAATGCGAGGAGGCAGAGACGGCAAGGCGTGCGGCTGCGCCTGCCTCGACGAGCACGCCGCCGAGCGCAAGTCCCTGCGCCATGGTCGAGCACGCGCCGTACTGACCGAGGTAGGGGACATCCGAGTGCATGGAGGCGAGAAATGAGCCGATGCACTGGTTGAGCAGGTCTCCGGCGAGGATCAGGTCGAGGTCGCAGTGCCGCAGACTGCCCTTGCGCAGCGCGAGGTCGATGGCGGTGCGCTGAAGCTCACTTTCCGCAAGCTCCCACGACTTCTGTCCCATGCGGTCGTTCCGCGTGACGAAGTCAAAACGGCTGCCGAGCGGGCCCTCGCCCTCCTTTTTGCCGACTGCGGCGGCGTGCGACAGCAGATACGGGCGGTTTTCGAGCGTGAGCGTGCGTTTTCCGGCGTGTGTGATCATCCGGCGCCGCCTCCCCTCAGCACGAGCAGCACAAGGCCGTAGAGGACGCTCGCGGTGATGCCGTAGACGAGAACCGGCCCGGCGATGACGAACAGCTTTGCGCCGAGACCGAGGATAAGGCCCTCGCTTTTGTACTCGATGGCAGGCGAGACGATGGCGTTCGCGAAGCCGGTGATGGGGACGATCGTGCCGGCGCCGGCGTGTTTTGCGAGCTTGTCGTACAGGTGCAGACAGGTCAGCAGCGCGCCGAGGAACACCATGGTGATGGCGGTCGCGGCGGCGGTGCCGTCGGTATCCAGACCGCGCGACAGCCAGAACATGCGCACGCCCTCGCCGACCGTGCAGATCGCGCCGCCGAACACAAACGCCAGCAGGCAGTCTCGTGCGAGCGGCGACGGCGGACTTTTCCGCGCCAGCAGCGCCGCATATTTTCGTTTATCCGGTTGCATAACGTTCCCTCCCAGAGGTTTTTGAATGTATTTTTTGCAGGGAAAGCTAAATTATGCAATATACATCGCAGACAGCTCGTTTAAGACAGTCGCGCGTCAGCGCGCGTTAAAACATTTGCGGAGCAAATAAAAAAACCGGGGACATGTGCCTCGGTTTTTTTACACTAAGAGGGAGAAAGTTTCCGTATGGGAACTCTCGGACGACTCGTGTTCTGCGAAGTCAGAACACATCTTGTCGGAAAAACGCAGTTTTTCGACAGGAAGAATTAAATGCTGAACACGCCGAAGATCTTGCTTGCGAGCTCGGAAGCAAGGATAGCGACCAGCAGGATCGGCGCGATCCAGCGGATCATGACGCGGTGCAGCTTTTCGCGGTGGAACGAGCCTGCGCCCGACTTGACCTCGTCTGCGACGACCCTGGTGCCGACGACATGGCCGATCAGCACGCAGGTCAGCACGGCAACGATAGGCATGAGCACCGAGTTCGAGATAAAGTCGAAGAAATCAAGGAACTGCATGCCGATGATCGTGACGCTTTCCCACGGGCCGTAGCCGAGGCAGGACAGCATGCCGACAACCAGACAGATCGCAATGATGATGAGCGTTGCCGGGATGCGCTTGAGCTTGAACTTGTCCATGATGACCGACGCGAGCGTCTCCATCAGCGCGATGGAGGAGGTCAGCGCCGCGAACAGGACGAGCAGGAAGAACACCGCGCCGATGACCGTGCCGAACTTCATCGAATCGAATACCATCGGCAGCGAGATGAACATCAGGCTCGGGCCGCTGTTGACCTGAGACGGGTCGCCGCCGTTGAACGCGATGACCGCCGGAATGATCATCAGACCGGCGAAGAACGCGAACAGCGTGTCAAAGATCTCGATCTGCGTGACCGAATGCTCGAGCAGGTTTTCCTTCGGCATATACGAGCCGTAGGTGATCGTGATGCCCATCGCGAGCGACATGGAGTAGAACATCTGGCCGCACGCGCCGAGCACGGTAGAGGCCGAGAACTGCGAGAAATCCGGCATCAGATAGTACTTGACGCCTGCCAGAGCGCCCGGGATGGTCAGCGAATAGAGCGCGATGACGACGATCAGAACGGCGAGCACCGGCATCATGAGGCGGCTTGCATTCTCGATGCCCTTCTGCACGCCGAAGATGACGACGAGACCGGTGATGAGTACAAAAAGCACGAACCACGGGGTCGGGCCGCTGAAGTTCAGAATGGTCGCCGGGAGCGAACCGGCGTCGAAGCCGATGAAGCGGCTGAAAAAGCCGCCGTTGTCCGCTGCCTCGAGCGCGCCGCCCGAAATGAACGTCCACAGGTACTTCATGACCCAGCCGCCGATGACGCAGTAATACGGGGTGATGATGAGCGGGACAAAGGCTGCGATCCAGCCGAGAAAGTTAAAGCGCTTGTCGAGCGCGCCGTAGGCGCCGATGCACGACAGCTTGGTCTTGCGGCCAATCGCGAACTCGGTGATCATCAGCGAAAAGCCGAAGGTCACGACCAAAATCAGATACACGAGCAGAAAGATACCGCCGCCGTAACGCGCCGCCAGATACGGGAAGCGCCAGAGATTGCCCAGACCGACAGCCGATCCCGACGCCGCCAGAACAAAGCCGACGCGGCTGGAGAAACTGCTTCTCTCTTGTTTTTCCATAGTTTGTTATCCTCTCCTGATATACTTCTCTATTTTTGGCCGGATTTCCGGCCTGTGCACGGCAGGGGATGCTCCCGCCGCGGAAATCGCACCGGCTGCGCGGTGCAACAGAAAAGCGGCGCATGTCCGAATCTCGTGCGTCGCCGTAAAAATTATTTTTATTATATCACATTATTCCGCAAAAACCAACACCTGAAATAAAAAAGACAGGAAAAATCCGAAAACCCATAGAAAAATAAAGCGCGCGTTGCGGACAGGGATGCTTTGTGCTATAATCACAGCATTGAAAACGATTTGTCTGTTATAAGGAGTGTGCATGGATATGAAAACTTACCGTTTCGGCGTTCTCGGAGCAGGCAGCATGGGCAAGACCATCGCCGCCGGTGCGGTACGGGCCGGTCTGTTCCGTCCGGACGAGGTGCTGCTGTTCAACCGCAGCGAGGAAAAGCGTGCGGCGAACAGGGCGGAGGGCTACGCCGTGACCGGCGACTTCACCGAGGTCTACACCGCGTGCGATACTGTGCTGCTGTCGGTCAAGCCGCAGAACTTTGCCGAGGTGCTGCCGCAGCTCGCCGCATGCAAGTGCGACAAGCCGCTCGTGCTGTCGATCGCCGCAGGCATTTCGTTTGCGAAGATCGAGGCGGCGCTCGGCGCAGATACCCCGATCATCCGCGCGATGCCGAATACGCCGCTCATGCTCGGCGTGGGCGCGACGCAGCTGGTCAGGAACGCCGCCGCGAGCGAAAAGCAGCTCGCCGCCGTGCGCAGCCTGTTCGACGAGATGGGCGTGACGACGGTATTTGATAAGGAAGACATGATAAACGAGGCGATCCCGTATGCAGGCTCCGCACCGGCCTATATCTACGCCTATGCGGACGCGATGGTGCAGAGCGCGAAAAAGCACGGCATCGACGAACAGGATGCGCTTCAGATGTTCTGCCAGACCATGATCGGCGCGGCGAAGATGCTCATGCAGGGCGAAAAGACCCCGGCGGAGCTGATCCGCGCAGTCTGCTCGCCCGGCGGCACGACGCTCGCCGGCATGCAGGTGCTCGAGGAGCGCGACCTGTACGGCATGGTCGCGGAGGCCTGCGATAAGTGCACCGCGCGCGCCTACGAGCTCGGCAAATAAAAATTTTCGATTTTTCGAAAAAACAGGTTGACAAATGCCTTTTTATCGGTTATACTAAATGAGCTTGGTCAAAGACAGCTGGCAGCCGCAAGGTTTTAAATGGCGTTTTCGCCGCCCGCCGAGGTCAACATGGAAATGTATATTGCATCGTTACGATGTTTTCTGTGTACCCTCCTGTGTCTTTGCGCCGGGAGGGTACTTTTATTTCATAGGAGGTGAAAATGATGCCGAATGCAAAGGTTCTGGAAGAGAAGAAGGCCGTAGTTGCGTCCCTGGTTGAGAAGATCAAGAATTCTCCCGCTGGCGTACTGGTCGATTACAAGGGCATCAACGTTGAGGATGATACCAAGCTCCGCAAGCAGCTTCGTGAAGCTGGCGTTGAGTATGCTGTCATCAAGAATACCCTGATCCGCTTTGCAGCGAAGGAGCTGGGCTTTGACTGGGACGAGAACCTGCACGGTACTACCGCGCTGGCTATCTCCACCACTGACGACGTTGTCGCACCCGCTAAGATCCTCGCTGATTTTGCGAAGACCCATGAGAACTTCAACCTCAAGGCTGGTTACCTGGAAGGTAAGGTAATCGGTGAGGACGAGGTCAAGAAGCTTGCAGCTATGCCGAGCAAGGAAGTCCTTATCGCTCAGGTTCTGTACAGCTTCAACTTCCCCATTATGCAGCTTGCTATTGCTTGCGATGCTATCGTTAAGAAGGCAGAGGGTAATGAGGAGATGAAGGTTGCCGAGCTGGTAGCCCCGAAGGAAGCTGCTGCTGAAGAAGCTGCGGAGTAATTCCTGTCCCCAAAGCTGTCAAACAGGACAGCAAAACACATTAAATTTTAAAAATAACTTAAATGGAGGTTTATCCCATGACTGTTGCTGAGATTATGGAAGCTGTAAAAGAGCTCAAGGTTATGGAGCTCTCTGAGCTGGTAAAGGCTCTCGAGGAAGAATTCGGCGTATCCGCTACGCCCGTTGCTGTTGCTGGTGGCGCTGCTGCTGGTGACGGTGCTGCTGCTGCTGAGGCTAAGACCGACTTCGACGTCGTTCTGGTTGACGCTGGCTCCTCTAAGATCGGTGTTATCAAGGTTGTCCGCGAGATCACCGGCCTGGGCCTGAAGGAAGCTAAGGAGAAGGTTGACACCGCTCCGCAGACCATCAAGGAGGCTGCTCCGGAGGCTGAGGCTAACGAGATCAAGGAGAAGCTCGAGGCTGCAGGCGCTAAGGTTGAGCTCAAGTAATTTGAGTTTTATCGCTTGAATTTTAAGAGACGCAGAGTTTACGCTCTGCGTCTCTTTTTTTTATCCTGTCGCGAAACCACGGTTTCGCCGACAAGATGTGTTCTGACAGCGCGTTGCGCCGCAGAACACGGACGTCCGAAAGTTCCCATGCGGAAACTTTCTCCCTCTATAAGTATAAAAACCGAGGTACACGCCCTCGGTTTTTATCAATTTGCAAGCAAATTGTATTTCATGCGCGCTGCCGCGCGGAAGCTGAAATACTGCTTTCGTGTTATGAAATTTTTACTCTTTTTTCGGGCGCGGGGTGATGCTGCAAATGCGGTGACAGAGGGGCGTCACGCGGCAGATAATGTAGACGATGAGTGCACCGGCGAGGTTGAGGATGAGGTCGTCGATGTCGCACGAGCCGGTGCCCGTGTAGACCTGCGCGACCTCGACCGCCGTGATGGCGAGCGTCAGCGTCGCGGTGAAGAAGAAGATGCTGCGCTGCCAGCGGAATACGGCGGGCAGGAACACGCCCATCGGCGCGAACGCGATGAGGTTTCCGGCGAGATTGAGAATGACCAGCCGCAGCGAGATATTCCCGTAGCCGTAGGCCAGCAGGTAGTTCTTGATGGTGCGCAGCGGTTCAAGGTTGATCGCCTCGAGCGTTGCGTGCGTCGTAAAGCCGCGGCCGAAGGCGTTGTCGAAGAACAGCACATTTGCGAGCACCCACATATAATAATAGAGCAGCAGCTGCATATACAGCCGTCTGCGGCGCTGCCGCTGCGCCTCCGGGATGCCGCAGAACAGCGCAATGCGCAGCAGGACCGCAAACGCCGCCGCGAACGCGAACTTCTTTTCCGGACCGACAACGAGGTTCGGCGCAAGCTCGTAGAACAGGTTGAAGCACAGCAGCGCCGCCGTGAGCAGCGTCGCTGCGCCGCGAAGTAAGGTTTTCAAAAGGACAGTCTCTCCTTTTGCTGTCAGAGATTTTCTGCCTCGCGCAGCCACAGCGCGGAGACTGCGTCAGACGGCATTCTCCAGTCGCCGCGCGGCGAGAGCGTGACCGTGCCGACCTTGGGGCCGTCGGGCAGGCAGGAGCGCTTGAACTGCTGCGTGAAGAAGCGGCGCACGAAGGTCGTCAGCCATTTTTTGATGGTCGCGTCATCGTACACGCCGGCGAAGGTTTTCCTTGCGGCGCGGTAGATCTTGCGCGGCGGATAGCCGAAGCGCAGCATGTAGTACAGGAAAAAGTCGTGCAGCTCGTAGGGGCCGACCAGATCTTCGGTCTTCTGGCTGATCTCGCCGTCCTTGGGGGGCAGCAGCTCGGGCGAGACTGGCGTGTCGAGTACGTCGCGCAGTACATCGGACAGCTCGCCCTGCACGCGGTCAGCCTCATAGGCGACGAGATAGCGCACGAGCGTCTTGGGGATCGAGCCGTTGACGCCGTACATGCTCATGTGGTCGCCGTTGTAGGTCGCCCAGCCGAGCGCAAGCTCGGAGAGGTCGCCCGTGCCGACGACCATGCCGCCGGTCTTGTTGGCAAGGTTCATCAGAACGAGGGTGCGCATGCGCGCCTGACCGTTCTCGAAGGTGACGGACAGGTCATCCTTGGACTGGCCGATGTCCTCAAAATGCTGGTCGACAGCCGCCTTGATGTCCACGGTTTTGAGTGTCACGCCGTAGGCCTCCGCCAGTTTCTCGGCGTTGCCCTTGGTGCGCGCGGTCGTGCCGAAGCACGGCATCGTGACCGCGAGGATGCCCTTGCGGTCGAGCGAGAGCATATCAAATGCGTGGACGAGGACGATGAGGGCGAGGGTGGAGTCCAGACCGCCCGACAGGCCGACGACCGCCGTTTTTGCGTGCGTGTGGCGCAGACGGGTCGCCAGACCGGTCGCTTGAAGCGTCAGGATCTCTTCGCAGCGCTCGTCGCGCAGCGCCTTGTTTGCCGGAACGAACGGGGTACGCGGGAACGTGCGGTCAGCAAGGTCGTTCTCTGCCGGCGCGAGCGAGAACGAGAATACACCGCCCTCGACCGCTTCAAAGGTATTCATGCGCTGACGCTCGTGGGCGAGGCGCTGAAGGTCAATGTCGGCGTAGATGATGCCCTGCTCGAACATGCGGCTCTCCGCGAGCATGGCGCCGTTCTCGGCAATGAGGTCGTGACCGGCGAAGACAAGGTCCTGCGTGGACTCACCGAAGCCGGCGTCCGCATACAGGTAGGCGCACAGCAGGCGGCCGGACTGCTGACGCACGAGGTCGCGGCGGTAGCCCGCCTTGCCGATGATCTCATCCGACGCGGACAGGTTGACGATGATGTGCGCGCCCATCTGCGCCAGCGCAGTGGACGGCGGATTCGGCACCCACAGGTCCTCGCAGATCTCTACGCCGAAGGTGAACAGCGGCTGCTCATCGCACTGAAAAATGGTATCGGTGACGAGCGGAACCCAGCACGGCTCGCCGTCCGCGGCCTTGATCAGCACGTTTTCCATACCGCTGAGCGTGTCGGCAGAGACAAAATGGCGCTGCTCGTAGAACTCCGAGTAGTTCGGAATGTATGTTTTCGGGACGAACGCCAGTACATCGCCTGCATTCACGACAGCCGCGACGTTGTACAGCTTGCCCTTGACGCGCAGCGGCAGACCGACGACGATGACGGCGGCAATCTCTTCGCTTTCGCGGCGGACGGTTTCGAGCGCCTTCAGCGCGCCCTCGAGCAGCGTTTCCTGCAAAAACAGGTCGCCGCAGGTGTAGCCGGTCAGGCACAGCTCAGGGAAGGTGATGAGCTTCGCGCCCCTGGCGGCGGCCTGCTTCGCCTGCTTCACGATCTCCGCAGCGTTATATTCGCAGTCCGCAACGTGAAGATCGGGCGTCGCGGCGGCGATTTTGATAAATCCATCTCGCATATTCGGATTTCCTCCAGATGTTCAGATAGTACCAGTATACCCTTTTTTGCTCTGTGATGCAAGAGACTGTCGCGAAACTAACGCGCTGCTAGCGCAAAGATGGATATTACCGACAAAAAAATCCTCCATCTTTCGATGGAGGATAAAGCGTTTTTCGACAGTTACAGCGTGGGCAGATCCTTGCGCCATGCGCCGGTCTTGTAGAAGAACACGGACAGACCCGAGCCGAGGAACCAGCCGATCGGCCAGCTCATCCAGATGCCGTGCTCGTTGCCGATGACGTAGAACAGGGCGATGGACAGGACAACGCGCAGGATAAGGTCGGAGAACGTCGTTATCATGAACGGACGCATCGCGCCTGCGCCGCGCAGCACGCTGTCGCAGACGAATTTGATGCAGACGACGACGTAGAACGGCACGACGGTGAACAGATAGCCGCGGGCGACATCAACGACCCCCGATGCACTGCCGGCAGGCAGGAACAGGCTGATGATACGGTTTGCGAGCGGCAGATAGATCATCATGAACACGATGCCGAGACCGACCGAGAACGTTCCGCCGGCCTTGAGGCCGGGGCCGACACGGTCGAGCTTGCGCGCGCCGATGTTCTGTGCGACGTAGCTCGACAGACCGGACGCAAACGACATGCAGCAGGTCAGCGCAAACATATTGATGCGGTTTGCGACCGAGAAACCGGCGATGACGGTCGGGCCGCACAGGTTGACGTAATACTGAATGATGAGATTGCCGACCGAGACGAAGCTCTGCTGCGCGATGGAGGGGATGGCGTAGTTGGTCAGACGGCGCAGCATTTCGGGTGCGAACAGGATGAAATGATGGCCGGTGTCAAAGGTGCGCACGCGGCGCATGAGCAGGAAGAAGGCGAACACGCCCGATGCGCCCTGCGCGATAAAGGTCGCCCATGCAACGCCTGCAACGCCCCAGTGCAGCATGGCAACGAATACGACGTCGAGGATGACGTTGCCGACCGAGGACAGGATGAGCAGGAACAGCGGCGTCCGGCTGTCGCCCATGGCGTTGAAAATACCGGTGCACACGTTGTAGATGAACAGGAACAGCAGACCGAACACATAGACGCGCAGATAGAGCGAGGCGTCCGCGAAAATATCCGCCGAGGTATTGAGCGCACTCATCAGACCGTTGGTGCAGACCGCGCCGAACAGCGTCAGCAGCAGCGAGACGACGGTCGTGGTGATCAGGGCGGTCGAGATCGCGGTCTTCATGCGCAGGTAGCGCTTCGCGCCGAACAGCTGCGAGACGAGGACGGAGGTGCCGATGTTGATGCCTGTCGCAACAGCAACGAACAGCTGCGTGATCGGATAACTTGCGCCGACGGCGGCGAGCGCAAGCTCACCGGCCTGTGCCGACTCCGCAAAACGGCCGACGATCATGGAGTCCGCCATCTGGTACAGCTGCTGGAATGCAACGCTCAGCAGGAGCGGCATGGAGAACCAGAACAGCTTTTTCGATGGACTGCCTTCGGTCAAATCAGTGATCAAAATGGGATGCCTTCTTTCGCTTTTTCAGACAACAGGCTCCCTCCTGTGACAGGAGAGAGCCGTTTGGGTTTGTTGTGCAGCCAAAAGCCGCAGACTTTTTTAGTTCGCCGCCTTTTTGTGCTTGGCGGAGATGACGAAGATGGTGAGCGCGAGCAGGACCAGACCGACAATGAGAGCGATCACGCCGCTGCCGGTGACGCCGCCGACAAGGAAGCCGACGAAGCTCATCGCCGCAACGAGCAGCGCATAGGGAAGCTGCGTGGAAACGTGGTCGATGTGGTGGCACTGTGCGCCTGCGGACGCCAGGATCGTGGTGTCCGAGATCGGAGAGATGTGGTCGCCGCAGACCGCGCCGGACAGGCAGGCCGCAACGGTCATGACGAGCATGGTGGTCGCGCTGTCGCCGAATACCGCAACGGCGATCGGGATAAGGATGCCGAACGTGCCCCAGCTCGTGCCGGTCGCGAACGCGAGACCGAGCGCGATGAGGAAGAAGATCGCCGGCATCAGCATGGAGATAACCGAGTCCGCGCTGACGATAGAGGAAACGAAGCCGCCGATGTTGAGGTAGTCAGCCGAGCATACGCCGGACAGCGTCCACGCGAGCGTCAGGATCAGGATGGCCGGCACCATGGACTTGAAGCCCTCGGTGAACGCCTCGCAGAACTGGCCGAAGGACAGGACCTTGCGCGGAATGTACAGCAGGAAGGTGAATATGAGCGTGAAGAACGAGCCGAGGACCAGAGCGGTCGAGGACGAGCAGTCCGCGAAAGCGTCGATGATGTTCGCGCCCTCGAGAATGCCGCCGGTGTACAGCATCGCGCCGATGCAAAGCACGATCAGCACCGCGATCGGGAGGATAAGGTCGTAGACCTTGCCTGCGCCGCCGACAACGTAGTTCTCCTCGAGCTGAGACAGGTCGTCGTCCTTGTGCTCGCGCTCATACTTGCCCATAGCGGAAAAATCGAAATCCGCCGCCATCAGCCAGATGAGGAACAGCAGCGTCAGAATGGCGTACAGGTTCATCGGGATGGTCTTCATGAACAGCGAGAAGCCGTCCATCGTGCTCGACTCAGGCAGGGAGGAGCCGACTGCCGCCGCCCACGAGGAGATCGGGGCGATGATGCAGACCGGAGCCGCCGTTGCGTCGATGATGTAGGCGAGTTTTGCGCGCGTGATGCTGTATTTGTCGGTGACAGGACGCATGACCGTGCCAACGGTCAGACAGTTGAAATAGTCGTCGACAAAGATGAAGATGCCGAGAAAGGACGTTGCGAAGGAGGCGCCGCGGCGAGACTTGATAGTCTTGACCGCCCATTCGCCGTAGGCGCGCGACGCACCCGATTTTGTGACGAGCGACACCAGAATGCCGAGCAGCACCAGGAAGATGCAGATGTTGATGTTGTCGCCGAGTTTGCCGCCCATGATCTCGAAGGTCGTTTCGACCGCATGGAGCGGATTGAAGCCGGTATACAGCAGTGCGCCTGCCAGAATACCGATCAGCAGTGAGGAGTAGACCTCTTTGGTGATGAGCGCCAGCGCGATCGCGATGATCGGAGGCAGAAGCGTCCATACAGTTGCCGTGATATCCATATTTATTTTCCCCCAGTTATGCAGGATTGGATTTTTGAGCCTGCAATTATATACTATTTTATCTGGTATTCGCTGGCTTGACAAGACCCCGATGCAGTTTTTCTTGATAAAATGATAAATTTGTGCAAAAGGGCAAGAAAGGCCGCGTCAAAACGAAAAAAAGACCGCATTTTTGCGGTCTCAGCTTGTCGAAGAAGTCCATATTCGCGATGCTGACGCTGCCGCGCGGCAGCGCGCATTGAAAAGCGTTTGCCCTGCAAACGCATCAAAACCGGGGGCGTGTACCTCGGTTTTGATACTTTAAGAGGGAGAAAGTTTCCGCATGGGAACTTTCGGACGTCCGTGTTCTGCAAAGTCAGAACACAGATTGTCGGAAAAACGATCGTTTTTCGACAGTCTCAGATCGCATTTTTGCGGTCTTTTTACAGGGCGCAGATGGGCTTTATGCGAGCGCGGGAGCGGTCTCCTCGACCTGCTCGTAAACGATGCTGATGATGGAGAGCACGACGGTTGCAGTCGCGCGGCAGATATGCACCAGATCGTCGTCAATGCCGTGATGGCGGCCCGCAGCGCGGTAAGCGTCGTGCATATCGGTGATGCGGTTCAGCAGAGCATCCACGCTCGTCGGCGGGATGATCGGGTTGACCCACTGCTCGAACTTCGCCTCGGTCATGCGGCGGCGGATCACGAACGCGACACGCTTTTCGTAGACATAGTGCGCGAACAGGTTGTGCGTGTAGATGTCATCGTTGTGCGGATAGGTAAAGAAATCGGTCATGTAGTGGCAGATCTCGCCGAGATCGACCGACAGCTCGCGGCCGTTCGTGGGAGCGATCGTGTACTTTTCCGCAAAAGCGCGGATTTTATCCATTACTTCGTCCATCATGATCGACGGATTGTGGCGCTTGGTAAGGTAGGTGCCAGTGAGGTCGGGCTTCAAATTACCGTAGACGAAGCCGCTCGGGTCAAAGGTTACGCCGCAAGTCTGCTCGACATAATCCATAAGCAGATTTGCGACACGAATATGAGATACGGAATCCATCAACAATCCTCCAGACGGAACGGTTCCTAAGGCGAACGCCTTAACAAATTCTTAACGCGCAGTGCGTGTACAAACTTGAACTTTACAACAGGAACAGTATAGCATAAAAAAGCTATCCTGTCCCGCTTTTTCAGAAATTGTAACACAAAAAACACAAAAGATTCACAATTTACACGAATCACACAAACGAAAACGTTTTCGTTTGGTTATCTTGCACGGAAGGATTCGCTGCGGAACTTGACCTTGCCCTCGAGCGCCTGCCGCAGGCGCTGACACATCGCGTCGCGGTCGCGGTTGAGCGTGCCAGCGAGGTTGACGTAGTTGGAGGCGTGGTTTGCGCGGAAAATGCTGCCATCGGAGTCGATATGCTCGAGAAGGATGAGCGTTTCGTGCGCGATCTCGATCGGGTTCATCAGATAGAAGCGGCCTTCCTGCCAGTCGCGCATGAGCGGCGTCGGCAGCTCGAACAGCAGCGTCAGCAGGCCGATGTACTCCGGCTTCATGCGGGAGAGCGCCTCGGCGGTCTTGACGGCATGCTCTTCGGAGAGCTCGAGCGAGCCGAGACCGGCGATGCAGGTGACAGACAGCTTCATGCCGGCCTCCTTGACCATCAGACCGGCGCGGACGATCTCGTCGGCGGTCTCGCCCTTGTTGACGCGGCGCAGCACCTCATCCGAGCCGGATTCCAGACCCAGATAGATCATCTCGAGGCCGAGCTCGTGCAGCAGGTTAAGATCCTCCTGCTTTTTGCACAGGATGGACGCCGGGGAGCCGTAGCTCGTGACGCGCTCGCACTCGGGGAACAGCTTTTTGATATAGCGCAGGATCTCCGCCATATGCTCGGGGCGGCACATCAGCGCGTCGCCGTCGGCAAGGAAAATGCGGTCGACGCGGCGGTACATGCGGCGCGCCTCGTCGAAATCCGCCTTGACGTCCTCGAGCTTGCGCACGCGGAAGCGCTTTTCCTTGTACATATCGCAGAACGTGCATTTATTGTGGCTGCATCCGATCGTGACCTGAACGATCAGGCTGTACGCCTCGGAAGGCGGACGGAATACGCGGCCCTCATATTCAAACATAGTGTTTCCTCCTGAAATAAAACGGGCAGAGCGTACTCTGCCCGTCTGCGTTTATGTCTCAGTCCTCGAGACCGGCGGTTTCCGGCTCGTCGTCATCTTCGTCCGTTTCCTCGTCGCCGTCCACGATTTCGATCTCGATGTCCGGTTTGCCGTCAGATTCCTCCTCTGGCGGCTCTGCCGGTGTTTCGGCGGCCGCGGCGTCGTTCTTCGCAGCGGCATAGGTTTCAGGCGCCGGGCATTCCTCCGCGCAGGCGCAGGAAGCACAGTCGGACTCGCTGCGCATCATTTCCTCCAGCTCGTCCATGGCCTTGAGCTCGGCCTCATGATAAACCTCTTCTTCACGCTTCTTCTGAAGCAAAACCAGAGCAGCCGTTGCACCAGCGGCACAGGCCAGACTGGTCAGCAGCAGACCCGCTTTCAGCTTGGTAGAATTTTTCACGGTATCCACTTCCTCTCAAAGGTGATGCGGCGCGGCGTCGCGCGGAGCGCGAAAAACGTTCACAGCCGCCCTGTTATTATATCCGAATGGTATATATATTTAATTTACCATATCGTGCGGTGAAAGTCAATCACTCGAAAAGAGGAACGCGAGGAAAGTTCTGTCACAAAAGCGCCGAAAAGCAAAAGGGACGGCCGAAGCCGTCCCCGAAAAACGTGTTTACTTTGCCTTTACTGCGCCGTCCTTGATGAGATCCCAGTTCTTCCTGAGGTAATCATAGCCGGAGTAGATGGTGACGAGCGTTACCACCCAGCCGACGATGGTCAGGATGAGGTCGGCGCCATCCGTGCGAATAGCAAAAATCGCGCTGAAGGAGGTGTTAGGCTGGCTTGCCAGCGCGCCGAAAATGATATAGTGCAGGTAAATGACGATGATGCCGCCGATCTGCACGCAGGTTTTGACCTTGCCGGTCCAGGTCGCCGCCATGACAACGCCCTTGTTGGCCGCGACGACGCGAAGCGAGGTGATGATAAGCTCACGCGCGAGAATGACGCAGACCATCCAGCCTGCCATGGCCTTCTGCTCCACGAACAGGATGAGCGCGGACGCGACGAGCAGCTTGTCCGCGAGCGGATCGACGAACTTGCCGAAATCCGTTACCTGATTGTATTTTCGGGCGACGTAGCCGTCCAGAAAGTCGGTAAACGACGCCACGCAGAACAGAACGAGCGCGATGACTGTGCATGTCGGGAACGAAACGATATAGTTCCCCCTGTCGATGATCAGCATGGGCTGCGCCGCGAAATAGATGAAAAACGGGATCATCGCGATGCGGGTGAGCGTGATCTTGTTAGCGGTAGTCATATGTTATGCCTCCTTCTGACGAACGCCGAGCAGGTCGGGGCCAAGGCTCTCGGTGATGAGAACGGAAACGAATTCACCTTCGCCGGGCTCGGTGTCCATCGCGTCGAAGTAAACGTGGCCGTCTACCTCGACCGAGTCCGCGTAGGTGCGGCCGTACCACAGCTGCTGCTCGTTGTCGAAGCCCTCGACGAGCACCTGCATGACCTCGCCGTGACGCGAGGTGTTGTAGTCGTCGAGTACGCCGGACTGAAGCTCCTCGACGATGAGACGGCGGTTCTGCTTGGTCTCGGCGTCGATCTGGTCGGGCATTTCGGCGGCCTCCGTGCCCTCCTCGGGCGAATACTCGAATACGCCGACGCGCTCGATGGCGGCATTCTGGAGGAACTCGCACAGCTCAGCGAATTCATCATCGGTCTCGCCGGGCAGGCCGACGATCAGGCTCGTGCGCAGCACGAGACCCGGGATGCGGCGACGCATATCCTCGATGAGCGCGGTAAACTCCGCGCCGTCACCCGGACGGTGCATGGCACGCAGGATGCGCTTAGAAACGTGCTGGAGCGGGATATCGAGGTATTTTACGATCTTCGGCTCCTCAGCAATGACGTCGATGAGCTCGTCCGTGATCTGGTCGGGGTAGAGGTAGTGCAGGCGGATCCATGTGAAATCCAGCTTGCACAGCTCACGCAGCAGCTCGGGCAGCAGGCGCTTGTGCTCCGGCAGATCCATGCCGTACTTGGTGATGTCCTGCGCGATGACGATGAGCTCCTTGACGCCTGCATCGCTCAGCGCACGCGCCTCCTCGAGCAGAGACGCCATCTCGCGGCTGCGGTAGCGTCCGCGCAGCTTGGGGATGATGCAGTAGGCGCAGGTGTTCGAGCAGCCTTCCGCGATCTTGAAGTACGCGGTGTAGGAGGGGGTCAGACGGCTGCGGCCGCCGTCGAGCGCGGCGGCGGTCATGTCCGCCATGTAGGCGGCCTGTTCGCCGCGAAGCGCCGCAGTCGCGGCATCCACAATGTTGTCATAGCTGCCGGTGCCGCAGAATACGTCGATCTCAGGCAGCTCCCTGCGCATTTCGTCCGCGTAGCGCTGCACGAGACAGCCGGTGACGACCAGACCCTTCATGCTGCCGGTCTGCTTGTACTGCGCGGTCTCGAGGATGGTCTCGATGGCTTCGGTCTTTGCCGCTTCGATGAAGCCGCAGGTGTTGACCACGCCGACGTCCGCCTCGCTCATATCCTCCGTGATCTCCCAGCCCGCGTCGCGCATAAGGGAGAGCATATGCTCGCTGTCCACCAGATTTTTGGCGCAGCCGAGCGAAATAAGTCCTAATTTCGGCATGAAATACTCCTTTTTATGATAAATCGACAGATATTCATATTATGATTATGCTTAATATAGTATACACCATAACAGACGGTTTGTCATGTAAAGATTTACGGTGCAGAACCGGGAAAAACAGTGCAGAAAAGCAAAAATTTTAAAAAGACAGCCTGTCAGCAGCGTTTGTTTTCGCGCGGCAATGAGAGAAAAACCGAGGACATGCGCCTCGGTTTTCCTGCATTCTTGAATATCAGCCCAGATTTTCCTTGCGGATGCGGCCGTCGCGCAGCAGCTCGGTGAGCGTTTGACGGTCGCCGGCGCGGATGACGCGGCGGTATTCGTCAAGGTGTCTTATGATCTCGTCGATCTCGCACGCGAGCGGCTCGGCATTGCAGAGGAACAGCTCGCTCCACATGGTTTCGTTCAGCTTCGCGACGCGCGTGAGGTCCTTGTAGCTGCCGGCGGAGTAGCCGTTGTGCTTGTCGGCCTCGGGGCTCTTGATGTAGGCCGAGGAAACGACGTGCGCGAGCTGCGAGGTGAAGGCGATCATGTGATCATGCTGCTCGGCCGTGCAGCGCACGGTCTGGCCGAAGCCGAGCGACATGAAATACGCCTCGAGCTGCGACAGGATGCGCTCGCTGCTGCTCCTTGTCGGCACAAAGATCATGCTCGCGCCGTCGAACAGCGTGGGAAGGGCGTAGTCGAGGCCGGAGAACTCGCGGCCGGCCATCGGATGTCCGCCGACGTAGTGCACGCCTGCGTCGAGCGCGGCCTGCTCGAGATGATCGACCATGAACTGCTTGACACCGACCATATCGACAATCACGCAGCCCTTTTTCATTTTCGGCATATTTTCAAGCAGCCAGTCCACGGTTGCCTGCGGATAAAGGCCGATAATGACAAGATCGACCTCGCGGAACAGTGCTTCGGTCGCGATGGCGTCGATCGAGCCGTCAGCGAGAGCCTGTTCTGCGGTCGCGCGGGTGCGGTTCCAGCCGAGAACGCGGCTGAGCGTGCGCGCCTTGATGGTTTTCGCCATCGAGCCGCCCATCAGACCGAGTCCGGCAACGAGTACGGTATCAAACATGAGTGGGTGCCCCCTGTTGCTAATTTTATTCAGATAAAGTGTATAACGGCGAGGCGGCTTTGTCAAGGCGGATTATTCCGCCGTCAGGCGCTTGAACATGCGGTAGTGCAGGCCGTTCGCATCGCGGTGCTCGCCGCGCTGCTCGAAGGCGAATTTGTGATAAAAGCCCTGCGCGCGCAGGTTTTTTTCGGCCACATGGGCGCACAGCCAGGTCTTTCCGAGCGAGCGGTATACGCTGATGGCCTGACCGAGGATCTGTGCGCTCAGACCGCAGCCGCGGTATTCGCTGCTGATGCAGAAGCCGCCGAGCAGACCGACGTCCGGCTCCTCGTCGTACCAGGTCTTGAGGTAGACGAGCGCGGCGGGCGTTCCGTCCTCGAGCAGACCGAACGTGCACGAGCGCGGCGATACCTGCTGCGCTCGCTCCACATCGCGGAGGAGGGCGGCCGGGTCAAGTCCCTCGTCCGTGCCGTAGGCGTTGCGGTGCAGCTCGCGCATGAATTCCACGATCTTATCCACATCCTGTGGATTGTTCGGGTCGGCGCGGCGGAACCAGATCTGCGGCGAGACCGGGATGCCTTTGGCGTTCTTCCAGCCGATGCAGGCGAAGGTCGAAAGCTCCTGCGGCAGATGAGAGGCGTCGTTTTCATATACAACGTCGATACTGCCGTCGTCGGCAAAATCGAGCCGCGCCACGCAGGTGTTGTCGCCCCAGCCGATCTCGTTCATCTTTTCGGGCGGAAAGCCGTGCGCGATGGTCAGCGCGCCGCGAATGGCGGAGCCGTGCGTGACGACGGCGATGGCTTTGCCGTCGTTTTCCTGTGCAAGGCGGCGCACCTCGTTCAGCATGCGTGCGCCTGCCTGCATGACGGTCTCGCCGTGCGGCGGCGCAGCCTCCCACGGACGGGCGCACCATTTCGCGTACTGGTCAGGCCAGCCGTGCGGCAGCTCGGCCCACGGGAGATCCTCCCAGTCGCCCATGTCGATCTCGTGCAGATCATTCCGCAGCTCGACCGTCAGACCGTGCGGCGCTGCGACCGCCTGCGCGGTCGCGCGTGCGCGGAACAGGGGGGAGGCGTAGACCGCCGCGAGCGGCACGTTTTCGAACCGCTTCGCCAGACAGGGGAGCTGCTGATATGCGCGCGGCGTGAGCAGGCTGTCATACAGTCCGTGGCAGCGGCGGTAGATGTTGCCCTCGGCCTCGGCGTGACGGATGATGTAGACCGTCGCCGCCATCAGCCGACCTCGACCGCGCCGGACAGCTCGGAAACGCTCTTGACGCCGTGTGCGTCCATCCATTCCTCAAGCTCACGCAGCGCCTTGACGGGAGCGGTGGGGTCGTTGAACATCACGGTGCCCATGGCGACCGCGTCCGCGCCCGCGAGCAGCATTTCCACGATGTCGCGGCCGGTGCGGATGCCGCCCATGCCGAGGATGGGCACGGAGACCGCCTTACGGACCTGATAGACCATGCGGACCGCGACCGGGAACACCGCCGGGCCGGACAGGCCGCCCATGACGTTGGACAGGATCGGACGGCGCTTTTCGATGTCGATGCGCATACCGAGCAGGGTGTTGATGAGCGAGAGCGCGTCCGCGCCGGCAGACTCGGCCGCACGGGCGATCTCGGCAATGTCGGTGACGTTCGGGGACAGCTTGACGATGAGCGGCTTTTTCGCCTTTGCCTTTGCCGCCGAAACGACCTCCTCGACCATTTTCGGCTGCGTGCCGAAGGCCATGCCGCCGCATTTTACGTTCGGGCAGGAGATGTTCATCTCGATGAGGTCGACGTCCGCGTCCGAGATCTTTTCGACCATGCCCTCGTATTCCTCGACCGTGTTGCCCGAGACGTTGGCGATGATCTTCGTGTCGTACTGACGCAGGAAGGGGATCTGCTCCTTGATGAAGCGGTCGATGCCCGGGTTCTGCAGGCCGACGCAGTTAAGGATGCCCTGCGGGGTCTCTGCGATGCGCGGCGCAGGATTGCCGAGGCGCTCGGTCGGGGTCAGGCCCTTGACGCCGATGCCGCCGAGCTGGGACAGGTCGAAGAACTCGCCGTATTCATGACCGAAGCCAAACGTGCCGGATGCGGTCGTGATGGGGTTTTTCAGCTCCACGCCGCAGAAATTTACTCTTAAATCAGCCATTACCACTCGACCTCCTCAGCATTGAATACCGGACCGTCCTTGCAGACGTGACCGTAACGGGTTTCGCCGTCCTTCGCCTTGAGCGCGCACGCGCAGACGAGGCACGCGCCGATGCCGCAGCCCATGCGCTCCTCCATCGAAACCTGGCAGGGAACGCCGGCCTGCTTCGCGATGGCGGCGATGGCCTTCAGCATGGGCTTCGGGCCGCAGGCCGCGACGCCGGAAGCAGAGGCAATCTGCTCCTTCAGCACATCGGTGACAAAGCCGTGGCGGGCATAGGAGCCGTCGTCGGTCGTGACGAAGGTCTCGCATTCGTCGCGGAAGTCGCCCTCAAGGATAACGGCGCCCTTATTGCGGAAGCCGAGGATGGCCGCAGGCTTTGCGCCCTGCTTTACCGCCTCGCGCACGCAGCCGAGCATGGGGGGCACGCCGATGCCGCCGCCGATGAACACCGGAGCGCTGCCGAGCGCGCCGACGTCAAAGCCGTGGCCGAGCGGGCCGAGCACATCGAGCTCGTCGCCGGTCCTGCGCTCGCTGAGCCACTTCGTGCCCTCGCCCTTCACTTGAAAGACGATGCGCAGCTCGGGCGCCTTCCATGCACAGATCGAGATCGGGCGGCGCAGCAGATGACCCTCGCCGCAGGCAATGTGAACGAACTGGCCGCACTGCGCCAGCTCCGTGGTCTTCGGTGCGTGCAGCACCATCAAAAATAAACCGTCGCCAAGCTGCGTATTTTCCGCAACGCGGCAAATTTCCTGCACTGACATAACATTACTCCCTCCGGTATTCGTCTGTACCGTTCGGGTACAGCCTTGTATTTACGCTTGTACTGTCATTATAAAGGAAAAACGGGAAAAAGAAAAGAGCGGAATTGCCGCAGGCGAAAAAACAAGGCCGCCGTATCAGGTATAAACGGCGGCAGAGCGTGTATAATACGAAAAAAAGAGATGCTGAACGCAGGAGGGAGGAGGACACGATGGAAGAGAAGCGTTTTCTGACCATACACGACGCATCGCGCCTGTGGCACATCGAGGCTGAGGAGCTGCGCCGCCGCTGCGCGGAGGGGAGGATAAAGGGCGCAAAACAGGTTCGCGGCATCTGGCTGATCCCGCAGTAGAGGACTGCCGCGCGGCTGGCAGTCTGACGATAAAGTACGTTTCAGGCAAAAGACAGATTGTCGGAAAAACGATGGTTTTTCGACAGCCTAAAGCCCCGCAGAATTACTTCTGCGGGGCTGCTTTATATTGGAAAACGCATCAGACAGGCTTTCTGATGCGTTTTCCGGGGGTGCTTAGTACAGCTTTGCGCCTGCCGGGATGTGAGGATCGACCATCAGCAGATGGAGCTTTTCCTCGCCGTTTTCGTGGTGAACGGCAGAGATCAGCATGCCGCAGGAGTCGATGCCCATCATCGGGCGCGGCGGCAGATTGGTGATAGCGATGCAGGTCTTGCCGACCAGCTCCTCCGGCTCGTAATACTCATGAATGCCGCTCAGAATAACGCGGTCCTCGCCGGTTCCGTCATCCAGAACGAACTTCAGGAGCTTCTTGGACTTCTTCACCGCTTCGCATTCCTTGATCTTCACAGCGCGGAAATCGCTCTTGGAGAAGGTGTCAAAATCAACGAAATCCTGGAACAGCGGCTCGATCTCCACGTTCGAGAAGTCGATTTTTTCCTCCGCCTCGGGAGCTGCCTGAGCAGCCTCCGCCTGAACCGGAGCCGCCTTTTCAGCCTTCTTGTCGGAGTCCAGCGGCTTCATTGTCGGGAACAGCAGGACATCGCGGATGGAAGCGGCGTCGGTGAGGAACATGACCAGACGGTCGATGCCCATGCCCATGCCGCCCGTGGGAGGCATGCCGTACTCGAGCGCGTTGATGAAGTCCTCGTCCATCATGCCCGCTTCCTCGTCGCCTGCGGCGCGCAGCGCGACCTGACGCTCGAAGCGGCCCTTCTGGTCGATCGGGTCGTTCAGCTCGGAGAATGCGTTGCACAGCTCGCGACCGTAAATGAAGCACTCGAAGCGCTCGGTCAGACGCGGATCGGACGGCTTGCGCTTTGCCAGCGGAGAGATCTCGACCGGATAATCGGTGATAAAGGTCGGCTGCATGAGGTTTGCCTCGACGTACTCGTCGTAGCACTGTGCCATCAGGTCGCCCCAGCTCTCCTTGCCCGGCTCGATCTCGAGACCCTTGGCCTTAACGGCCTCGAGCGCCTCCTCCGGAGACAGAGCCATGAAGTCGATGCCGGCATATTCCTTGACCGCCTCGGCCATGGTCATGCGCTTCCAGCCCTTGGAGA
Source organism: Agathobaculum hominis (assembly GCF_014288055.1). Taxonomy (NCBI): domain Bacteria; kingdom Bacillati; phylum Bacillota; class Clostridia; order Eubacteriales; family Butyricicoccaceae; genus Agathobaculum; species Agathobaculum hominis. The sequence goes on from NZ_JACOPK010000002.1 coordinate 174,695, forward strand.
AGTCGATCTCAACGCCCTGATACATGACCTTGGTGCTGCCGAGGACCTTCTCGCAGACATGGATGACCATGTCCTCGGTGATGTCCATCATGCCCTGATAGTCGGTGTAGGCCTGATACAGCTCGATAGTGGTGAATTCCGGGTTGTGACGGGTGTCCATGCCCTCGTTGCGGAAGATACGGCCGATCTCGTACACGCGCTCGAGACCGCCGACGATCAGGCGCTTGAGGTGCAGCTCGGTCGCGATGCGCAGGTACATATCGATGTCGAGCGCATTGTGATGGGTGATGAACGGACGGGCAGCCGCGCCGCCTGGGATGGTGTTGAGGCACGGGGTCTCAACCTCCATAAAGCCGCGGGAATCCATGAAGTTGCGGATCTCGCGCACGATGGCGGAACGCTTCTCAAACGTGTCGCGCACACCCGGATTTACGATCAGGTCAACGTAGCGCTGACGATAGCGCATATCGGTATCCTTCAGGCCGTGCCACTTCTCGGGCAGCGGATTGAGGTTCTTGGAGAGCAGGGTCAGCTCGGTGACAGCGACCGAGATCTCGCCCTTCTGGGTGCGGAAAACCTCGCCCTCGATGCCGATGATGTCGCCGATGTCGAACTTCTTGTAGCCCTTGTATACGTCCTCGCCGACGTTGTCGCGCTTGATATAGAGCTGAAGGCGGCCGTAGCGGTCGGTCATGTCCGAGAAGGACGCCTTGCCCATGATGCGCTTCGACATCATGCGGCCTGCGAGGCGGACGGTCTTGCCCTCGAGCTCGTCAAAATGCTCGTGGATGTCGCTGGTATAGTGATCGCGCTCGAAGCGAACCTGCTGGAACGGGTCGTTGCCCGCAGCCTGCAGCTCGGCCAGCTTCTCGCGTCGGATGCGCTTGAGCTCGTGCAGCTCCTCTGCGGTCTGCTCGTGCTGCTCCTGCGCCTGATGCTGTTCTGCCATAGTTTCCCCATCTTTCTGTATCATTTATCTGCGTTTTTAAGGAAACGCGCCTGTAAACGGAGTTTTTCCGCGCTTACTTTTCGATCTTGACGATCTGGTACTTGATCACGCCGGCCGGAGCCTCGACCTCGACGACCGTGCCGACCTTCTTGCCGAGCATTGCCTTGCCGAACGGGGACTCGTCCGAGATCTTGCCGTCCATCGGGTCAGCCTCCTGCGAGCCTACGAAGTGGTACTCCTCCTCCTCGTCGAACTCCAGATCCTTTACAACAAAGCGGCAGCCGGGAGAGACCTCGTCTGCGGCATAGGTATCGCCGGTAACGACGACCGCCAGCTTGATGATCTCCTCGAGCTCTGCGATGCGGGAGTAAAGCTTGCCCTGCTCGTTCTTCGCCTCATCGTACTCGGCGTTCTCGGAAAGGTCGCCAAAGGAGCGCGCTTCCTTGAGCTGCTCTGCGACTTCGTCCGCACGGGTAGTCTTGAGGTATTCGAGTTCTTCCTTATAAGCGTCCAGGCTTTCCTGTGTCAGCTTGATTTCTTTAGCCATATCTGCAAACCCTTCTTATTCATCAATAATCAGTCTCCTCCGGCGCGCAGACGCTGTCAAAGGGACTGTACAGTACATTTTATTATATGTAAAGCCGCGCGATGTGTCAAGGCAGCAGACGCATTTTCCACATATTCGGCAGAAAAAACTGTCTTTTGCCCTGCCTTACAGGTCAGTTTTTCAGACTCTGCACCTCGCTCAGCGCGCGCTGAAGCTGCGGATCGCCGTCCGTCCCGAGAAAATAGAAGTTCGCGGTCTGCTCATCGGTGAGCGCGGTCTCGATGTCGGGGGCGATGCCCGTGTCCGCGAGGCTCTTTCCCTTAGGCGTAAAGTATTCCTCGACCGACAGGTTGACCGCCGAGCCGTCCGAGAGCGCATAAGTGCGCTGTGCGCGGCCCTTGCCGGTGGTGTGCGTGCCGACGAGCGTCGCGCGCTCGTATTCCTGCAAGGCCGCCGCGAAGAACTCGGCCGCCGAAATGCTCTGGTCGTCGATCAGCACCGCGATCGGCAGGTCGATCATATCCGCGTCCGAGGAGTAGACGGTCTCGTGGCCGTCCTTCTCGCGCAGCGTCATGATCGTGCCCTCCGGGAGCAGCGGATCGAGTATCTCGCTCATCTCCTTGACCTTGCCGCCGCCGTTGTGGCGCACATCGATAACGAGCGAGGTCATGCCCTCGCCGGTCAGCGTGTCGAGTACGTTCCGGAACTGCCCGGACACGCCCGTGTGGAAGTTTTCGATGCGGATATAGCCGGTACCCCCCGACAGCATCTCGCCCCACGCCATCTTCTGCGTTACGGTCGCGCGCTTCATCGCAAGCGTTTTCGTTTCGCCGGCCGCCGTCCGGATCGTGACCGAGACGTCCGTGCCCTCCTCGCCGCGTATCGCGGAGATGACCGCATTCGCGCCGTCCTTTTCGACCGTGAGGCCCTCCGCGCCGAGGATGTAATCGCCCTTGACAATGCCGGCCTGCGCCGCAGGCGAGTCATCGTAGACGATCGAGATGCGCACCGTGTCCGCTGTGCTCGTGACCGAAACGCCGATGCCGCAGCCCGTACCCTCGCTGCTCATACGGTAGGCCTCGTACTGGTCGGCCGGGATGTAGCTCGACCACTTGTCGCCCAGACCGGTCACATAGCCGACCGCCGCGTAATCCGCAACGCTCCCGCTGTCGGTCTCTCCGATATATTTTTCCGAGACCAGACGGTCGATCTCGCGCAGTTTGGTCTCGACAGCGCTCGTTTTCCAGCCGCAGAGCAGCCTTTCCGCGCCGAGCGACGCGCCGGCGGATACGAAGCACAGCAGCACGGCCGCCGCGAGCGGCACCCGTATTTTTCGCAGATTTTTCAATCGTTTTTCCTCCATGAAAGAAGGGAGAGCGTGGACCGCCCTCCCCAAGAATTGATGTACTTAGCTGAAATAGCTCATCGGGTTCTGCGTTGCGCCGTTAACGTAGACCTCGAAGTGCAGATGCGGACCGGTGGAGTTGCCGGTCGAGCCGACCGCACCGATGGTCTGACCTGCGGAGACCGTCTGACCGACCGAAACGTAGATCGCGGACTGATGGCCGTAGGCCGTCATGACGCCGCCGCCGTGATTGATAACGGTGTAGTTGCCGTAGCCGGAGACCCAGCCTGCGGTCGTGACCGTGCCGGAAGCCGCCGCGACGATCGCGACGCCGGTCGGCGCCGGAATATCCTCGCCCTTATGGAACTTGCGCGTGCCGAAGATTGGATGGGTGCGCCAGCCGTATGCGCTCGAAGCGTTCGTGTAGCCCGGCAGCGGCCAGGTGAACGTGCCGCTGTAACGGGTAGCGGAGCCCGAGCCGGTCGTCGTGACCGGACTGCTGCCCGAGGAATTCTTCTGCGCCTTTGCTGCAGCGGCAGCCTTGGCGGCCGCCTCAGCCTCCTTGCGCGACTGCTCGGCGATCTGGTCGCTGACCGTGTCCATCTCGCTCGTGATGCGCTCGTACTCGGCCTTCTGCTCCTTCTGGTAAGCCTCAAGGCTCTCCTGAAGCGCCTTCTGCTGCTCCTCGCTGGACTTGAGCTCCTCGGCCTTGTAGTTCAGGTTGTCCTGATACTGGACCTGCTCGTCCTGCGTTTTCTGGAGGTCATCGCGCTTCTGCTGAATGTCCTCCTTGGCTGCCGTATACTCCGCGACGATCTTCTTGTTGTCGTCCATGATGGTCGACACAATGTCGAGACGGTTGAGCAGATCGGAGAAGCTCGACGAGTTGAGCAGCACCTCGAGATAGCTGATGTCGCCCTGCTCGTAGGTCGTGCGGACGGTCTGCGAGAAATTCTCTTCCTTCGCCTCGAGCGCCTTCTGCGCGCTCTCGAGCTCGGTGGACTTGACGTCGATCTGCTGCTGGAGGCGCTCGATGTACGCCTTTACGGTCTCGATCTCCTCCTTGGTGAGGGTGATCTCCTTCTGGAGCGCTGCACGGGTCTTTTCGACGTCGCTGACCTTGTTTGCAGTCGAGTCGAGCTCCTTCTTGATCTCAGCCTTCTGGTCCTCGAGCGAGGAGAGCTTGTCCTTGAGTTCTGAGCTCGAGGCCGCGCCCGCATAAACGATGCCAGAGGCAACGACCGACACGAGCATTGCGCCGACCAGAATGCCTGCGACAGCGCCGGATATCAGGCGCACGGTTTTCTTTTTCATCATAAGATCGTTCTCCTTGTTCTCAGACATCCATGAACTTGCGGATGCTCGTTACCGAGCCGCCGATGCCGAACAGCGCGCCTGCGCCGGCAAAAACGGCGAGAACGAGCCACTTCAGGCTTTCAAACGGCAGAATTTCGAAATAGGGGATGACGCCGCCTGCGACGCTGTACAGCTCGGTGTACAGACCCCACTCGGCCAGGAACGCCAGACCGCCGGCCACAAGGCCGATGATCATGCCCTCGATGACGAACGGCCAGCGGATGAACCAGTTGGTCGCGCCGACCATCTTCTGAATGGAGATCTCCTCGCGGCGCGCGAACATGGCGAGCTTTACGGTGTTCGAGATGATGAAGATCGAGATGACCGCAAGGCCGACCACCATCGCGAGAGCGACGATATTGAATACGTGCTGGATCTGGATGAGCTTGCTGATGACTGCCTCATCCGCGCGGACATTTGCTACGCCCTCGATCATTTCGATGTCCGAAATGGTCTCCTCAGCCTGCGTCGAGTCCTTGAGGGTCAGGATGTAGCTGTTGCGCAGCGGGTTGTTCGAGGAATTGTAGTCCTCGAGGATGCTCGCGTCCGCGCCCAGCTCCTCGCGGTATTTTTCAAGCGCGACGTCGCGGTCCTCGAACTCCACGGTCGCGATGTTGCTGATCTTCTCAAACTGCGGCTGAAGGTCCTTCGCCTCGCGCGTCGTGAGGTTTTCGTCGATCCAGACGACGATCTCGTTGGACTGCTGGAGATCAACAATGCTCAGGTCGATGTTGTACGCGATGAGCGTCACCGTGCCGGTCAGGATCAGACAGGCGACCATGATGGCGATCGCCGCGATCGACATGAACCCGTGCTTGAAGATGTTGCGCAGGCCTTCCTTCCAATAGTAACCAAAACGTCTCATGCCTGATAGTACCCACCTGTCTGGTCGCTGACGACCGAACCGTGGTCGATCATGACGACTCGTTTTTCAAACTCATCTACCAGACCCTTTTCGTGCGTGACGATCAGGACGGTAGTGCCCAGCTCGTTGATCTTCTCGAACAGCGTCATCAGCTCGAGCGAACGCGCCGGGTCAAGGTTGCCGGTCGGCTCGTCCGCGATGATGAGGCGCGGGTTGTTGACGAGGGCGCGCGCGATGGCAACACGCTGCTGCTCGCCGCCCGAAAGATTCATCGGCTTTTCCTTCGCCTTGTCCGCGAGGCCGACCAGATCGAGCACATAGGGCACGCGCTGCTTGATCGCCTTGTTCTTCGCGCCGATGGTGCGCATCGCGAACGCGACGTTTTCGTAAACCGTCTTGGTCTTGATGAGACGGAAATCCTGATAGACTACGCCGAGCGTGCGGCGCAGATACGGGATGCGGCTCTTTTTCATCTCGCCGATATTGTAGTTGTTGACCAGCACCTTGCCCTCGGTCGGGCGGACCTCGGCCGTCAGCAGCTTGATGATGGTCGTCTTGCCCGAGCCGGACGCGCCGACCAGAAAGACAAACTCTCCCTCGTCCACACGCAGGCTGGCTTTATTCACCGCGCGGATACCGTTGTCGTATACGACGGTGACATCGTTCATCCGGATCAAAAGCGTTCCTCCTCGATGACTTCGTAACAAACAAAAAAATACAGAGGTGTGCATTTCCCCACACACCTCTGATAATTATAACAGATAAATGCCCGATGCGCAAGAAGCGAAACAACGCAGATTTTGCGCAAAATGACGATTTTCCGTGAAATTTTTGTGAACTTATGCCGGCTTTTGTCCGTTTTGCCTGTCAGCGCACGCCTTCCTCGCGGCTTGCGAGATACTTGCGGACCATGAGCGCGACCTTGAAAACGATGGCGTGATCGAACTCGCGCAGGTCGAGACCGGTCAGCTTTTTGATCTTCTCGAGACGGTAGACCAGCGTGTTGCGGTGTACGAACAGCTTGCGCGAGGTCTCGGAAACGTTCAGATTGTTTTCGAAGAATTTCTGGATGGTGAACAGGGTCTCCTGGTCGAGCGAGTCGATCGAACCCTTCTTGAACACCTCGCTGAGGAACATTTCGCACAGCGTGATCGGCAGCTGATAGATCAGACGGCCGATGCCGAGGTTTTCGAAGCTGATGATGTTCTTTTCGGTGTCGAATACCGCGCCGACCTCGATGGCGGTGGTCGCCTCCTTGAAGGACTTTGCGATATCCTTCATCTGGGAGGATACCGAGCCGATGCCGATGAGGCACTTGACCGACAGCTCGCTCATCAGCGTCTCCTCGATGGAGGAGGCGAGCTTGACGAGTTCCTTGGATTCGCTGCCTGCCTTGACCTCCTTGACGACAACGATGTCGCTCTCCGAGATATGCAGAACGAAATCCTTCTGCTTGTCCGGGAACATGCCGGTCACGACGTCGATCGCCGCTACATCGGCAGGCTCCTGCTGACGGATGAGGAAGACCACGCGCGGCACATCGTTGCCGAAATGCAGCTCGCGGGACTTGATGTAAATATCGCCGGGCAGGATGTTGTCCAGAATGATATTCTTGACAAAGGTTGCCTTGTCGTGCTTTTCGTCATACAGCGTTTTGATGTTGTTGATGGATACCGCCACCAGCGAGCAGATGCTGCGCGCCAGCTCGTCCTCGCCCTGCACGAATACCGCATACTCCAGACGCGAGGAACGGTCTCCCGTAATATGGTAGGTATAACCGCCGAATCGGACGATCTCTCCTGCAAAACCCAGCTCAGTGATCGCCTCCTCGCGCATTTCACCGATACGGGGCAGATCGGTGCACGCGACGACCGCGCCGCTCGCATCCACAATGCCAATGGTGCGATCCACCGTGTCCTTCATCTGTAAAACAATCGACTGGAACAATCTCGAAGCCATTTCCATCACCTTTCCCGTCTTTTTCAACTTCTTCTGTCATGCAAACGGCGCTCTCCCGCGCCGTTCGATGTTCCCTCTATGAACATTCTCTACAAGAACATTCTGTGTTTCGTGTGTATTTTAAGACATTATATCACATGTCTCCGCGTTTTTGTACAAAATATTTAAAAATTTTTGTCGATTTTTCGGCAGACGCCGGTTTCGGCCTTTCTTTTACAGGCCGTCCGGCGGCCGCAGCGCGCCGAGCTCCTCCTCGGTCAGCTCGCGGAATTCGCCTGGCGCAAGGCTTTCGTCAAGCCGCACGCCGCCGAGCTGCACACGCTTCAAAAACGTGACCGTTGCGCCGCACGCCGCGATCATGCGCTTGACCTGATGGTACTTGCCCTCGTGCAGCGTCACGCGCACGCGCCCGTCCGGCAGCAGCTCGAGCAGCGCCGGGCGGCAGACCGTGCCGTCGCGCAGCGTCAGTCCGGCGCCGAAGCGCTCCGCCGCGTCGGGGACGAGCGTGCCGTCAAGCTCGGCCTCGTAGACCTTGGAAACGTGCCTCGACGGGCTCATCAGCGCATGGCTGAGCGCACCGTCATCGGTCACAAGCAGCAGGCCCTCGGTGTCCTTGTCGAGCCGCCCGACCGCGAACAGGCCGCGCCGCAGGCTCTCGGGGAACAGCTCCAGCACGGTGCCGTGCCGCTCGTCGCGGCTCGCCGTGATGACGCCGGCCGGCTTGTTGAGCATATAGTAGCGCTGTGCGCAATAGGTCTGCTCGCGCCCGTCGAGCGACACGCGGTCCGCATCCGGGTCGACCTTGGCTGCGGGGTCGCGCTCCGCCGTGCCGTTCACCGCAACGCGGCCTGCACGGATGAAGCTCTGCACTTCTTTTCGGCTGCCGCAGTTCAGGTGACTGAGCAGCTTGTCCAATCGCATCTTCGGCATTTTGTCTCCCCCGCCAATCGAATACTGAATATAGTATAACGCTTTTTTGCATTTTGCACAATAGGGAAATATAAAAAAAGTGCAATCCCCCGAAAATGTTCTATACATACGCTAATATGTCGAACACGTTTTCGTTGAATTGCACAGATTTCCAGCAGTTGTGCATTTTGTCGGCGGCCTGTCAGGGGGTATCCTGCGGTTCGGACGGATGCTCGCGCAGACCGTGCACGAAGCCGTCTGCCTGCGGCGAGGATACATCGGCCGCGATCAGCTTCCCGCGCCGGACGAGCAGATTTGCTGTAACGCCCTGCTCGCCGCTCGGGTGGTTTGTGATCTCGTAGGTGTAGAGCGTCGCACGCCTGCCGCGGCAGGGAGTGAGGTCGAGCCCCTGCGCGAGCTGAATCTGGTTATAGCTTTCGTAAACCTCGTCAAATTCCTCGGGGATCTGCACCTCCCGTTCTCCGCGCGGCTCCTCGATGACCTCCCAGCCGCAGTCGCGCAGGAGGGCAACGCGCTGCTCATTCGTGCGCAGTTTGACGTCCAGGCGCATATTCTCCGAAGCTGCCGCCGCCGGCTGCGCGTCCGCCGGCAGGAGCACAGCCGCCCCTGTCAGAACCGTGCCGGCTGCCAGCACGCACGCCAGGATTTTTCTTACCGAAACCTTTGCCGCAATTACGATCATGGAACGTCCCTCCTGCTTTTGGTCTATCCTATGCGGGGGAGGCGGCGAGTAGAACAAAAGCTCCCCCGAAAAAAACGGAGGAGCTCAGTCTGTCGATAAAATCCATTTTTCACGATGCAGGAGCAGCCGCGCGGCAGCGCACATGAAACAGCGTTTGCGCTGCAAACGCATAAAAACCGGGGGCGTGTACCTCGGTTTTTATACTTCTGGAGGGAGAAAGTTTCCGAATGGGAACTTTCGGACGACTCGTGTTCTGCGTTCGTCAGAACACACCTTGTCGGCGAAACGTCAGTTTCGCGACAGGCGTTAGCCGTTGACCTGAGAGGCCAGCTCCTCTGCCAGTGCATCGAGCGATGCAAGCTGGTTCTTTGCGAGGGCCGACTTGAGGGTGATCGGGTTTTCGAGCACGGTCATGTTCTTCATGGTGTCGATGACGGCACGCATCTGCTTGCCCGCCGTCGGCGCCCATGTGCCGTTGTCGATGATGGCGACGGTGCGGTTCTGGAGAGCGAGCGCCTTGATGTCGGACAGATATGCCTCCATTTTCGGCTGAACGCCGCCGTTGTAGGTCGGCGCTGCGAGCACGATATGGCTGCACCGGAAGCTCTCTGCGACGAGCTCGGAGACGTCGGTCTCGGAAACGTCGTACATGGCGATATTCTTAACGCCCTTGTCCGCGAGCATATTCGCCAGAACGTTCACCGCGTTCTCGGTGTTGCCGTACATGGTCGCATAGGCGATCATGACGGTTTTGTCCTCCGGCTCGTAGGTGCTCCATTTCTGGTACTTCTCGAGCAGCGTGCCGAGGTTCTCGCGCCAGATCGGGCCGTGCAGCGGGCAGATCATCTGAATATCGAGTGCCGCAGCCTTCTTGAGGACAGCCTGCACCTGAACGCCGTACTTGCCGACGATGTTGGTGTAATAGCGGCGCGCGTCGTTCATCCAGACGTCGTCGAACGTGATCTCGTCATCGAAAATATTGCCTGCCAGTGCACCGAACGTGCCGAATGCGTCCGCAGAGAACAGGATCTTGTCCTTTTCGTCGTAGGTGACCATGACCTCCGGCCAGTGCACCATCGGCGCGAGCACGAAATGCAGGGTATGCTCGCCGGTGGAGAGCTTGTCACCTTCCTTGACGACGAGCGTGCGGTCGGAAACATCGAGGTCGTAGAACTGCGCGAACATCTGCGCCGCCTTTGCAGTGCAGACCATCTTCGCCTCGGGATAGCGGCTCATGACCGCGTCGATCATCGCGCAGTGGTCCGGCTCCATATGCTGCACGATCATGTAATCGAGCGGGCGGCCGTCCAGCGCGTGGACAACGTTTTCGATATACTGGCGGCTGATGGACTCGTCCGCTGTGTCCATCAGCACGGTCTTGTCATCGAGCAGGACATAGCTGTTGTAGGACACACCGCGCGGAATGGGGAAAAGGTTTTCAAATCGGCTCAGGCGGCGGTCGCTGCCGCCAACATAAATGAGATCTTCCTTGATCTTTCTGGTACTGTGCATCGCACGACACCTCCGTGTTTTTTAACTAACGAAATTGTAGCATATTTTCGTTCGCGCGTCCAGTGGAGATGTGCGCGGAGACAGACGAAAAAACAGCGGCAACGGCCGGTCTGTTTATCCGAGCATTGCGTTGAGGGTGCTGTACGCCGTTCTCTGCGCGCTGTTTACCGCATCATAATCTGGCGAGGATTTGGCCAGTTCGCTCCGCATGGTCTCAACGGCGTCTCTGACCGTGCTGACCTGCCCTGCAAGCTCCGGTTCGCATTCTTGAATGGTTGCGAGGCTGAAAACAGGCAGTTCTGTTGTTACACTGTTATCCGCAACACAGGACACACCCCACAGATTGTCTTCCAGCATGGACTTGCATATCGTCAAATTCAGGTCGCGCGTGCCGGTATCCCGGTTCTGTTCCGCTCTCGAGGCCGCTTCCAGACTGTTTTTGCAGATCTGCGCACGAATTTTCACCGAATGAACCAGCTGCCATGCATCCGGATCATCCTCGACCGCAAAAACGCCGTCCGGCCATGCAATCGTCTGAATATCTGTCCCGGCAACCTCCGCCGTATATCGCAGCTGCGCGTTCAGCGACAGATTAAAGTTCAGCTTTGCGGTGCAGCCATCTTTCATATCATTCTGATTGACCGCAAATGCAGAAATCATGCGGACCGGTTCGCTGCCGCCCCAAAGCGTACCGCATTCGCCCGGTGTGGTATAGCCGCTGTTGTCGATAAAATTGCGTATCAGCGTACTGCCGCTGCACTGCTCATAAGTGTTCGTGTCGTTCAGCGTCACTTCGACCGCATCGCTGAAGCCCGACAGCTCCACGTTGCTGTCATTTCCGCTGTTGTCCACATCGTAGACTGCAAACAGATACCGCTGAACCGTGTCCAGTCCCTCCGTAGACAAATTGAGCTGGTCGGACGGCTCCAGCAGAAATACGCCTTTTACATCAATCTGCGTTTTGCTTGCGTTCGAGTCTGTCCCGCCTCCGCAGGCGCTGAGCAGCAGCATGGCGAATAGCAGAAATATCGCAGCGCTCTTTTTCATTCTTGTTCCTCCTGTTTGATATTGACCGATATTGGTTAATATCAATATACACCAGATACGGTTAACATTCAAGTAGAAAGTGAGGCTTGAATGTATGATTTCCTTTGAAAAGCTTTGGGATACCATGAAGGAAAAGGGGATTTCCCAATATGCGCTGATCAAAAAGTATGGAGTCAGCCCTGCACAGATCACTCGGCTGAAGCGGAACGAGAGTGTCAGCACGCATACCATTGAAATGTTCTGCGAAATCCTCGACTGCCGGGTAGAAGATATAATGGAATATAAAAAGAATGCCGAAACAGACCGGTAACATCGCGTTACCGAAGCCGTTTCGACAGTAAAAGGGGCCGCAGAGCGGCCCCTTTGCTTATTTTCTGTATGGTTATTACAGGAAGATATACTTGAGTACGAACAGCACTGCTAGGACGTACATCAGCGGAGCGACCTTCTTGCCCTTGCCGGTTGCGAGGTTGAGCAGGACATAGGAGATAACGCCCAGAGAGATGCCCTCGGAGATGCTGTAGAACAGCGGCATCGCGATGATGGCGAGGTATGCCGGGATGGACTCGGTGAGGTTGTCCAGATCGAAGCTGATCTCGGTAACCGTGCCGACCATCAGGAAGCCGACCATGATCAGCGCCGGAGCCGTCGCGAAGGACGGGATTGCAGTGAAGATCGGGGCGAACAGCGTGGAAACGAGGAACAGGATGCCGGTGACGAGCGCGGTCAGGCCGGTGCGGCCGCCGACAGCGACGCCGGATGCGGACTCGACAAAGGTGGTGGTGGTGGAAGTGCCGAGGATTGCGCCTGCGGAGGTCGCGATGGAGTCTGCCAACAGAGCCGGCTTGATGCCCGGCAGCTTGCCGTCCTTGTCGAGCATCTTCGCCTTGGTGGCAACGCCGATCAGCGTGCCCAGCGTATCGAAAATATCAACGAACAGGAACGAGAAGATGACAACGATGAAGTTTACGATGCCGACTGCGCTGAAATCCACGTTGAAGCACTGACCGAAGGTCAGACCCAGCTTGGAGAAGTCGGTCATGCCCCAGCTCGGGAACAGGGAATAGAAGCCTGCGTCCGGCGTCGGAACGTAAAGGCCGGTCACCTGGCAGAGCATGCCGAGGATCCAGGTCAGCAGAATGCCGTACAGGATGGCGCCCTTCATCTTGCGGGTGTAGAATACCGCGGTGAAGAACAGACCGATGAGGGTCAGCAGTGCGCAGATACCTGCGGTGTGGAAGTTCTCCGGGAAGCTGATGATGCCGACCAGCGTTGCGGAGTCTACGCACAGGCCGGAGTTCTGCAGGCCGATGAACGCGATGAACAGGCCGATGCCGACCGAAACGCCCTTCTTGAGCGTGAGCGGAATGGCGTTGAAGATCGCCTCGCGGACATTGGTCAGCGACAGGACGATAAAGATCAGACCCTCGATGAATACCGCGAGCAGCGCGACCTGCCAGCTGTAGCCATAGCCTGCAACAACGGTGTACGCCATAAAGGCGTTCAGGCCCATGCCGGCCGACAGCGCGAACGGCAGGTTCGCCATGAATGCCATGCACAGCGTGCCGAGGCAGGACGCCAGAGCCGTCGCGAGCAGGACCGCGGTGGTATCCATGCCGGTAGAGCCGAGCACGCTCGGGTTTACGGCAAGGATGTACGCCATGGTCATAAAGGTAGTGATACCGGCCATGACTTCGGTCTTGACTGTGGTTTTGTGTTCCGATAGCTTGAATATGCGTTCAAACATCGTTTTTCCCCCTTTTAATTTTTAGGCTTTCGCCTTGATTACGGATTTATGGCAATACCGCATAATTGGACAAGAGCGATTTGCGAGTAAATTTTGCGTACTGACGAGGCGCGGTTTTGCGGTAATACTTGACGTATTACCGTGAAATCGCAACAAAGTCAGGGCACAAAATTTCCGCAAAGCGCCGCAGCTTTAATTGTGCGGTGTTGCCTTAGTTTCCTTCGTAGGATACGACGGCCTCGGTCGGGCAGGACGTCAGGCGGTCGCGGCCGTGCAGACCCTTCAGCTCGAGCAGACAGACGATCTTGACGACCTTCGCGCCCAGCTGCTCCACCAGATGTACCGCCGCCTCGAGCGTGCCGCCCGTTGCGATCAGATCGTCAACGATGACCACGCGCAGTCCCGGCGTGATGTCCTCGCGGTGCACCTCGATCTCCGCAGAGCCGTATTCGAGGTCATACGCGATGCGCGAGGTCGCGCGCGGCAGCTTGCCGCTCTTGCGGACCGGAATAAAGGCTTTGTGCAGATTGTATGCCATCGGCATGCCGAACAGGAAGCCCCTCGACTCCAGTCCGACGATCGCATCGAATTCCGTATCCCCGATCTTCGCCGTCATCTCATCTACCGCCAGCCGCAGTCCGTCCGCGTCCTTGAGTACGCTCGTGATATCACGGAAGATGATGCCGGCCTTCGGGTAGTCCGGGATGCTCGTGATATACTGCTCCACCTTGCTCATAGGTTTTCATGTCTCCTCCCCGGTCCGGGGAGCGTCCCCGTCCGATCTTTTTTCCGCCGTCCCCATCAGGGACGGACGGCACAAATCTATTGTATCAAATTTCCGATAGGTTGCAAGTAGAATTTACAGATTTACCGCTTTCTTAGAGAAAAATTCATTGACCGTATCGCTGCGGAGTGATATACTTAATCAAATATGTAAGGAAAAGAGAAGGAAAGGGATGATGCGCATGGCTGGACTGCTCGAGGTCTGCGCAGACAGCGTCTGCTCTGCGGTAAACGCAGCAAGGGGAGGGGCGGACCGCATTGAACTGTGCTCCGCGCTGCCGCTCGGCGGACTTTCGCCGGACGAGGATCTGTTCTGCATGGTGCGCGAACGGGTCGATATTCCCGTCCGTGTGCTGCTGCGTCCGCGCGCAGGCGATTTTCTGTATGATGAGGACGAGTTTGAACTGCTCTGCTGTCAGGCGGCGCGCTTTGCCGGCCTGGGTGCGGACGGCATCGTCATCGGCATGCTGAACCCGGACGGTACGCTCGACGCCGAGCGCATGAGTGCGCTCATGACCTGCGGCGACGGCTGCGGGGTCACGCTCCACCGCGCGTTCGACGTCTGCCGCGACGCGCACGAGGCGCTGCGCACGGCAAAGGAGCTCGGCGTGGACACCATCCTCACTTCAGGGCAGCAGGCTCGCTGCGCAGACGGCGCACCGCTGCTGCGCGAGCTGGTCTCGGAGAGCGGGGAAGGGCTGCGCATCCTGATCGGCGGCGGCGTGAACGCGGACGTCATCCGCGCGCTCGCACCGCAGACCGGTGCCGACGCTTTTCATCTGTCGGCGAAGGCAGTCGTGCCGAGCAGCATGGAGTTCCGCCGCGAGGCGGTTCCGATGGGCGCGGCCGGACTGAATGAATTTGAGCTCTGGCGGTGCGACGAAGGCGCAGTGCGCGCTGCACGCGAGGCTCTGGATGCGGTCTGCACCGCGCGAAAGGAAAACTGAATGCAGATACAAAAAGTATTGAACAACAATGTTGTCGTTGCCCTTGATGAAAACGGCGCGGAGACCGTGCTCATGGGACGGGGACTCGGATTCGGGTGCAGGCCGGGCGGCGAGGTCTGTCAGGCGAAGGTCGAAAAACGCTTTTCCATGCATTCCGACCAGCTTTCGAGTCGTTTTCAGCAGCTTGTCACCAGTATCCCTCTGCCGCATTTCATGATGAGCGAGCGCATCATCAACCATGCGAAGCTGTCGCTCGGCCGCGAGCTGTCCGACAGTATCTATGTCACCCTTCCCGACCATATTTCGGGCGCGATCTCGCGCTACAGGGAGGGGATCCGCCTTCAGAATCCGCTGCTCTGGGACATTCAGCAGTTCTACAGGGACGAATATCAGGTCGGCCTCAAGGCGAACGAGATCGTGCTCGAGGAGACCGGCGTTGCTTTTACCGAGGATGAAGCCGGGTTTATCGCCATGCACTTTGTCAACGCGCAGATCGGCGGCGAGATTCGCGAGGTCTACGACATGACCTACCTGATGCAGGCCGCGCTGCGTATCGTGCGCGAGGTCTACGGCGCTGAGCCGGACAGCTCGACCATCGAATACTACCGCTTTATCACGCATCTGAAATTCTTTGCGCGCCGCATCGTCGGCAGCCAGAAATACGGCGATGAGGACACCGATCTGCTCGAGGTCGTGCGCTTCAAGTATCCCTGCGCGTTCGCCTGCGCCGAAAAGATATGCAGCTATGTGCTGACCGAAAAGGGCTTTCGCGCCGGGGACAACGAGCTGCTGTATCTGACGATACATATCGCGCGAGTGATGAAGGACAACTGAGAGAGACTGGCGAAAAAACGAAGCCTTTCGACAAAATAAATCCCCCAATCCTATGATTGGGGGATTTTCAGTATCGTTTAGTCCTTGTTCAGCGCTTCCATGCGGGCCTTGTTTTCGGCGATGACCTTTTCCTGTACCGGAGCCGGTGCCTCGTCGTAGCGCTCGAACTTGGAAACGAACGAGCCGCGGCCCTGCGTCATCGAACGCAGCTTGATCGCGTAGTCGCCAAGCTCTGCCATCGGGCATTCTGCAACGATCTCCTGCTTGCCGCCGTCGAGCGGGTTCATGCCCATGATGCGGCCGCGGCGCTTGTTGAGGTCGCCGATGACGTCGCCCATGTAGGAATCCGGGATAACGACCTTCATCGAGCAGACAGGCTCGAGCAGAACCGGAGATGCCTGCGGGATGCCGGCCTTGTAGGCCAGACGGGCTGCCATCTTGAAGGACAGCTCGTTGGAGTCTACGTCATGATACGAGCCGTCGAGCAACGTTGCGCGCAGACCGACCATCGGATAGCCGGCGAGCACGCCGTGCTCCATGGCCTCGCGGATGCCCTTGTCGACAGCCGGATGGAAGTTCTTCGGAACCGAACCGCCGAAGATCTTTTCCTGGAACAGATAATCGCCCTCTGCATACGGTGCGAACTCCATCTTGACGTGACCGTACTGACCGTGGCCGCCGGACTGCTTCTTGTGCTTGCCTTCGACGACGACCGGCTTGCGGATCTTTTCGCGGTACGGTACGATCGGAGCGGACAGCGTGACTTCTACGCCGAACTTGTCTCTGAGCTTGGAGCACAGAACGTCCAGCTGAATATCGCCGGCACCGGAGATGAGGTGCTGCTTGGTCTCGGGGTTGAATTCGGTCTCGAAGGACGGGTCCTCGTCATGCAGACGGGACAGACCGGTGGAGATCTTCTCCTCGGCGCCCTTGACCTTGGCTGCGATCGCCTGCGTGTAGCAGGGAGGCGCGAACTCGATCGGCTCGAGCTCGACCTTGCGCACGCTCATGGACAGGGTGTCGCCCGTCCTGGTCGTGACCAGCTTGGAGACCGCGCCGATGTCGCCGCAGCCGACGACCGGAACCTCGGACGTCTTTTTGCCGCAGACGGTGAAGATGTGACCCATCTTCTCGTTCGCGTCCGCGCGCTTGTTGACGAGCGTCATATCCTGCTTGACCTCGCCGGACATGACCTTGAAGTAGGAGAAGCGGCCGTACTGGTCAGCGACCGTCTTGAATACAAATGCACAGGTCGAACCGTTCGGGGCGCAGTTGATCTCGATCAGCTCGCCCTTTTCGTCCTCGCACAGCTCTACCGGCTTCTCGTCCGGGGACGGCATGTAGTCCGCGATGCCCTTGAGCAGCGCGTAGGAGCCGATGCCGGTCGCAGCCGTGCCGCAGAATACCGGCGCGAGGACCAGATCCTTGACGCCCTGACGGATGCCGGCGATCAGCTCTTCATCCGAGAACTCCTCGCCTGCGAAATAGCGCTCCATCAGATCCTCGGACAGCTCCGCGATGTTCTCACACAGCGCCGCGCGGTGCTGGTCGATGCGGTCCTTCATGTCCTCGGGGATCGGGATCTCGACGCGCTTGTTGCCGTCCATGCGGTAGGCCTTGCGGATAACGCAGTCGACGATGCCGACGGTGTCGCGGTTGCCCTCGAAGATCGGGACAACGATCGGCGCTACCGATACGCCGAACTGCTTCTGCAGCTTGTGCAGAGAGGTATAGTAATCCGAGTTTTCCTCGTCGATTTTCGAGATGTAGAACATGCGCGGCATTGCCTGCTCCTCGCAGCGCTCCCACGCCTTTTCCGTGCCGACGCCCGGGCCGGACTTGCCGGTCGCGACGATCAGAGCGGACTCTGCAACGCGCATCGCGCACTGCACTTCGCTTTCAAAATCAAAGAAGCCCGGGGTGTCGAGCAGGTTGATCTTGCAGTCGTTCCATTCTACGGGCGCTACTGCGGTCGAGATCGAGAACTTGCGGCGGATTTCTTCGGGGTCGAAATCGCAGACCGTGTTGCCGTCGGCGATCTTGCCTACGCGGTCGGTCGCACCGGAGATATTAAGCAGGCTCTCGACGAGCGAGGTCTTGCCGTCGCCGCCGTGGCCCATGAGACATACGTTACGGATCTTGTTTACCGGATAATTGGCCATAATTGATATACACTCCCTTACCCCTGCCTGTCGCACGGGCGTTTGTTGACGGGATTGCTTCCCTGCTTGTAATTATACACTACTGAGAGCGTATACGCAAGCTGTTTTTTGTGTAAATTTCCGAAAACGCTTTGCGTATGCGTGCCCGTGCACGCACTGCGCTCTTCGCTACTCTGCGGTCGTTTTGCCAAATGAAGGCAGGATGAACCGCGGCTTTCACAGCACAATAGCCATCTCGCCGGCGGCACTTGCATCTTTCTTCGTCATGTTCTACAATAAGAAAGAGAAGGAGACGAGCTTCCATGAATTTTGAAGAAAACACCGTGCGCTATGCGCAGATCTCCGCCGCACTTTCGCGCTCGCGCTTCCGCAGCCGCTTCCGTCTCGGCCTGAAGGACCGCCAGTATATCTGCGACAGGGGATGGGAGACCATGCGCCGCCACGCCGCCGAGCTGGTCGCAGAGCGGCTCGCGCCCGCCTTTATCCCGAACGACGGCAAACAGACGCCCATGCGCGGCCATCCGGTCTTTATCGCGCAGCACGCGACCGCCTGCTGCTGCCGCGGCTGTCTGGAAAAATGGCATAAAATCCCTTCCGGGCGCGCGCTGACCGCCGCCGAGCAGGAATACATCGTCGGCATGCTGCTGTTCTGGATGCAGCGCGAAATGACCTCGCCTCTGCCCGGAAGCAGGCGGTGACGGCTGCTTTTGTGCAAAGTGTAGAAAAACGGCGCTGTTTTTTGGCAGGTCCACCGTCGATTTGTGCTTGCAAACGGATTTTTATTCTGTTACAATAAAAACAACAAGTAGATAGCAGGCATTTCCAGAAGGGCAGCGTCCCTTCGACTTTTAATGGATTGTTACCGCTTCGGCGGGCAAAACCAGATTTCTCGCACCAGTCTTTGCAGTAAGACGGTATATAGGCGATGAAATTTGGTTTTTTATTTTTTTCGCATGTTTTATCTGCTCAACCGACATACTATGTGGACGACAGTCCAATGCAGAAAGAGTGTGAATGTATCATGTTTGGCAAGCTGAAAAACCTGTTTTCCCAGCCCGGCATCACGATCGCCTCTCCGGTCTCCGGAACGGTCGTGCCGCTGGCGGAGGTTCCCGATCCGACCTTTGCGCAGGGCATCCTCGGTCCCGGAGCCGCTGTACAGCCGAGCGAGGGACGAATTGTTGCCCCGGCGAACGGTACGGTCGACATGATGTTCGATACCGGACACGCGGTCTCCATGACCACGTCGGAGGGCGCTGAGCTGCTCATCCATGTCGGCATCGACACGGTCAGCCTCAAGGGACAGCACTACACCGCAAAATGCAAATCGGGCGACACCGTCCGCAAGGGCGATACGCTGATCGAATTCGACATCGACGCCATCCGCAAGGCTGGCTACGAGGTCGTAACGCCGGTCATCGTATGCAACCCCGATGCGTTCGCCTCGGTCAAGACCGAAGACGCCGGAAGCGTTCAGGCAGGCGACGATCTGCTGACGCTCGAAAAGAAGTAAAGAAGTAAAAAGGAGATATTTCACCATGAAAACATTCGAATACACGATTACCGATGAGCTCGGCATCCACGCCCGTCCGGCCGGCATGCTCGTCAAGGAGGCGTCCAAGTTCGCCTCCAAAATCATGATCGCTTCTCCGAAGAAGGAGGTCGACGCCAAGCGCATCATGGGCGTGATGAGCATGGGCGCAAAGAAGGGCGACACCGTAAAGCTCACCATCGAGGGCGCGGACGAGGCGGAGGCTGCTGCTTCTCTCGAAAAGTTTCTTCAGGATAACCTGTAAACGCGGTTTCATTTCGCCCTGCGGGCGATGAAATAAGCCGTTTTCCCTGTTCGGCTCTCGGAAAACGGCGTTCGGATGTATTTTCCTCAAAACAGTTCGTTATGGAATACATCGTCATTCACAAGGCGCCGCAAAAATGCGGCATTTACAAAGAGGAGGGGACTCTATTATG
The DNA here is from genome assembly GCF_014288055.1 of Agathobaculum hominis. Taxonomy (NCBI): domain Bacteria; kingdom Bacillati; phylum Bacillota; class Clostridia; order Eubacteriales; family Butyricicoccaceae; genus Agathobaculum; species Agathobaculum hominis. The sequence goes on from NZ_JACOPK010000002.1 coordinate 194,328, forward strand.
ATGAAAAAGCTGCAAAAATTAGGTAAGGCACTCATGCTGCCGGTAGCAGCGCTCCCGATCTGCGGTATTCTGATGGGCCTCGGCTATGCGATCGCTCCGGGCGTTATGGGCGTACCGGGCGCGGCGACGAGCGGTGCGCTGTACAACATCGGCTTCCTGCTCATCAAGGCGGGCGGCGCGCTGATCGACAACATGGCATGGCTGTTCGTTATCGGCGTAGCGGTCGGTCTGTCCGATGACAGAGACGGTACATCCGCTCTCGCCGGTCTGGTTTCCTGGCTGATGATGACCAATCTGCTGAGCACCGGCGTCGTCACCACGCTCATGCCGGCCATCGCAGACGATCCGGTCAAGACGCTCGCGTTCGATAAGATCCAGAACGTCTTTATCGCGATCATCGCAGGCATCATCGGTTCTGCGTGCTACAACCGCTTCAAGAGCGCGAAGCTTCCCGACTGGCTGGCATTCTTCAGCGGCAAGCGCTGCGTTGCGATCGTAACCGGTCTGGTTTCCATCGTGGTATCCGTCGTTCTGCTGTTCGTCTGGCCGATCATCTTCGGCGCGCTCGTTTCTGTCGGCGAAGCCATCATCGGCATGGACGGCATCGGCGCAGGCATCTACGCATTCCTCAACCGCCTGCTCATTCCGACCGGCCTGCACCACGCACTCAACAACGTATTCTGGTTCGATACCATCGGCCTCGGCGACCTGTCGCACTACTGGGCTGGCGACGTTACCGGTCAGAACGGCGTTACCTGGAGCCTCGGCATGTATATGTCCGGCTTCTTCCCCTGCATGATGTTCGGCGTATTCGGCGCGGCTCTGGCTATGATCAAGACCGCGAAGAACAAGAAGGCTGCCATCGGTCTGGTTCTGTCCGCTGCGATCTGCGCATTCATCTGCGGCGTTACCGAGCCGTTTGAGTTCGGCTTCATGTTCCTGTGCTTCCCGCTGTATATTGTATATGCAGCTCTGTACGGCATCTTCACCGTCATCACCTACTACGTCGGCTTCCGCGCAGGCTTCTGCTTCTCCGCAGGCGCGACCGACCTCGTATTCTCGTCCTTCCTGCCGGCGGCGAACAACACCCTGATGATCATCCCGCTCGGCATCGCGGCATTCGTCGTATTCTATCTGGTATTCTACTTTGCCATCACCAAGTTCAACCTCAAGACCCCGGGCCGTGAGGATGAGGAGGCTGATTTCGCAGAGGCAGACAAGAACGCGACTCTCGCGAACAATGACTTCACCGCGATCGCTGCGGCCGTTCTCGAAGGCCTCGGCGGCAAGGAGAATGTCGCATCTCTCGACAACTGCATCACCCGTCTGCGCATCGAAGTCAAGGACGGCACGCAGGTCAACGAGAAGAAGATCAAGGAAGCAGGCGTTGCAGGCGTAATGCGCCCGTCTCAGACTGCGATTCAGGTCATCATTGGCACCAAGGTTCAGTTCGTAGCCGACGAAATGGCAAAGATGCTCTAAAATCCATTTGACCATATCTGTTTGCATATCACCAGATTGCGCTCCGCGCAATGGAAGGGGCGGGCGAAAGCCTGCCCCTTCTGTTTTCTGACAAAACGAAAAACGAAAGAGGTAATGCATTATGAAAATCATCCGCGCAAAAGACTATAACGACATGAGCCGCAAGGCCGCGAACATCATCTCCGCGCAGGTCATCCTGAAGCCGGAGTCCGTGCTCGGTCTCGCGACCGGCTCCTCGCCCATCGGCATTTACGAGCAGCTCATCAAGTGGTATCACAAGGGCGACGTCGATTTCGGCGCCTGCACGACCTTCAATCTGGACGAATACCGCGGTCTGACCCCGGATCACGACCAGAGCTACCACTATTTCATGCACAAGAACTTTTTTGATGCAGTGAACGTTCCGGACGAGCGCATCAACCTGCCCGACGGCGCACAGCTTGACGCCGAGCGGGAGTGCCACCGCTATGACGCGGCCATCAGAGCGGCGGGCGGCATCGACCTCCAGCTGCTCGGCATGGGCCTCAACGGCCACATCGGCTTCAATGAGCCGGACGAGTATTTCTCCAAGGGCACGCACTGCGTCAACCTCACCGAGTCCACCATCGAGGCGAACAAGCGCTTTTTCGCCTCGGCCGATGATGTGCCGCGTCAGGCGTACACCATGGGCGTGCAGACCATCATGCTCGCGCGCCGCATCGTTCTGGTCGTTTCGGGCGAAAACAAGGCGAAAACCGTTCGCGAAGCCTTCTTCGGCCCGGTAACGCCGCGCGTTCCGGCATCCATCCTTCAGCTTCATACCGACGTTTCCATTGTCGCGGACGAAGCTGCGCTCTCTCTTTGTACCGATCTTCTCTGAGGTGAGATTTCATGCAGTTCAGCAATTTGAAAATCTATCAGCCCGACGGCACGTTCCGCACGGGCAGTCTCGCGGTCGCGGATGACCGCATCCTTGCCGCCGGGGAGACCGGCGACGCGGTGGACATGGACGGTCTCTACGCTATCCCCGGCCTGGTCGATCTGCACTTCCACGGCTGCATGGGACGCGATTTCTGCGACGGCACGGCCGAAGCGATCTCGACCCTTGCCGCCTATCAGGCGCAGAACGGCGTCGCCGCCATCTGTCCGGCGACCATGACCTATCCCGAGGAAAAGCTGACGCAGATCGCGCAGGCTGCCGCCGCATGGAGCGCACAGCCGCACGAGGCCGCGCTCGTCGGCATCAATATGGAGGGGCCGTTCATCTCGGAAAAGAAAAAGGGCGCGCAGAACGGCGCCTATCTGCACGCACCGGACGCCGCGATGTTCCGCCGCGTGCAGGCGCAGGCGAACGGTCTGTTCAAGCTGTGCGACCTTGCGCCCGAGCTGCCCGGTGCGATGCAGACCATCGAGGAGCTGTCCGGCGAGGTCCGCATCTCGCTCGCCCACACTGAGGCGGATTACGACACGGCCTGCGAGGCATTCCGCCGCGGCGCGCGGCAGGTCACGCACCTGTACAACGCCATGCCGCCGTTCTCCCATCGCGCTCCGGGCGTCATCGGCGCGGCCTTTGACAGCGAAAACGTCGCGGTCGAGCTGATCGCGGACGGCGTGCACATTCATCCTTCGGTCGTCCGCGCGGTCTTTACCCTGTTTGGCGGCCGTGTCATCCTCATTTCGGACAGCATGATGGCGACCGGTCTCGAGGACGGCGAATACTCGCTCGGCGGACAGGCTGTCACCGTGCGCGGCAATCTCGCCACGCTGCACGACGGCACGATCGCCGGTTCCGCCACCAATCTGATGGACTGCGTCCGGAGCGCGGTGCGCATGGGCATTCCGCTCGGTCAGGCCGTGCAGGCGGCCTCGACAAATCCGGCCCGTGCGCTCGGCATCGAGCACGATTACGGATCTCTCGAGGCCGGAAAGCTCGCAAACGTGGTTCTGCTCGACGACGAGCTGAATATTCATACCATCCTGCTGCGCGGCAGGATGCTGTAACAGCCGAACGCCGGACAGGAACGTCAAAAAGCACGAAAGCCGGGGTATCATCCCCGGCTGCAATCTGTCGATAAAGTCCGTTTTCGCGATGCTGGCGCTGTCGCGCGGCAGCGCGCATGTAATAATATTTGCGAAGCAAATATATCAAAACCGGGGGCGTGCACCTCGGTTTTGATGCTTTAAGAGGGAGAAAGTTTCCGTATGGGAACTTTCGGACGTCCGTGTTCTGCGCAGTCAGAACACAGATTGTCGGAAAAACGATAGTTTTTCGACAGTCTCAAGCCGGGGTATCGTCCCCGGCTGCTCAGACCTCAAGATCTCCGGCGAGGCGTCCGGTGACGAGCGACGCGCAGCGCTCGCGGTGCGCGACGTGAAGCGGATGGTCGCGGAAGGCCGCGAGCGCGTTCCTGTCGTCCAGGTCGGCGTAAAACACGAGATCGTATTCGCCGCCGGCGAGGTTCGGGCCGATCTTTGCGTTGTGCAGGCCGGGAATGGGGGCGAGCGTCTCGACGGACGCCGCAAGGCGCGCTTCGGCTTCACGGCGCTTCTCGCCCTCGCGGTACTCCTCCTGAAGCTTCCAGAACAAAATGTGTCGTATCATGGGTCAATTCCTTCTTTTTTGATCGGATATGAAATGCTTGCGCGGCATATTATAAAAACTGTACAAACACTGCTTCTATGATATAGCAAAAATTCATAAAAATAAAGTCTTGTAACGTGCTGAAGTGCGTGATACAATAGACCCATCACAAACCGAAGAAGCGGAAGTAAAACCGGTAAGCGGGTTTGCAGAGAGCCGGGGGCGGTGGAAGCCCGGCAGCAGCGCATCGGACAAATGGACCGCAGAGGGTGCATGGGAACGGTCTTCGGACCCAGTATAGTGCAACGGAACTCCCCGTTACGGAGAAGGAGCGTGTTAGCGTTCCGATGAGTGCGCGCCGCACGGCGCGAAGCAAGGTGGCACCGCAGGATGATTTTATCGCCTGTCCTTGGAAGAAATTCTGAGGACGGGCGTTTTTGTTTGTCCTCGACGACATGCCAAAGGAGAGATACCCCATGAAAAACAAGTTTTTAGCAGCACTTCTCGCAGGCGCAAGCCTTCTGACCATGACCGCCTGCGGCGGCAATGCCTCTGCGGATACCGGCGCGGACGCAAATGCGGACACCGGCGCCGCAGCAGGCGACACCGCAAAGGTCGCGGTCGTTCAGCTGGTCGACAACGATGCGTTCACCGAGATGATCGACAGCTTCGAGAACAAGCTGACCGAGCTGTACGGCGACGGCGTGACCTATGACGTGAAGGACGCGCAGGGCGATATGTCCACGCTCAACTCGATCGCGTCCGAGCTCAAGACAGCGGATTACGACCTCGTCGTTCCGATCGTTACCCCGGCGACGCAGGCGGTCGTCAATGCGGGCGTGACCGCGCCGGTCGTTTTCATCTCCGTGACCGACCCGGTGGCGGCAGGCATCATGGGAGACATGGCAAAGCCGGATAAGAACGCGACCGGCACCTCGAACATCGTTCCGGTCGATGAGATCTTCACGCTCGCGGGCAAGCTGACCCCGGACGTCAAGAACATCGGCATCCTGTACTGCTCGGGCGAGAAGAACGCCGTTTTGACCGCCGAGAAGGCAAAGGCATACCTCGATACCACGGATTACACCTATGAGGAAGTCACCGTTGCCTCCTCGAACGAGGTACAGCAGGCGGCGCAGTCGCTCGCAGGCAAGGTTGACGCGATCTATATCCCGATCGACTCCACCGTGCAGTCCGCGATGGCGCAGGTCGTCGAGGCGGCGAACGCAGCAGGTATCCCGGTTTACGGCTCTGACCCGGTCATGGTCAAGTCCGGCGCGCTGGCCTGCGTATCGGTCTCCAACACGCAGCTCGGTGAGCGCTCCGCAGAGATGGCATATGATATTCTGAACGGCAAGGACGTTTCCGAGGTCCCGGCCGAGGCAATGAGCGACTTCCAGTACGTTTGCAGCAGGGCCGCAGCCGATGCACTCAGCATCACGCTGCCGGAGGACGGCTCGGTAACGCTGATCGGCGGCTGAGACGCCGCAAAAAAGGGAGAGATAAACCATGAACTTCTTTCTGGACTCGGCGCTGCTCGGTCTTGAATACGCGCTGCTCGCGGTCGGCGTGTACATCACGTTCCGCATCCTGAACCTGCCCGACCTCACGGTCGACGGCTCGTTCACGTTCGGCATGGCGGTCTCGACCGTGCTGTGCGCGGCGGCGCATCCGTTTGCCGGTCTGCTGGCCGGTGCGCTGGCCGGCGCGGCCGCCGGTGTTGTGACCGGATTTTTGCAGACGCACTGTAAAATCCATCCCATTCTCGCAGGCATTCTGACGATGAGCGGCCTGTATACCGTGAACATCACGGTGCTGGGCGGCCCGAACGTATCGCTGCTCGACGCGCCCAAGTTCTTCGAGGTGCTCGGCGGCAAAGCGCCTGCGGTGGGTCTGGTAACGGCGGTGATCGTCGTGCTGGTCACGCTGTTCTTCCAGACGGTCGGCGGCCTGTGCATCCGCGCGGCAGGCTCGAACGAGGACATGGTGCGCGCCTCCTCCATCAACACGACGGCAGTCCGCTGGGCGGCGCTCGCGCTGGCGAATGCGCTGGTCGCGCTCTCGGGCGCGATCCTCGCCCAGTGTCAGGGCTTCGGCGACGTCGGCGCAGGCAGCGGCATGATCGTCATCGGTCTCGCGTCCGTCATCATCGGCGAGGTCATCTGCGGCAGACGTGGCATCGTGATCGGCATCGTCAGTGCGGTGCTCGGCTCGGTCGTCTACCGCATCATCATCGCGCTCGCGCTGCGTTACAATCTGATGAGCGCGAACTCGCTCAAGCTGCTCTCGGCGCTCATCGTCGCGGCAACGCTCGCCGTACCGGCAGCGGCCGCAGCGGTCCGTGCAGGCCGCGAGAGAAAGGAGAACCGCGTATGCTGACGCTCAAACAGCTCGACAAGACCTTCGGCGCAGGCACGGCGAGCGCACATCATGCGCTGTGCGGCATCGACCTCACGCTTCAGGACGGCGAGTTCGTCACGGTCATCGGCTCGAACGGCGCGGGCAAGTCCACGCTGTTCGGCGCGGTCTCCGGCAGCTTTTTCGTGGACAGGGGACGCATTGTGCTCGACGGCGAGGACATCACCTACCTGCCCGAACACAAGCGCGCAAAGCGCATCGCGCGTATTTTTCAGGACCCGATGCGCGGCACAGCGCCCGACCTGACGCTGGAGGAAAACGTGGCGCTCGCGTATGCAAGAGCAGGCGGACACCTTTTCGCACCGGCGCTGCCGCGCAAAAAGCGCGCGTTTTTCCGCGAGCAGCTCGCGCGGCTTGACATGGGGCTGGAGGACCGCATGAAAACGCGGATCGGCCTGCTGTCGGGCGGACAGCGGCAGGCGGTAACGCTGCTGATGGCGACGATCAACACGCCGCGCGTGCTGCTGCTCGACGAGCACACGGCGGCGCTCGACCCGGTGGTCGCGGAGCGCGTGCTGCACATCACGCAGGACATCGTGGCGGAAAATCACATCACGACCATGATGGTCACGCACAACATCGGCGCGGCGCTGTCGCTCGGCACACGCACCATCATGCTCGAGCGCGGAAGGATCGTGCTCGACCTGTCGGGCGAGACGCGCGACAGGCTGGATGTGCCGGGTCTGCTCGCGCTGTACCGCGAGGCGTGCGGCGCGGAGCTGGATAATGACAGGATGCTGTTGTCGCACTGAGCTTCCTCCAGGGGGGACGCTGTCCCCCCTGGATACACCCCCGGTTCCGGAGAAACCGGAGGTGATACCCCCCTCTCGTCCGCACGGCGGACGAGGCCGCGCCGCCGCGGCGCGGGCAGAGGTATAAAAGTCCGGCAGAGCTGGACTTTTATGGGGAATTTTATGCGGCGCTCTGCGGAGCGCCTGCCCTGCCTGTTTTGCCTTCGGCAAAAGTCGGCAGGGGATTGCGCCCCCAGGGGCGCGGAAAGGCACGCGAAAGCGTGCCTTTTTTGACATTTTATTGAGATATATGGATTTTATGGATGAAAAACGAAGGCGGAAAATGGACAGTATGTTGCTTTTTTTCGGGGTCGGATCGGGGGAAAACGTAAAAATTCAGAAAATTTGCCTTGACAGGAGACGCGCAATCTGCTTTTATTAAATGTGATACAAGCGCTGAATGAGACTATTATATATAGGAAAGGCAAGGGGGGATGCGGCTGTGACAGGCCTTAGAAGGCGGGCGCCGAAGAGCCGCGCGATGCACGCGGCGATGGTGATCGCTGTTGGTTTCGCGCTCATTATTCTGGCAGGAGCGCTGCTGCTCATGCTGCCGTGCGCCGCGAAGAGCGGCCGCGCAACGCCCTTCATCGATGCGCTGTTCACCGCGACGAGCGCGACCTGCGTCACCGGTCTGGTCACGGTCAGCACGGCGGTGCACTGGTCGCTTTTCGGCAAATGCGTCATTCTCCTGCTCATCCAGATCGGCGGCCTTGGCTTTATGTCGGTCATGACGGCGGCGTCGCTGCTGCTGCGGCGCACGATCACGCTGCGCGAACGCATGGTCATCGGAGCCGGCTTCGGTCTGGATTCGAGCGGCGGCATCGTGCGGCTGATGCGGCGCGTGCTGGTCGGCACGTTCCTGTTCGAGGGCGTCGGCGCGGGGCTGCTGTCCATCCGCTTCGTGCAGCAGTTCGGGCTGCTGCGCGGCGTCGGCATGGGTGTTTTCCATGCGATATCGGCGTTCTGCAACGGCGGCTTCGACCTCATGGGCACGCCGGACGATCCGTTCTGCTCGCTCGTGCACTATGCGGGGGACCCGCTCGTGAATCTGACCATCATGGCGCTCATCGTGCTCGGCGGTCTCGGCTTTTTTGTATGGAGCGATGTGTGGGATCACAGGCGCTTCCGCCGCCTCAGCCTGCACAGCAAGCTCGTACTCGCCATGTCGGGCGTACTGCTCGGCGGCGGCTTTGTGCTGACGCTGCTGTTTGAGTGGAGCAATCCGGCGACGCTCGGCGGCATGAGCGTGCCGCACAGGCTGCTCGCGGCGGCGTTCCAGACGGTGACGCTGCGCACGGCGGGCTTCAACACCATCGACCAGAGCGCGCTGACCGACCCCTCGCAGGCGGTCGCGTGCGTGCTCATGCTGATCGGCGGCTCGCCCGGCTCGACGGCGGGCGGCCTTAAGACCGTGACGGTGGCAGTGCTCGCGCTCAGCGCGGTCAGCGCGCTGCGCGGACGGACGTCGGTCACGGCCTTCGGACGAACCATCGAGCCGCGCAGCATCATGAATGCGGTCGCGCTCACGGTCGTCGGCGTGACGATCATCCTCGGCGGTGCGTGCACCATTTCGTTTATCGAAAACGTGCCGATGAACCTGTGTCTGTTTGAGACAGCCTCCGCCTTCGGCACGGTGGGTCTCACCATGTCGCTCACGCCGGCGCTTTCGGCGGTCTCGCATATCATGCTGATCGTTATGATGTATTTCGGCCGCGTGGGCGTACTGACGTTCGGCGTTGCGGTATTTCTGCGCCGCAGAGAGCCGCCCAAGCTGACATTCCCCTCGGGCAATGTCATGATCGGCTGAACAAAAAAAGAAAATCCGCAGAGATTACACACAGCCTGTGGATAAAAGGGAGAAAGCAATGAAATCCTTTTTGGTAATCGGTCTCGGCCGCTTCGGCCGGGCGGTCGCGTGCGAGCTCGGCTCGCTCGGACATGAGGTTCTCGCCCTCGACAACAGCGAGGAAAACGTGCAGCACATCGCGGACAGCGTCACGCAGGCTGTCTGCGGAGACGCGCAGGACGAGAGCGTGCTGACCTCGCTCGGCGTGCGCAACTTTGACTGCTGCGTCGTGGCCATCGGCACGGACATCGAGGCGAGCATCCTCGTCACAGTCATGCTCAAGGAGCTCGGCGCGAAACAGGTCGTCTGCAAGGCGCTGTCCGCGCTGCATGCCCGGGTGCTCGAGCGCGTGGGCGCGGACCGCGTCATTCAGCCGGAGAAGGAGATCGGGCAGCGGCTCGCGCAGCATCTCGGCCGCACGAACGTCATCGACTACATCGGCTTTTCGGACGATTTCTCTATTCTGGAGATCAAAACGCCGCGCAGCTGGATCGGAAAAACGATCGGACAGCTCGGCGTGCGCGCGAGGTACGGCATCAACGTTCTGGCCATCCGGCACGGCGAGGGCGGCGTGACGGATGTAACGCCGGGGGCGGACGGCCGCATCAGTGAGAACGACCTGCTGGTCATACTGGGTACGAACGATAAAGTAGATAAAGTGGTGGAACTGAAGTGATAGAGATACAGAGCCGTCAGAACGCTGCGCTCAAGCATCTGGCGCGGCTCGGACGGGAGAGAAAATACCGCCGCTCGACCGGCGAAATGCTGTGCGAGGGCGAAAAAATGCTGACCGAGGCGCTGCGCTCGGGCGCGGAGATCAAGACCGTGCTCGTGCGGCGCGGCTTCGAGAGCGGGGAGCTGCGGCAGGCGGAAAAGCAGGGCGCAGCGATGTACTGCGCGGAGGACGCGCTGTTCTGCCTCGCGAGCGAGGTGGAAAGTCCGCAGAACGTTATTTTTTCCTGCATGCAGCCGCAGTGGGACGCAGCGGCGCTCGATGACAGGGAGCAGGTACTGCTGCTCGACGGCTTGCAGGACCCGGGCAACCTTGGCACGATCCTGCGGACGGCAGAGGCGTTCGCCCTCGGAGCCGTAGTGCTGTGCGAAGGCTGTGCCGACCCGTTTTCGCCCAAGGTCGTCCGCTCGACCATGGGGGCGGTGTTCCGCCTGCCCTGTGTGCAGCTGCCGCTCGCGGACGCGCTCGCCCGGCTGAAAACGGCCGGACTGCCGGTCTACGCGACTGCGCTGCACGAGGACAGCGTGCCGCTCTCGAGCGTTTCGCTCGGCCGGGCCGCCGTCATCATCGGCAGCGAGGGCAGGGGCGTGAGCGAGAGCGCGCTGCGCCTGTCCGACCGGCGCGTGATCATCCCGATGCACGGCCGCGCCGAGTCGCTCAACGCAGGCGTCGCGGCGGCGATCGTGATCTATGAAATGACGAAATAAGGAGGCGGAAGGGCATGTCGTCACTGCTGAGCTATGTCTGGTTATCCCTCAAGCGAGGCCTGGGAAACTATCTGCGCGCGGAGGTGCTGCGCCGCATGGGCTCGCCCGAGGCGGTTTACGCCGCGGACAGCACAATGCTCGCGCAGAGCTGTCCCAGTCTGCGGCGGCAGCATATCGAGCTGCTGTGCGACAAATCGACGGACGAGGCCGAACAGGTCATCACGCAGTGCGCACGCGAGGACATCCGCATCCTGCCCGTTTCGGACGCCGCCTACCCGGACCGCCTGCGGCAGATCGAGGACCCGCCGGTCGTGCTGTATATCCGCGGCCGGTGGCCGGATTTCGACACCATGCCGGGTATCGCGGTCGTCGGCACGCGGCAGGCGACGAGCTACGGCGTGCAGGTCGCCGGGACGATCGGCGCGGAGCTGGCGAAGGCCGGCTTTGTCACGGTCAGCGGCATGGCGCTCGGCAACGACGCGGCGGCGCATCGCGGCGCGCTCCGCGCAGGCGGTCTGACGGTCGCGGTGCTCGCCGGAGGCCCGGATGTGTGCTATCCGCCGCAGAACCGCGCCCTCATGGGCGATATCCTGCTTTCCGGCGCGGTCATCAGCGAATATCCGCCCGGGACCGAGCCGGACGGCCTCAACTACAAGAGCCGCAACCGCATCATCAGCGGCCTGTGCGTCGCGACGGTCATCGTCGAGGCCGGAAGCGCGCGCTCGGGCGCGCTCATCACCGCGCGTCACGCGCTCGACCAGAGCCGCGACGTTTATGCGGTCCCCGGTGCGATGGGCGCGCCGCAGTCCAGAGAGTGCAACGCCCTCATCGAGCGGTGCGAGGCCGCCCTGCTGAACGACCCGAGAGCGCTCGTGCGCGAGTATGCGAGCCTGCTGCCCGGCGGCGCGGCCGCATTTCATGCCTATACCCGCCCGCCCGTCGCGCGGACGGTGCCGAAGCAGCGCACCGCGCCCGAACGGCGCACGCCTGCAAAACCGGCTCCGGCGCCAGAAAAGCCGGCGTTTGCCATGCCGGAGGGACTGGATGAGAACGAGCAGAAGATCGTCCGTCTGGTCGCGGAGGGCATGCACAGTCTGGAGGAGCTGGTCGAGTGCTGCGGTCTGCCCGCGCCGCGGCTGATGTGCATGGTCACGACCCTCGAGATGGAGGGCGTGCTCGAGCGCGACGCGGCGAACGTCCGTCTCGCAGGACAGGAATGAGTAAGAAGAAAAGAAAGATAATATGACAGGCGCAGCGCCTGTCAGCGCATCGTGCGCACCAAACAGGAAACGGAAAGCCGTTTTCCGAAAACCCGGAGGTTTTTATGTCTAAGTTAGTAATCGTGGAGTCTCCTGCCAAGGCAAAGACCATTGGCAAGTATCTGGGCGCGGATTACGTGGTCAAGGCGTCCATGGGACATCTGCGCGATCTGCCGAAAAAGAAAATGAGCATCGATCTGGAGCATGATTTCAAGCCGGAATATGTGCCGATCGAGGGTAAAGATAAAGTCATCAAGGAAATCCGCAGCGAGATCCGCAAGGCGGACTTCGTCTATCTCGCGACTGACCCTGACCGCGAGGGAGAAGCGATTTCGTGGCACATCAAGGAGCTGTTCAAGCTCAAGGACAGCAATTCGCGCCGCGTGACCTTCAACGAGATCACCAAGCAGGCTGTCCGCTCGGGCATCGCAAGTCCGCGCGACATCGACATCGATCTGGTCAACGCGCAGCAGGCGCGCCGTATCCTCGACCGTATCGTAGGCTATCAGCTCTCGCCGTTCCTGTGGCGCAAGGTCAAGCGCGGCCTGTCCGCAGGCCGTGTGCAGAGCGTCGCGACCCGTCTGGTCGTCGACCGCGAAAACGAGATCCGCGCGTTCGTGCCCGAGGAATACTGGTCGATCGAGGCGCTGCTCGCGACCGAGGACGGCGGAACGTTCACCGCGCGCTACTATGGCGACGGCAGCGGCAAGGCCGAGCTGAAGAACGAGGAGCAGGCGATGCGCGTGGTGAACGCCGTCACCGGAAAGCCGTTCACCGTCGGCGAGATCAAGCGCGGCAAGAAAAAACGCACCCCGGCGCCCCCGTTCATCACCTCGACCCTCCAGCAGGAGGCGAGCCGCAAGCTGAACATGACGCCACGCCGCACCATGAGCATCGCGCAGGAGCTGTATGAGGGCATCGAGCTGGGCGAGTACGGCCTTACCGGTCTGATCACCTATATGCGTACCGACTCGCTCCGTCTGGCTGACGAGGCGACCGCTGCTGCGGCAGGCTTCATCAAGGGCCGCTACGGCGAGGACTACTATCCCGGCAAGCCGCGCGTTTACAAGACCAAATCGGGCGCGCAGGACGCGCATGAAGCCATCCGCCCGTCCAACGTGCAGCTGCTGCCTGAGGAGATCCGCAGGTACCTTTCGCCCGACCAGTTCAAGCTGTACCGCCTCATCTGGTCGCGCTTTGTCGCCTGCCAGATGGCGGACGCCATCCTCGACACGGTCTCCGCGGACATCGTCTGCGAGGGACAGGTGTTCCGCGCCTCCGGCCATACGGTCGCGTTCCCGGGCTTTACGGCGGTCTACGAAGAGGGAACGGACGACGAAAAGAAGCAGGACGCAGCCGGAAAGCCGCTGCCGCGCTTCGACAAGGGCGACCGGCTGACCGCCGAGAAGCTCGAGCCGTCGCAGCACTTTACGCAGCCGCCCGCACGCTATACCGAGGCGTCGCTCATCCGTGCGATGGAGGAGCGCGGCATCGGCCGTCCGTCCACCTATGCGCCGACCATCTCGACCATCATCGACCGCGACTACGTCACCAAGGAGAGCCGCGCGCTGCGTCCGACGCCGCTCGGCGAGGGCGTTACCGGTCTGCTCGTGGACGAGTTCAAGTCGGTCGCGGACTACGAGTTTACCGCGAACATGGAGCACGAGCTCGACGAGGTCGAGGCCGGCAGGCTGAACTATATCCAGCTGCTGCACAACTTCTATGACGGCTTCGAGGCGGCGCTCAAGCAGGCCGAGATCGATCTGGAGGGCAAGCGCATCAAGATCCAGGACGAGGTGACCGACGTCATCTGCGACAAGTGCGGCCGCAATATGGTCATCAAGTCCGGCCGCTTCGGCAAGTTCCTCGCCTGCCCGGGCTTCCCGGAATGCACGAACACCAAGCCGATCACCGAGGACACGGGCGCAGCCTGCCCGGTCTGCGGCGCAAAGGTCGTCAAGAAAAAGTCCGCGCGCGGCTTTGTCTACTATTCCTGCGACAAGTATCCGGCGTGCCAGTTCATCACCTGGGACAAGCCGCTCAAGACCAAGTGCCCGAACTGCGACTCCTCGCTGTTCCGCCACACCGACCGCGACTCCAAGGAGGTCACCGACGTATGTCTGCGCGAGGGCTGCGGCTTTGTCGAGCTGGTCAAGGAGGGCCTGCCGCCCGAGGAGACCGAGAAGCGCCGCAAAATGCGTGAGGCGCGCGCGGCCAAGGCTGCGGAGCGCGCCGCCGCGAAGGAAGCCGCCGAAAAGAACGGCGAGACCGCAGAAAAGACGCCGAAGGAAGCGAAAAAGCCTGCGGCGAAAAAGAAAACGGTCAAAAAGACGCTTCCGTGGATGACCAAGACCACGAACAGGTTCAAAAAGCTCAAGGACGAGGCCGTGCAGGAGCTGACTGCAAAGCAGCAGGAGCAGTATGCAAAGGCGCTCGCAAAATATGAGGCCGAAAAGGCCGCGGAGAAGGCGAAGAAGGCCGCCGAGAAAAAGGCGGCGGCGAAAAAGCCTGCCGCAAGGAAAAAGACTACGGCAAAGGAGAACCCGGATGAATAATACCGTTACCGTCGTCGGCGCGGGACTGGCCGGCTGTGAGGCTGCATGGCAGCTCGCGCAGCGCGGCGTTTCCGTGCGCCTGTGCGAGATGAAGCCGTCGCAGCACAGCCCGGCGCATCACTCGGACGATTTCGCAGAGCTTGTCTGCTCGAACTCGCTGCGCTCGGATGAGCTCACCAACGCGGCGGGCCTGCTCAAGGAGGAGCTGCGCCGTCTGGACAGCCTCATTCTGTCCTGCGCGGACGCGAACCGCGTCGAGGCAGGCGGTGCACTGGCGGTGGACCGCGAGGCGTTCGCCGCAGCCGTCACCGAAAAGATCAGGAACCACCCGAATATCGAAGTGGTCTACGGTGAGGTAACGGAGATCCCGGAGGGCCGCGTCGTCATCGCCTCCGGCCCGCTGACCTCGGATACGCTGTTCGACGCCATCCACGCCAGGGTGGGCGGCGATTTCCTGCACTTCTACGACGCGGCCGCGCCCATCGTGACCGCGGAGAGCATCGACATGGACTCCGCCTACGAGGCCTCCCGCTACGGCAAGGGCACGGCGGACTACATCAACTGCCCGTTCTCGCGCGAGGAGTATGACGCATTCTGGAACGCGCTCACCACCGCCGAGGAGGCGCCGGTGCACGGCTTCGAGGACTCCAAGGTGTTCGAGGGCTGCATGCCCATCGAGGTCAACGCGCGCCGCGGCTATGATACGCTGCGCTTCGGCATCCTCAAGCCGGTCGGCCTGCCCGACCCCAAGACCGGAAAAGACCCCTATGCGGTGCTTCAGCTGCGCCGCGATAACGCGAACGGCACGCTGTACAATCTGGTCGGCTGCCAGACCCACCTCAAATTCGGCGAGCAGAAGCGTGTGTTCTCCATGATCCCGGCGCTCCGGAACGCGGAGTTCGTGCGCTACGGCGTGATGCACCGCAACACGTTCCTCGACTCGCCGCGTCTGCTCGACGCGACCTACGCGCTGAAAAGCGAGCCGCGCATCCGCTTTGCCGGACAGATGACCGGCGTCGAGGGTTATATCGAGTCCACCGCCTCCGGCTGGACCGCAGGCGTGGCGGCCGCGATGGAGGTGCTCGGCAGACCGATGCCGCAGCTCGACCGCTTTACCGCCGTCGGCGCGCTCGCATCCTATATTTCCGACCACACGGTCACGAAGTTCCAGCCGATGAACATCAATTTCGGCATCATTGAGCCGCTTGGCTGCAAGATCAAGGGCAAGCGGGAGAAAAACGCAAAGATTTCCGAGCGGGCACTCGAACGCATCGAAAGTCTGAAGGGAGAGCTTTGAGAATGAAGATCATCGTTGACGCGATGGGCGGCGACAACGCCCCCGACGTAACCGTCCGGGGCGCGGCGCTCGCTGCGAAGGAATATGGCGAGGATATCCTGCTCGTCGGCCAGCCCGAGGCGATCACCGCCGTGCTGCGCGCGCATGGACTGGAGAACACCGAGCATCTGACCATCATGCCGGCCTCGGATATCGTTGACATGCACGACGACCCGGCGACCGTTCTGCGCCGCAAGCCGGACTCGTCCATGGCGGTCGCGTTCAAGCTGCTAAAGGCAGGCGAGGGCGATGCGCTCGTCTCCGCGGGCAATACCGGCGCGCTGCTGACCGGCGCGACGCTGTACGGCGGCCGCATCAAGGGTATCCGCCGCGCGGCGCTCGCGCCTGTCCTGCCCTGCGAGGGCGGCGAGGTCATGCTGTGCGACGCCGGCGCGAACACCGAGTGCACGGCGGAAATGCTGCTCCAGTTCGCCTTCCTCGCGTCTCTGTACGCGGAGAAGAACAACGGCCTGAAGTCGCCGCGCGTCGGTCTGGTCAACAACGGCACCGAGGACACCAAGGGCGATCCGCTCCGCAGGGAGGCGTATGCGCTGCTCAAGGCCGCAGGCGACGCAGGCAGGCTCAATTTCGTCGGCAACGTTGAGGGCAGTCAGGTACCGCTCGGCGCGTGCGACGTCGCGGTCTGCGACGGCTTCATGGGCAACGTTCTGCTCAAGACGGTCGAGGGCACGGCGAAATTCATGGCGCACGAGATCAAGAAGGTGTTCACCGCCTCGGCCGGCACCAAGATCGGCTATCTGCTGTGCAAAAAGGGCATGGATGACTTCCGCGAGATGTTCAATCAGGACAAGGTCGGCGGCGCGCCCTTCCTCGGCATCGCAAAGCCGGTCATCAAGGCGCACGGCTCGTCCAACGAGATCGCGGTGATGAACGCTGTCCGCCGCGCGATCGCCTACACGAAGTCCGGCATGATCGACGCGGTCAAGGAAAATATTCAGTACATGACGGTTGAATAAGCAAAAAAACGGCGAAAGGAGGTGAAACCATGCTCAAAATCGACTATAAATTCAAGGACGTCAGCCTGCGGCAGAAAGCGATGACGCATTCCTCGTATGCCAACGAGCACCACGGCACGCATCTGGACTGCAACGAGCGGCTGGAGTTTCTTGGCGATTCCGTACTGGGCTTTGTCACGGCGGATTACCTGTTCACGCATTATCCTGAGCTGCCCGAGGGCGAGCTGACCAAGCTGCGTGCGGCGGTCGTGTGTGAAGGCGCGCTGTGCGAGATCGCGAGGGAACTCGGTATTCCGGAGGAGATCCGTCTGGGTCACGGCGAGGAGAACGGCGGCGGCAGAAAGCGTCCGTCCATCCTGGCCGATGCGACCGAGGCGCTTCTGGGCGCGATCTATCTGGACGGCGGCATCGAGCCGGCGCGCGCGTTCGTGCTGCGCTTCATCCCGCACAAGGTAGACGTCGCCATTGCGGGCGGCGCGTTCAAGGACTACAAGACCATGCTCCAGGAGATCGTGCAGAAGAACAAGCAGGAAACGCTGGAGTACCGGCTCGCCGGTCAGTCCGGCCCGGATCACGACAAGCGGTTTACCATGGAGCTGCTGCTCAACTCCAACGTATTTGCCTCCGGCACAGGCCGAAGCAAAAAGGAAGCGGAACAGCTTGCCGCCAAGAAGGCTTTGGAAATCATGGGATGCTAAAAGTTTTAGAAGACAACCAAACCGGCAAACCGGCACAGTGAAAAACTGTGCCGGTTTTTTTATTCTTTTATATATCGCAGATTTTAGAAATATGTACCAATAAATTCTGTTTGTTTTTGTTTGACTTCCGAATTGCTATTTTTCAGGAAAGAGTATATGATAACAGTATAAAAATTTAATTAACCTAAGAGATGATTATATTGAGAAAGTGGTATCGGATATATCAATATCGTCTGACCACCAAGAGGTGTTTAATGAAAAAGATCCTCATCATTGTAATTTGGCTTTTGTCCATGTGCTGTGCTTTTTTTGCAGGGGGTTGGACTAATCAATTTGCCAAAGATCAGTACACTATGCAAGATATCGCGTCTATGATGACCACATCATTTGGGTGGACAATTCAAAGTTCAAAAGATGTTAATGCATATCAGATATCCCTACAAGATTTTTGTGAAATGTACAACCACCTAACAAATGAAGATAATTCCTTAGGTATAGCCAAGTCTAGCGGTAATATAAAAGGTATAGACCCGCACTTTCTGCAAGAAAGCAATATCCATATCGCTGGTGAATCAAAGAAAGCTGTATATGTATATGAATTTCCGCTTGAATTCAAAATGCCTGAAGGTGCTCATCTTCAGAGTATTGTTGCCTTTACTGACGGGGAAATATGTATGTCTGCTATTCATGTACAGCTGGATCTGGATATTATTGATCAAGTGGATAACCGCTTAAGCCATGATGAAGTGGCAGAAGCGGAACTATTTCCATCAACATGGCCGCTAAATGTTGACAAGCAAGTCGTTCATAGCTGGGGACAATCTTTTGATAAGTTGATGAGGAAATAATCTTAATTTCAACACAATGATTACATTCATAAAATCCCACTTGATCTCACAAAGTTCAAGTGGGATTTTTCATTACAATTTTGAAGTTATTAGTCCTCTATATCTGAAATTGGGCTTGGACTCGGAAAAACATATTAACCCGAAAAGCCTGCAATATATCATGGGACATTCGGATATCAACATTACGATGAATCCGTACGCTCACGTTTCGGTTGACAGTGTTAAATCGGAAGTGGTAAAATATTTTATCTATATCTTTGAGGTGGCACATGGTTCTCAAGAGCCTGATCTTACAGGGGTTCAAGTCGTTTCCCGACCGCACGGAGATCAAATTTCTCGGCGGCATGACCGCGATCGTCGGTCCGAACGGCTCCGGCAAATCGAATATCTCGGACGCGATCCGCTGGGTGCTCGGAGAACAGTCCTCGCGGTCGCTGCGCGGCGCGAAGATGGAGGACGTCATCTTCGGCGGCACGGCGAAGCGCGGTCCGGTCGGCTTTGCCGAGGTCTCGCTCATCCTCGACAACTCCACCGGCGTTTTCCGCTCGCCGTTTGCCGAGATCATGGTCACGCGCCGCTACTACCGCTCGGGCGAGAGCGAATACAGCCTCGGCAAAAAGCACTGCCGCCTCAGGGATATCCGCGAGCTGTTCATGGACACCGGTCTCGGCCTCGACGGCTATTCCAGCATCGGACAGGGGCGGATCGATGAAATCCTGTCGCTCAGGAGCGAGGATCGGCGCGGCGTATTCGAGGAAGCGGCCGGGATCACCAAATTCCGCGCCCGCAAGGAGGAGGCCGAGCGCCGCCTTGCCGCGACCGAGGACAACCTCACGCGCATTCGCGACCTGTATGATGAGCTGGGGCGGCAGCTCGAGCCGCTCGAAAAACAGGCGAAAAAAACGGAGAAATTCCTTGTTCTGCGCGATGAACTGCGCGTTCTCGAGGTGTCTCTGTGGCTGGAACAGCTTGAACGGCTGAAAAGCGAGGCGGAAAAACGCTCACGCGACGCAGAAGTCTGCCGCGGACAGCTGGAAAATGCAAAATCCGAGCAGGAAAGGCGCTATCAGCAGGCGGAGCAGCTGACGGCTGATCTGCATGGCATCGACCGCGAGACCGAAGCGCTGCGCACGTCGCTGCGCGAGGCGGAGAGCCGCGAGGCCGGGCAGGCGAGCCGCATTGCGGTGCTGCGCGCAAACCTCGAAAACTGCCGCGCGAACCTCGAGCGCGTGCACAGAGAGAACGAGGAGCGCGCAAAGCAGGCGGAAAAGCTCGCAGAGCAGTTTTCTGCGCAGGAAACCCGCATCGCAGAGCTGGAGCAGAGCAGCGCAGAGGCGCGAGAGCGCCTTGCGGCGCAGGAAGACAGGCTGGCGCAGCACAGGGAAGCGGAAGGTGCGGCGGCCGCCGCGCTGGAGCGGGCGGAGCAGGCTCGCGCCGCGGCGCAGAACGAACAGCATACGCTTGCGCTCGAGCGCACCGCCGCGCAGACCGGCCTTGCCGGGATGGACGGACAGCAGGATGATCTGCATCGCGCGCTCGAAAACGCAGGTGACCGCCTGAAGGCTGTACAGGAGGAGCAGTCCGCATTCGAAAGCCGCGTATCCGCGGGGCAAACCACCCTGCGGCAGGCGCAGGCACAGGCCGGCGAGGCAGACGCCGCGCTGCGGCAGGCGAAGGCGGATGCTGACGCCCTCGGCACGGCGCTGCGGCAGGCAGAGAGCGCGCTGACCGACGCGAGAAACCGTGCGGCCATGCTGCGCGATATGCAGCGCGATTACGACGGCTTTGCCCGGTCGGTCAGATCGGTCATGCAGCAGGCCGGGCGCGGCAGGCTTTCGGGCGTGCACGGGCCGGTCTCGGCACTCCTTTCGACGGAAAACCGCTTTGTCACCGCGATAGACACTGCGCTCGGCGCATCTGCATCGTCGATCGTGGTCGGCTCTGCCGAGGACGGCAGGGCGTGCATCGAATATCTGCGCCGCACGGACGGCGGACGGGCGACCTTTCTGCCGCTCGACACCATCCGCCCGGCGTCGCTCCGAGAGAGCGGACTTGACCGCGAACGCGGCTGCTGCGGCACGGCGGACACGCTGGTGCAGTTTGATGAGACATACGGCGCAGTCGTGCGCAGCCTGCTCGCGCGCACGGTCGTGTGCGAGAATATGGATGCGGCGCTGGCGCTCGCGCGTTCGCACGGACACCGCTTCCGCATCGTCACCCTCGACGGCCAGATCATCCAGCCGGGCGGCGCGATGACGGGCGGCTCGGCATCGCGCGGAACGGGCGCGCTGGCGCGTGCAGGACGGCTGAGGGCTGCCGAAGAGCAGGCGGAACGCTGTGAAGCCGCGCGAAAAACGGCAGAGCAGCGCTTTCGTGCCGCAGAAAAGCGGCTGCACGCCTGTGAAACCGCGTGCGAAACGCAGAATGCAGCCCTGCGGCGGCAGGCAGAAGCACAGGCCGCCCTTGCCGCCGCGTGTACGCAGCACCGGGCGCTGCTCGGGAACGCACAGGCGCGGCAGGAGGAGCTGATGCAGCAGCAGCGCAGCATGGAGGCCGAAAAGCAGCGCAGCGCGGAGGTGCTCGCGTCGTTCGACGCGAGGGAAGCGCAGGCCGGAACGCAGCTGCGCGACGCGGAAACGCGCGTGCAGACCTGCCGGGACGCGCTCGCGCGGCTCCGTACCGAGGCTGCGGAGCAGGAAGCGCAGCTTGCCGGGCAGCGCACCGCGCTTACGCGCACGGAGGCCGAGCTGTCCGGTGAAAACCGGGCGCTCGAGCAGATGCGGGCGCTCAGATGCGAGACGGACGCCGGTCTTTCGAGCGCGGCGGACAGCATCAAACGCTACGAGTGCGAGTGCGAACGCATGCAGGACGAGCTTGCAGAGGAGAAGGCGGCGCACGAACGGTCGGAGACGCTGACGCGCACGCTGCGGGAGCAGCTGGAACAGACCGGAAAGCGCCGCGAGCAGGTCGAGGAACGGCGGACTGCCGTGCGCCGGGACGCACAGGACGCAGGCGAGCAGATCCTCGGCATGGAGCGTGAGGCCTCGCGTCTGGAAAACCGCGCAGGACAGCTGAAGGCTGAGGAGGCACAGCTCCTCGGCCGGATGTGGGAAAGCTACGAGCTGACACCTACACCGGCCGCTGCGCTTGCGCAGCCGCTTGACGACCCGGCCGCCGCACGCGAACGCGCGCACGAGCTGCGCGGGGAAATACGGGCGCTCGGCAGCGTCAATCCGGACGCGGTGGAGGAATACCGCCGGGTGCGCGAGCGTTATGCCTTCATGGGCGGGCAGAAGGACGACCTCGAGCGGGCGCAGCGCGAGCTGTACAGGGTCATCGACCGGCTGACGGTCAACATGAAGGAGATCTTCGCCTCGGAGTTTGCCCGGCTGAACGTGCTGTTCGGGCAGACCTTCCGCGAGATATTCGGCGGCGGCCATGCGGAGCTTGCGCTCGCGGACACGAGCGACATCCTTTCGTGCGGCATCGACATCCGCGTGTCGCCTCCCGGCAAGGCGGTCAAAACGATCACGCTGCTTTCGGGCGGCGAAAAGGCGTTTGTGGCCATCACGCTGTACTTTGCGATACTCAAGCTGCGCCCCGCGCCGTTCTGTGTGCTCGACGAGATCGAAGCCGCGCTCGACGATGTGAACGTGCAGCGGTATGCGAAATATATACGAAAATTAACAGATTTCACACAATTTATTGTAATTACGCACAGACGTGGTACAATGGAAGAAGCAGATATGCTCTACGGCGTGACCATGCAGGAGCAGGGTGTTTCAAAGCTGCTCATGCTCAATCTCGCAGAGGCGGAGAAACGGCTGAAGAACACGATAAAATGACGCAGGACTGTGGGGTGTGAAGCATGGATATGCGGAGTTCAAAATACCCGTACCGGCTGGATGTGGAAACGCGGCTGCCGAACGGATGCATCACGACGCACGGCTACGCGGCGCATCATCCGGCGGAATTCCGGCACTGGGCACACGCACGCGGCTATGTCCTCTGGGGCGAGCGCATCGACCGCACGGACTGGGAAAACTGGCGCGTGAATTACTACGGTCTGTAACGCAGACCGGCAGAAACAATCTTATAGATACAGGAGCAGAACATGGGATTTTTTGATAAGATCAAGCAGGGCTTTAAGAAAACTTCGGATGCGGTGAGCCATTCGCTCGACAGCGTGTTCGCAGCGTTCGTCAAGATCGACGAGGATCTCCTCGAGGAGCTCGAGGAAGCGCTCATCCTTTCGGATGTAGGCGCGTCGACCTCCGCGAAGATCGTTGCCGAGGTGGAAAAGCGCGCAAAGCTGCGCAAGACCACGACGGCCTCCGAGCTGCGCGACCTGCTGCGCGAGGTGCTGACCGACAATATGCTCGACAATCAGCCGCTCGATGTCTCGGGCAGGCCGGCGGTCATTCTGGTCATCGGCGTCAACGGCGTCGGCAAGACCACCTCGATCGGCAAGCTGGCGGCGCGCTATGTCAGCGAGGGCAAAAAGGTCATGCTGTCCGCGGCGGACACGTTCCGCGCGGCGGCGGCCGACCAGCTCGAGATCTGGGCGAAGCGCGCGGGTGCGGACATCGTCCGGCACGGCGAGGGCGCAGACCCGGCGGCGGTCGTCTTTGACTCGATCTCGGCGGCGAAGGCGCGCGGCAGCGACATCATTATCGTCGATACCGCAGGCCGCCTGCACAACAAGGCAAATCTGATGAACGAGCTGGCGAAGATCGACCGCGTGATCTCGCGCGAGCTGCCGGACGCTTCGCGCGAGACGCTGCTCGTGCTCGACGCGACCACCGGACAGAACGCCGTCCATCAGGCGGAGGAGTTCAACAAGGCGGCCGAGCTGACCGGCATCATCCTCACCAAGCTCGACGGCACCGCTAAGGGAGGTATCGTCATCGCCATCTCGGCCGGTCTCGGCGTCCCGGTCAAGCTCGTCGGCGTCGGCGAGGGCATCGATGATCTGATCGACTTCGACCGCGCGGCGTTCCTCGAGGCCATCCTGCCGCCGGCAGAGCAGATGACAGGTGACAGCGAAAATGAAGAAGAAGGAGCGGAGCAGGAATGACAAGACCTGACGGAAGAGCGAAGGACGAAATGCGCCCGGTCAAGCTGACGACCGGATTTACCATGTATGCGGAGGGTTCGGTGCTGGCTGAAATGGGCAACACCAGGGTCATCTGCACCGCGTCAGTCGAGGAAAAGGTTCCGCCCTTCCTCGAGGGCAAGGGCCTCGGCTGGGTCACGGCGGAGTACGCGATGCTGCCGCGCTCGACCAATACGCGCAAAAAGCGCGACATCAAGTCGCTCAAGCTGGACGGCCGTTCGAGTGAGATCCAGCGTCTGATCGGCCGTGCGCTGCGTGCAGTCGTCGACCGCGAGGCGCTCGGCGAGCGTCAGATCACCATCGACTGCGACGTCATTCAGGCGGACGGCGGCACGCGCTGCGCGTCCATCACGGGCGGCTATGCGGCGCTCTATCTCGCGTGCAGAAAGCTGGTCGACGAGGGCGTGATCGAGAAAATGCCGCTCACCGCAGCGGTTTCGGCGGTATCGGTCGGTATCTTCGAGGACGAAGCCGTGCTCGATCTCAACTACGCAGAGGACAGCCATGCCATCGTGGACTGCAACGTCGTCATGACCTCGAAGGGCGAGTTCATCGAGGTACAGGGCACGGGCGAGGGCCGTCCGTTCACACGGAACGAGCTGGATCAGCTGCTGGCGCTCGGCGAGCAGGGCTGCTCCAGACTGTGCGAGATTCAGAAAAGCGTGCTCGGCGAATAAAAGAGGAAAACCAAACATGAAATTTGTACTGGCATCCCATAATAAAGGAAAGCTGAAGGAAATGGCGGCCATTCTGGGCGAGCTCGGCATCGAGGTCGCGTCTCTGCCCGAGGGTGCGCCCGAGCCGGAGGAAAACGGCGCGACGTTTGAGGAAAACGCGCGCATCAAGGCGAAAGCCGCCGCGGAATTCACCGGCCTGCCGGCCATCGCGGACGACAGCGGCCTGTGCGTGGACGCGCTCGGCGGCGCGCCGGGCATCCGCTCCGCCCGCTACTGCGAGGGAACGGACGCGGACCGCAATGCGTTCCTGCTGAAGAACATGGAGGGCAAAGAGGACCGCGCGTGCCGCTTTGTGTGCGCGATCGCGTGCGTGCTCGCGGACGGCGAGACCGTCACGGTACGGGGCGAATGCGAGGGCGAGCTGCTGCACGAAAACCACGGCGCAGGCGGCTTCGGCTACGATCCGCTGTTCTATGTGCCGGAGTACGAGTGCACGTTCGGTGAGCTCGCGCCCGAGGTGAAGAACCGCATTTCGCACCGTGCGCGTGCGCTCGGCAGGCTGAGAGACGTACTGAAGGATAAAATCTAACTGATTTCAAGGAGAAAATACATGCTTAACACCAAACAGCGTGCACAGCTTCGTGCACTGGCAAATCCGCTCGCAGTTACCCTCATCATCGGCAAGGAGGGCGTGACCGAGGCGGTCGAGCGCGAGCTGGACGCTCTGCTCGAGTCCCACGAGCTGGTCAAGGGCAAGGTGCTCGAGAGCGCGATGCTCACGCCGCGCACGGTATCCGAGGCGCTCTGCGAGGCGACCGGCGCGGATGCCGTACAGTGCATCGGCTCGAAGTTCGTTGTCTACCGTCAGTCGAGCGATGAGGATAAGCGCAGGATCGTTCTTGTAAAATGAGGACAGGAATACTCGGCGGAACGTTCAATCCGCCGCATCTCGGCCATCTGCACGCCGCCGAGCTGGCGCATGATGCGCTGAGGCTCGACCGGGTGCTGTTCATCCCGACCAACCTTCCGCCGCACAAGGCGCTGCCGGAAAACACGGCCTCGCCCGAGGCGCGGTGTGAAATGGTGCGCCGCCTGACGGCGGACAGGCCGTGGGCGCAGCTGGATACGCTCGAGATCGACCGCGGCGGCGCGAGCTACACGGTGGACACGCTGCGCGCGCTGCACGGGCGCGGCGAGACCAACCTCTATCTGATCATCGGAACGGATATGCTGCTCTCGTTCGACCGAAGCTGGCGCGCGCCGGACGAGATCGCGCGTCTGGCGACGCTCGCCGTGTGCGCACGGGAAAACGAGGACTGGGACGCGCTGCGCGAAAAGGCGGCGCAGCTGCGAGAAACGCTGGACGCGAGGATCGAACTCGTCCCGGGCGACAGCCTCACGGTCTCCTCGACCGAGCTGCGGCAGGGCGGCGATCTGCACCGCTTCACTGCGCCTGCGGTCGCGGATTATATCGAGCGGGAGCACCTTTACGGGTTTTAGGGCAACAGAAAAACGCGGTGCCTGAAATACATAATTCAACCTCAAATACACAGAAAGGCGGGCAAAAGTTATGTTATGTGATGAGAAAATGCGCAGGGATATCCTTTCGAGGCTCCACGGCTACCGCTATGAGCACTCTCTCGGGGTGGAACGCTGCGCGATCGCCCTGGCGAAGAAATACGGCGGCGACCCGGCTCTTGCCGGAGCCGCAGGCATCCTTCATGACATAACAAAACATCTTTCTCCGCAGGAACAGTTGAATTTATGTGAGAAATACGGTATAATACCGTGTACCGTCGAAAAAAGCGAGCCGAAAATGCTGCACGGAAAAACGGCCGCAGCGATCGCACGCAGAGAATATCACATGCCGGACGAGGTATGCGACGCCATCGCCTGTCACACGACCGGCAGGGCGAAGATGACCATTCTGGACAAAATTCTCTATCTGGCGGACTACATAGAGGAGACACGCGATTTTCCCGGCGTCGAAAAGGCGCGGGAGCTGGCCGAGACCAGCATGGACCGTGCGCTGCTCTACTGTTATGACCAAACGCTGATCGAGCTGATCACGCGAGGCAAGCTGATCCACAGCGACACCATTGCCGCATACAATGACATGATCCGGCAGGGAGTACGCTGGCGCGACGAGGAGAAGGCCTGAGAGACAGAAAAGCCTTCCCGGAACTGAACTGGAGGCAGGAACCGTTTGAAACTTTTCGGAGGCAGCGGCGAGCATAACGGCCGCTCGGACAGACAGACAAAAAAACGACCGGCCGCGGCGCAGAGCGGCGCGAAAGCGCAGACTGCGCCCAAGCCTCAAGGGAAAAAGGGCGGCAGGACAGCCGCACCGAAGAAGCACAGCAAAAAACGCATCGCGGCGATCGTGATCGCGGTGCTCATCGCGCTTTTGTGCGCGTGCGGCGCGGCGTACTATGTGTTCTTCGTGCGCCCGCCAACAGACACGATCCACGACAAGACCAACGGCGACAAGGTCGATACGAGCAGCCTGCTCAATCAGGGCACGCGCATCAAAGATGTGTTCACCTTTGTCGTCGGCGCGGTCGACGAGGATCAGACGCGAACGGACGCTCTGATGGTCGCGACCATGAACACCAAGGACAAGACCATCAACATTATGAATATTCCGCGCGACACTATGTGCAACAACGGCGAGAGCGGCGCATGGCGCAAGATCAACGCGGCCTACGCGACCAAGAAGGGCATCGAGCAGACCAAGGTCGAGATCGAACGCCTGATGGGCTTCCAGCCGGACAGGTATGTCATCGTCAACTTCGAGGGCATCGCGGCCATCGTGGACGCGATCGGCGGCGTGGACTATGACGTTCCGTTCCGCATGCAGTACAGCGACCCGTCGCAGCATCTGGAGATCGACCTTCAGCCGGGCATGCAGCATCTGACCGGCAAGCAGACCGTCGAGTTCCTGCGCTGGCGCCACAACAACGACTACTCTAAGCAGTATGTCAACGGCGACGAGGGCCGCGTGGAAAACCAGCAGAAATTCCTCAAGGAGCTGGCGCGGCAGGTCCTTCAGGTCAAAAATGCGTCCAAAATCCCGAAGATCGCCGAGGCGGTATCCAAGAACGTAAAGACCGATTTCACGACCGGCGAGCTGCTCTGGATGGGCAAGCAGGCGCTTCAGATCGACAACGCCAACCTTAAATTCTACACCCTGCCGGGCTACGGCGCGATGAGCTATGCGGGCAGCGACCCGTACAAGTATTCCTTCTTCTTCCCGAAGGAAAAGGAAACGCTCGAGCTCGTCAACAAGTATTTCAACCCCTATGAGGAGCCGATCACCAAGCTCGACATGGTCACCGGCCCGGCGGGGAGCTCGTCCTCCGGTTACAGCGGCGGCGTCAGCGCCGGCGAGGATGAGGATGTCTGGGGCGACACCGGCGGCGGCTACTATTATGAGGACGATTCGGACTATTCGGGCGGCGAGAGCGGCGGAGACTACTCCGGCGGCGAAACCGGCGGCTACGAAGAGCCGGATAACAGCGGCGGAGATTACTCGGGCGGCGAAACCGGCGGCGGTGAGACCGGCGGCGAGAGCGGCGGAGACTATTCGGGCGGCGGCGAGAGCGGCGGCTCGATCTCGGGCGGCGAGACCGGCGGCGGTGAATCCGGCGGCGAGAGCGGCGGAGACTATTCGGGCGGCGAGACCGGCGGTGAGACCGGCGGCGAAGGCGGCGGCACGGTAGATCCCGAGGCGTGATCCATAAAGAAAGAAAAACGGCAGCCGCAGAGACGATCTGCGGCTCCCCGACAGGATACAGGCGCGGCGCGCGCCATGAAAAGGAGTTTATGAATTTGACTGCACAAGAAACTGTAAAGGCGATCTGTGAAGCGCTGATCGAGAAAAAAGCGCAGGGCATCGAGGTCCTGCACGTTGAGCGCCTGACCGAGCTGACCGAATATTTCGTCATCTGCTCCGCGACCTCGACCACGCAGGTCAAGGCGCTGGCAGACAACGTAGAGTGGCATCTCAAGTATGACCACGACGTCATGGTCGACCACACCGAGGGCTATGAGTCCGCGCAGTGGATGCTGCTCGACTACGGCTGCGCTGTGCTGCACGTATTCATGCCGGAGGCACGCAAGTTCTACAATCTGGAGAACCTGTGGAAGGACGGCACGCCGGTATCGCTCGAGGAGCTCGGCATCGAGGACAAGTAAAAATCGACAGGCGGCGGCGCGCATAGACCGTGTCCGCCGCATTGTCGCGCTTTTATATAAAACACTTTAGGGGGAAAATCCGTTGAAGTACGATCATAAACAAGTAGAAAAGAAGTGGCAGGACATCTGGGACGAGAAGCAGTGCTTTAAGGCCGAGAACGGCTCGGACAAGGAAAAGTTCTATGCACTGGTCGAGTTCCCGTACCCGTCCGGTCAGGGCCTGCATGTCGGTCATCCGCGCTCCTACACCGCGCTCGACATCGTTGCGCGCAAAAAGCGCATGCAGGGCTATAACGTGCTGTATCCGATGGGCTGGGACGCTTTCGGCCTGCCGACCGAGAACTTCGCCATCAAGAACCACGTGCATCCGGCTGAGGTCACCAAGAAGAACATCGCACGCTTCAAGAGCCAGCTGAAGAGCCTCGGCCTGTCGTTCGACTGGTCGCGCGAGATCAACACCACCGACCCGAGCTATTACAAGTGGACCCAGTGGATCTTCCTGCAGCTGTTCAAGAAGGGCCTCGCCTACAAGAAGGAAATGAGCGTAAACTGGTGCACCTCCTGCAAGTGCGTTCTGGCGAACGAAGAGGTCGTCAACGGCGTCTGCGAGCGCTGCGGCAGCGAGGTCGTTCACAAGACCAAGAGCCAGTGGATGCTCGCCATCACCAAGTACGCACAGCGCCTGATCGACGATCTGGACGACGTTAACTACATCGAGCGTGTCAAGATCCAGCAGAAGAACTGGATCGGCCGCTCCACCGGCGCTGAGGTCGACTTCAAGACCACCGAGGGCGACACCCTGACCGTTTACACCACCCGCCCGGATACCCTGTTCGGCGCGACCTACATGGTAATCTCTCCGGAGCACCCGATGATCGAGCAGTGGGCGGACAAGCTGAATAATATCGCGGACGTCCGCGCTTACCGCGAGGAGGCGGCCCGCAAGTCCGACTTCGAGCGCACCGAGCTGAACAAGGACAAGACCGGCGTCAAGCTGGAGGGCGTTGCCGCGATCAACCCGGTAAACGGCAAGCAGATCCCGATCTTCGTTTCCGACTACGTTCTGATGGGCTACGGCACCGGCGCTATCATGGCCGTTCCGGCGCATGATGACCGCGACTGGGAGTTCGCCAAGAAGTTCGGCTGCGAGATCATCGAGGTCGTTTCCGGCGGCGAGGATGTGCAGAAGGCTGCGTTCACCGCAAAGGACGAGACCGGCATCCTCGTAAACTCCGACTTCCTGAACGGCAAGACCGTCAAGGACGCGATCCCGGCCATGATCGAATGGCTGGGCGAGAAGGGCATCGGCCGCGCAAAGGTACAGTACAAGCTGCGCGACTGGGTATTCTCCCGTCAGCGTTACTGGGGCGAGCCGATCCCGATCGTCAAGTGCGACAAGTGCGGCTACGTTCCGCTGCCGGAGGATCAGCTTCCGCTCGAGCTGCCGAACGTGCACACCTACGAGCCGACCGACAACGGCGAGTCCCCGCTCGCGCACATGACCGACTGGGTGAACACCACCTGTCCGTGCTGCGGCGGCCCGGCAAAGCGCGAGACCGACACCATGCCGCAGTGGGCAGGCTCCTCCTGGTACTTCCTGCGCTATATGGACCCGCACAACGACAAGGCGCTGGCCTCCAAGGAAGCGCTCGAATACTGGTCTCCGGTCGACTGGTACAACGGCGGCATGGAGCACACCACGCTGCATCTGCTGTACAGCCGCTTCTGGCACAAGTTCCTGTATGACATCGGCGTTGTGCCGACCAAGGAGCCGTATGCAAAGCGCACCAGCCACGGCATGATCCTCGGCGAGAACGGCGAGAAGATGTCCAAGAGCCGCGGCAACGTCGTCAATCCGGACGAGATCGTAGACGTTTACGGCGCGGATACCATGCGTCTGTATGAGATGTTCATCGGCGACTTCGAGAAGGCTGCTCCGTGGAGCCCGAAGTCCATCAAGGGCTGCCGCCGCTTCCTCGAGCGCGTCTGGTCTCTGGCCGAAAAGGTACAGGACGGCGACGAGTATTCCAAGGAGCACGAGGCGCTCATGCACCGCACCATCAAGAAGGTCGGCGAGGACGCAGACAGCCTCAAGGCGAACACCGCGATCGCAGCGCTCATGACCATGCTCAACGAGTTCTACGACAAGGGCGTAAACAAGGCCGAGTACAAGACCTTCCTCGCGCTGCTCAATCCGTTTGCTCCGCACATCACCGAGGAGCTGTGGCAGCAGCTCGGCGAGACCGGCCTGCTGTCCGTCGCGCCGTGGCCGGCATACGACGAGGCAAAGACGGTCGAGAGCACGGTCGAGATGGCGGTTCAGGTCAACGGCAAGCTCAAGGGCACCATCAAGCTCGCAGCAGATGCCGACAAGCAGGCTGCAATCGACGCGGCACTGGCCGAGGAAAAGGTACAGCACGCCATCGAGGGCAAGCAGATCGTCAAGCAGATCGTTGTCCCGGGCAAGATCGTAAACCTGGTCGTAAAATAAAAAACGCAAAATCTGCTCGTTCGTGAAAGATTTTTGTTGACACGGGCGGGAAAAACAGATATAATATTCTTACGGTTTTATGTGCCTGTGGCAGATGAAGCTGTGCAAAGCGTCCTCCATAGAGGAACGCGCGGAGGGAGGGAAAACTGTGTCGGAGATCCGCATCAAGGAAAATGAATCTATTGACAGCGCACTGCGTCGTTTCAAGCGTTCGTGTGCAAAGGCGGGTACGCTTTCCGAGCTCCGTAAGCGTGAGCATTATGAAAGCCCGAGCGTCAAGCGCCGCAAGAAGTCTGAGGCTGCACGCGCTAAGAAGAAGAAGTTCCGCTAAAATAGAATTTCCAGAGAGCAGATGCTTTGCATCTGCTCTTTTCTTTTGCAAAAGTCCAGGGGGGACGCTGTCCCCCCTGGATACGTTTCCGGTTCCGAAGAAACCGGAAACGATACCCCCCTCACCCCTGCACGGCAGGGGCGTCCGCGCCGCCGCGGCGCGGGCAGCGGCATAAAAGTCCGGCAAAGCTGGACTTTTATGGAGAATTTCATGCGGCGCACTGCGATGCGCCTGCCCTGTCTGTTCCGGCTTTGCCGGAATGCGGCAGGGAGAGAAGACCTGTTCACGGAACAGACATGGAGTGTTTACGATTTCTTCAAAATTCTATCATACTTTAGACATGAAAAACCGGTATCATAGAATCACAGCAAGGGAATGAAACAATCCCCTTTGAAAATAGATATTTCATGGGAAATTCTTTTCTGAGGTGCTTTTAGAGTGCCGACCATAAAATCTGTTCGGCCCTGCGGGACGGAATACCGCGCAGGCTCCCGGACAGTCCAAACATAAGAAGCGTTTTCTCCCCCTTTCGCTTCCTTTCAGATAGATGGGCCTGCCGAAGTCTCCGTAAAGTTCGGCAAGCCGGTGCGCATCGAGAGATGCGCATTTTTTTTGTCTTGAAAAGACGAACATTTGTGCTATACTAAAAGGGGCGTTTTCTGCGGTGATGGCATCGGATTTTTCGGCATGGACGGCGGCATCCCGCGCAGCAGCGGAATAAATGTTGCAAAAAACGCAAAAATAGCGTATAATATATTAGTTATGGATTTCAGAACTTCAAATAGGGGTTAGAGTATATGAGTAAAGCAAAGCCGTCTTACGGCAACGACAGTATATCCTCGCTGAAGGGCGCGGACCGCGTGCGCAAGCGCCCGGGCGTCATTTTCGGCTCGGACGGTCTGGAGGGCTGCGAGCACGCAGTGTTCGAAATCCTCTCCAACTCCATCGACGAGGCGCGCGAGGGCTACGGCACCGACATCACGACTGTCCGCTATGCGGACGGCTCGATCGAAGTCTCCGACCACGGCCGCGGCATCCCGGTCGAATGGAACGAAAAGGAACAGCGCTATAACTGGGAACTCGTGTTCTGCGAGCTGTACGCAGGCGGCAAGTACAAGAATGACACAGGCGAAAACTATGAGTTTTCGCTCGGCCTGAACGGTCTCGGCACCTGCGCGACGCAGTATTCCTCGGAATACATGGACGTCACCATCGTGCGCGACGGCTTCGAGTACGGCCTGCACTTCGAAAAGGGCGAAAACAGGACCGGCACAAAGGAAGGCTTCACGAAAAAGCCGACGAACGCCAGAAAGACCGGCACGACGATCCGATGGAAGCCCGACCTTGAGGTTTTCACCGACATCAACATCCCTGTGGATTACTACCTCGATACGCTCAAGCGTCAGGCAGTCGTCAACAGCCACATCAAATTCGTGCTGAAAAATCAGGTGAGCGGCAGCAAATTCGACACCACCGAATTTCTGTACCAGAACGGCATCGTGGACTATGTCGGCGAGCTGGCAGGCGAAACGCCGCTGACGTCGGTGCAGTTCCTTGAGGGCGAGCGGCGCGGCCGCGACCGCGCGGACAAGGCGGAATACAAGGTCAAGCTGTCCTGTGCGTTCTGCTTCTCCTCGGCGGTCTCGCGCATCGAATACTACCACAACTCGTCGTGGCTTGAGCACGGCGGCGCGCCGGACAAGGCGGTGCGCTCGGCGTTCGTCTCCGCCATCGATGCCTACCTCAAGCAGAACAACAAGTACAACAAGAGCGAGAGCAAGGTAACGTATCAGGATATTTTCGACAGCCTTGTACTCGTGACCAACTGCTTCTCGACCCAGACCTCCTATGAGAACCAGACCAAGAAGGCCATCACGAACAGGTTCATTCAGGAGGCGATGACCGAGTTCCTCAAGGAGGGACTCGAGATCTACTTCATCGAGAACAAATCCGAGGCGGACAAGATCGCCGAGCAGATCCTGATCAACAAGCGCAGCCGCGAGCAGGCGGAAAAGGCGCGCCTCAACATCAAAAAGAAGCTGTCCGGCAACATCGATCTGGCAAACCGCGTTCAGAAGTTCGTCGACTGCCGCACGAAGGACGTTGCGCGCCGCGAGCTGTACATCGTGGAGGGCGACTCCGCGCTCGGCTCGGTCAAGCAGGGCCGCGACAGCGAATTTCAGGCGATCATGCCCGTGCGCGGCAAGATCCTGAACTGCCTGAAGGCGGATTACGACAAGATCTTCAAGAACGACATCATTACCGACCTGCTCAAGGTCCTCGGCTGCGGCGTCGAGGTGCGCGGCAAGGCGGCGAAGGATCTGTCGGCGTTCGACCTCGACAGCCTGCGGTGGCACCGCGTCATCATCTGCACCGATGCCGATGTAGACGGCTTCCAGATCCGCACGCTGATCCTGACCATGATCTACCGCCTCGTCCCGACGCTCATCGAGCAGGGCTATGTCTATATCGCGGAGTCTCCGCTCTACGAGATCACCTATCGCGACAAGAGCTATTTTGCCTTCGACGAGACCGAAAAGGCGGCTATCCTCAAAAAGCTCGAGGGCAAGAAGATCCTCATCCAGCGCTCCAAGGGTCTGGGCGAGAACCAGGCGGACATGATGTGGGAGACCACCATGAACCCTGAAACGCGCCGCCTCATCCGCATCACGCCGGATGAAGCCGCCGCAACGAGCGAGATGTTCGACCTGCTGCTCGGAGACAACCTCTCCGGCCGCAAGGAATACATTGCGGAGCACGGCGCAGACTATCTCGAGCTGGCGGATATTTCCTAAGGCAATACCGCCGCAGCTTTCATTGTGCGGTGTTGCCCTAAGTATTTCACAGGGGGAAAACAATGCGGTTTCGACAAATGGACGGACTGCGGGCGGCGGCGGCGCTCGCGGTCGTGATGATACACGTTTCGGCAGGGCAGACGACCGACGCGGAGCTGGTCTGGAATCAGCTTTCGCGCTTTGCAGTGCCGATGTTCCTCGTGCTGACCGGATTCGGTCACGCAGGCGCGCTCGCGGAGGGGAAATTCGAGCCGCAGGGCTGGACGGCAGTGCGCCGCCGCCTGTCGCGCGTGCTGCCGCCGTATTTTCTCTGGTCGGCGGCGTATCTCGTTCTCGAGGCGCTGTGCGGCATGCCGCACGCCCATCCGCTTTTCGACCTGCTGACCGGCGGCGCGTATGTCCATCTGTATTACATATTCATCCTTGTGCAGTTCGTCCTGCTGGCGGATTTCTTCTGTATCGCGATGCAGAGATATCCGCGGCGGCTGATGCTGTGCGCGGCGGCCGCGACGTTCGGCATGCAGCTGCTGATCGCGTGTCAGGCGAACGGCATGCTGATGTTTCACGCGCCGCTTTCGCTGGTCCGCCTCTTTTTCGGCTGGACGCTGTTCTATACGGGCGGCATCTGGCTGCGCCTGCATGAGAAATGGCAGCGCTGCCCGCTCTGTGTGAGCGTGCCGGTGTGGCTGCTCTCGGCGCTCGGCGTGCTGCTGACAAACCATATGTTCCCCTCGCTCAGCGCATCCTCGCTGCGCCCCGACCTTCTGGTCTACGTCTTTGCGACGTGGCTCATGCTGTGGACGCTGTGCAGCCGGTGCCGGACGCTTCCGGCGCCCGTGCGCTTTATCGCCCGACATTCCTTCGGCCTGTACCTCGCTCATCCCATGGTGCTGCGCCTGTGGAACGTCTGGACGACCCATCACGACCCTGTCATTTACCTGCGCCTGCCGCAGATGTATCTGCTGGGGTTCGGCGGCGGCCTCGCTGCGGCGGTGCTGCTGTCCTTCCTGCCTTTCGGTACGCTGCTCGGCGGCGCTCACCGGAAAAAACGATCCCGAACAGGAGATTTATAAATGGCAAAAAAGAAAAATGATGAACCGAAAGTATATAAAGAGCATCCCTCGGTAGACCGGCGCATCACGGATACGCTGCGCGAGAACTATATGCCCTACGCGATGAGCGTTATCGTGTCGCGCGCCATCCCGGAGATCGACGGCTTCAAGCCGTCCCACCGCAAGCTGCTCTATACCATGTATAAAATGGGTCTGCTGAACGGCAACCGCACGAAATCCGCGAATATCGTCGGCCAGACCATGAAGCTCAATCCGCACGGCGACGCGGCGATCTATGAGACGATGGTGCGTCTGACGCGCGGCAACGAGGCGCTGCTGACGCCGTTTGTCGACTCCAAGGGCAACTTCGGCAAGGTCTATTCGCGCGACATGGCCTACGCCGCGCCGCGTTACACCGAGGCCAAGCTCGACGGCATCTGCGCCGAGCTGTTCCGCGACATCGACACGGACGCTGTGGATTTTGTGGATAACTATGACGGCGAGATGAAGGAGCCGACGCTGCTGCCGACGACCTTCCCGAACATCCTCGTCTCCGCCAACACCGGCATCGCGGTCGGCATGGCGTCCAACTTCTGCGGCTTCAACCTCGAGGAGGTATGCCGCACGACGATCGAGTGCATTAAAAACCCGGAGCACGACATCCTCTCGACCATGCCGGCGCCGGACTTCACGACCGGCGGCGAGCTGATCTATGACGAGGGCGAGATGCGCGCGATCTACGAGAGCGGCCGCGGATCGTTCAAGGTGCGCGCGAAATGGCAGTACGACAAGAAGGAAAACCTTATCGAGGTCACGGAGATCCCGTACACCACCACGATCGAGGCCATCATCGACAAGATCGCGGAGCTGGTCAAGACCGGCAAGGTGCGCGAGATCGCGGACGTGCGCGACGAGACCGACCTTTCCGGCCTCAAGATCGCCATCGACCTCAAGCGCGGCACCGACCCGGAAAAGCTGATGGCGCGTCTGATGAAGCTGACGACGCTCCAGGACAGCTTCTCGTGCAACTTCAACGTCCTCATCGGCGGCATGCCGCGCGTTCTGGGCGTACAGCAGATTTTAGAGGAGTGGACGTCGTGGCGCACGGAATGCGTCCGCCGCCGCGTATTCTTCGAGCTCGGCAAGAAAAAGGACAAGCTGCATCTGCTGCTCGGTCTGCGCAGGATCCTGCTTGACATCGACAAGGCGATCGCCATCATCCGCGGCACCGAGGAGGACGCGAAGGTCATCCCGAACCTGATGGAAGGCTTCGACATCGACCAGATCCAGGCCGAGTTCATCGCGGACATCCGCCTGCGCAACATCAACAAGGAATATATCCTGAAGCGCACGCAGGAGACCGAGGCGCTCGAGAACGAGATCAAAAAGCTCGAGGAGATCGTAAAATCCAAGACGAAGATCCGGAATATCATCGTAAAGGAGCTCGAGCAGGTCATTAAAAAGTATCCGTCCGAGCGCAGAACGCGCATCGTGCGGGCGGACAAGGTGACTGAGTTCGCGGAAGAGGACCACATCGAGGATTATCCGGTGCTTCTGTTCATGACGCGCGAGGGCTATTTCAAGAAGATCACGCCGCAGTCGTGGCGCATGTCGCAGGATCACAAGCTCAAGGAGGGTGATGAGGTCGTCTGGAGCATCGAGGCGACCAACAAGAGCGAGATCATCTTCTTCACCAGCATGCAGCAGGCGTACAAGGCGCGTCTGTATGATTTCGACGACAGCAAGGCGTCCGTTCTGGGCGATTACCTGCCGGCGAAGCTCGGCATGGATGAGGGAGAGACGCCGCTCTACGCGCTGCTCCCGGGCGACTACAAGGGCAGCATGGTCGTCGCGTTCCAGAACGGCAAGGCGGCGCGCTTCTCGCTCCAGTCGTTCGAGACCAAGACCAACCGCCGCCGCCTGAGCGGCGCATATTCGGACAAGTCCCCGGCCGTCGGCTTCTTCTTCCCGGTCGATGACGAGACCGAGATCACCATGTTCTCGACCGCAAACCGCGCGCTGACCTTCCGCGCGGGCATGCTCGACATCAAGGCGACGCGCTCGACGCAGGGCGTGCAGACTATGGTGCTGCGCGGCAAGCACACCGTGACCCGCGCCTGCCGCACGGAAGACGCGAACCTGCTCGACCAGGCGCGCTACCGCTGCCGCAGCATCCCGTCCATCGGCGCACTGCTGACCGAGGATCAGCTGAAATTTGAATGAGACTGTCGCGAAGGCATAAAAGAAGAGCACAGATGAAAATCTGTGCTCTCTTTGTATTTATATGGTTTTAACCGAGCGCTTCGATAGCGTTCATAACGCGCTCATGCTCGGCGGCGGTCGCGTCGAGGAGCTGCGGTTCGGTCAGCGGCTGTCCACCGCGCAGATGCTCGGTCAGAGCGGAAGACGCGCGGTAGAGTGCGTCGAAGCCGAGGTTCTGTGCGACACCCTTGAGGGTGTGGGCGGCGCGGAACGCGCTTTCCCAGTCTGCGGCTGCGACGGCCTCGCGCAGCTGCGCAAAGCTCGGGTCGGCAGGGTACTTGAGGACGAAGCGGTGCACCAGCGCCTCGCTCGTCAGACGATGGAGGGTATCCTCGTAGCTGCCGTCGATCTGTTCATAGAATTCTTTCAGTGTCATTTCTCATTGCCTCCTGTATTGATTTGATATTTTAAGGCAGCGCCGCACGATAAAAGCTGTGGCGCTTTGCGGAAATTTTGTGTTCTGA
Source organism: Agathobaculum hominis (assembly GCF_014288055.1). Lineage (NCBI taxonomy): Bacteria > Bacillati > Bacillota > Clostridia > Eubacteriales > Butyricicoccaceae > Agathobaculum > Agathobaculum hominis. Next base: position 231,926 of record NZ_JACOPK010000002.1, read on the forward strand.
CCGTGCGGCGGCTTCCCGGATCACGGGAAGCCGTATCTCGTCGATGCACAAAATCTGCTCCCGGGTCATTTCTGTTCAGGGCATTGCAGTATTGTCTTAATTGTAATATGAAGGGACTGGAGAAGCAATAGGAGAAATGAATTTTATGGCGAAAAATGAAAACGCAGTTTTTCGACAGTCTCTTTTCAACGCTGTCCGGACATGATAGAATAAAAAAGAAAAGGAGAGATGCAGCAATGACGCTTCAAACGACGAGACTGCGCCTTCGCCCGTTTCGGGAGGACGATGTGCAGGCGATTTACGATAATTCCGCCGCGCCCGAGGTGGGCCTGAACGCAGGGTGGAAGCCGCACGAGAGCCTGACGGAGTCGTATGATGTGCTGCACCTCATGTTCCTCGACCAGCCGACGGTATGGGCGATCGAGCGGCGCGGGGACGGGCAGCTGATGGGCTCGATCGGTCTGATCGCGGACAGTGCGCGGCAGTACGGCTCAGTGCGCTCGGTCGGTTATTCGCTCGGCACGGCGTACTGGGGCAGGGGCTATATGACCGAGGCGCTTCGCGCGGTCACGGAATACGGCTTTGAAAGGATGTCGCTCGACCTCATTTCTGCGACCTGCTACCCGGATAATGCGCGCTCGCGCCGCGTGCTCGAAAAGTGCGGTTTTGCGTATGAGGGCAGGCTGCACCGTGCGGAGCTGCTGTGGAACGGCGAGGTGCGCGACCATCTGCTTTTTTATCTGCCGCACGAAGCCTTGCAGGCAAATGCAAAATAAAACTTACATTTTTCTGCGAAATGTGCTATAATTATAACAGACAGAATGTTATTTTGCGTTGCTGCGAGGAGGTTTATCATGTATCAAGCGGGGGACTATATCGTTTACGGTACGAGCGGCGTGTGCCGCGTGGACGAGGTCAAGCCGTCGCCCTTCGAGGATGAAGCGGATCGGCAGTATTACACGCTGACGCCCGTTACGGGCACGGAGACCATCTATATTCCGGTGGACTCGCCGGTTTTCATGCGCCCGGTCATCTCGAGGGAGCAGGCTGAGACGCTTGTGCGTGATATTCCGAATATCGAGGTCGACCATTTCACGAGCCACAGCATGCGTCTGTCGAGCGAGCACTATCAGGAGGTACTGCAGAGCCATGACTGCGGGGATCTGGTGCAGCTCATCAAGACGGTCTACGCAAAGAGCAGGCGCAGCGGCCGCCGGCTGAGTCAGGTCGATCAGCGTTACCGCAAGCGCGCGGAGGAGCTGCTGCACGGCGAGCTGTCGGTGGCGCTGGGGATTCCGTTTCACGAGGTTCCGGCGTACATAGAGAGTGTGATCGGCAAGCCGGGGAAGAGGACGAAGAAGGCGGCGCATGCCGCGGAGGCTTCTTCCGCAGAGGAAAAAGAATAAGCGCCGCCGTCTGGCGGCGGAGAAGGCCGGTGTCTACCGGCGGAGACAAAAGGGGCAAGGACACCGAATGGTTTCCTTGCCCCTCTTGACACCCCGAATCTTCCTTTTGCGCTGACACATCGAAGATGTGCAGCGAAACGTGGGACGCGGGGGCTCGGTTCCGGACGTCGGGGTGATTGTGGGACGCATGGCCGCCCTGAATTTACTTTGCGTGATCTGCAGCGCTGCCAGTGCGCGGCCATTCGGTGCAGGGCGATTGCCCCGCCGCGGCGAAAAAATAGTGCAGGGGTTTTGCTTTGCTGCTGCGAATATGAAAAGGGACTGCCACAGGCAGTCCCTTTCTTTGCGTAAAACTGTAGTTTCGCGACAGTTTAGATGCTGATTTCCATGACCTGATCGCGTGCCGGGCCGACGCCGAGCATGGTGATCGGGCACTCGATGATGCGCTCGAGCTCCTTGATATATGCCTGAACGGTCGCGGGCAGCTCGTCGAAGGAGCGGCAGTTCGTGATATCCTCGGTGAAGCCGTCGAATTCCTCATAAACCGGCTCGCAGTCAACGAGATCCATGAAGTTCGCCGGGAACTCGGTAACGGTCTCGCCGTTCTTCAGCTTGTAGGCTACGCAGACCTTGAGCTTCGGCAGGCCGCGCAGCGGGTCGATCTTGTTGATGACAACGTCGGTCAGGCCGTTTACGCGGACAGCATAGCGTGCAACGACAGCGTCGAACCAGCCGGTACGGCGCGGACGGCCGGTAACGGTACCGAACTCGCCGCCTGCATTGCGGATATAGTCGCCGGTCTCATCGAACAGCTCGGTCGGGAACGGGCCTTCGCCGACACGGGTGGTGTAGGACTTGAAGATGCCCATGATCTTGTCGATCGCGGTCGGGCCGACACCCGAGCCGATGCAGCAGCCGCCTGCGACCGGATGGGACGAGGTGACATACGGATAGGTGCCCATGTCGAGGTCGAGCAGGGTGCCCTGTGCGCCTTCGAACAGCACTTCCTTGCCGGCCTTGACGGCCTCATAGGTCATAACGGTGGTATCGCGTACCATCGGGCGCAGACGGTCTGCGTAGGCCCTGTACTCTTCGATGATCGCGTCTGCATCGAGCGGCTCGCCGCCGTAAACGCCGGTGATCACGCGGTTCTTGCGCGCGCAGGTCTCGCGGATGACCTCTTCGAAGCGCTCTGCGTCGATGAAGTCGTGCATGCGGATGCCGCTGCGCTCGGATTTATCCATGTAGGTGGGGCCGATGCCCTTCTTGGTGGTGCCGATGGCGGTGCCTTCCTTGGCCTTCTCCGCCTCGCTCAGCGCGTCAAGCTCCAGATGCCACGGCATGATGCAGTGGCAGCGCGCGTCGATGAACAGCTTGTCGGTCGAAACGCCCTTGTCGTGCAGGCCGTCGATCTCGCCGAGGACTGCCTTCGGGTTGACGACAACGCCCGGACCGATCACGTTTACGCACTCCGGATACAGGATACCGGACGGAATAAGCTGTAATTTGTACTTTTCGCCGCCTGCAACAACGGTATGGCCGGCATTGTTGCCGCCCTGGCTGCGCACGACAAGATCAGCCTTGCCTGCGAAAATATCAATGAACTTGCCCTTGCCTTCGTCGCCCCACTGAGCGCCGAGAATAACCTTACCTGGCATGAGGTTTCCTTCCTTTCTATATGGGACGTAGATTTATCACGTCATACATGATAAAGTATAGCATAGACCACAAGGGTTTTCAACCTGTTTTGCACGTTTTTGTCTTGTAAAAGACGGCACTGCGTTGTAAAATATCTATAACAGAAGGTGTGCTGCGACACAGGACGGCGCACCCGGTAAGGAGTTCGTTTTATTATGCATTATCTGGATAACGCGGCGACGACCCGCGTACTGCCCGAGGCCGCCGAAGCGGCAGTGCACGCGATGCTCGAGGAATTCGGCAATCCGTCGAGCCTGCACCGCATGGGTCTCGAGGCGTCACATCTGCTCGAGGACAGCCGCAAAACGGTTGCCTCTGCGCTCGGCTGCCTGACCGAGGAAGTCTATTTCACCGCCTGCGGCACGGAGAGCACGAATATCAGCCTGCACGGCGCGGCGCATCTCAACCGCCACAAAAAGGGCCGCATCATCGTGACCGAGATCGAGCACGCCGCGACCATCAACACCGCAAAGCAGCTCGCGGACAGCGGCTTTGATGTGGTATTCCTCGCGCCCGACGCGACCGGCCACATCACGCCCGAGGTGCTGAGCGAAGCGCTGACCGAGGACACGGTCCTGCTGTCCTGCCAGCTGGTCAACAACGAGATCGGCACGGTACAGCCGGTCGAGCAGCTCGGAAAGCTGCTCAAGGCCAAAGCACCCAAGGCGCTGTTCCACATCGACGCGGTGCAGGGTCTTTGCCGTGTACGCCTGACGCCGAAAAAATGGAACTGCGATCTGATGAGCGTTTCCGGCCACAAAATCGGCGCACCCAAGGGCATCGGTGCGCTGTACGTCAAAAAGGGGCTGCGTCTGCCGCCGCTGACGTTCGGCGGCGGTCAGGAGCGCGGCATGCGCCCGGGTACCGAGGCCGTGCCGAATATTGCCGCATTTGCCAAGGCGTGCGAGATCCGCATGGCGCATTTCGACGAGGATTACGCCCATGTGCAGGAGCTGGCCGACTACCTCAGGCAGCAGGTCGCGGCTGAGCTGCCGGACGCTGCCATCAACGGCGAAGGCGATATCCCGCATGTGGTCAATCTTTCCATGCCCGGCTGCAAGAGCGAGGTCATGCTGCATGTACTCGAGGGGGACGAGGTTTACATTTCCAGCGGCTCAGCCTGCTCCAAGGGCAAGCAGAGTGGTGTGCTCAAGGCGCTCGGTCTGCCGAAAACGCGCACGGACAGCGCACTGCGCGTGTCGTTTGCACCGTTCAATACAAAGGAAGATGTAGACGCATTCATCGCAGCGGTCAAGAAGGGCGCAAAAATGTTCAGACGTTAACCGTTAGAAACGTGGACGGAGGTGCGAGTTATGAAGAAATCGTATGTTTTCAACACCCTCATCTGCTGCGGCTGCACCGCACTGATTTTCCTGCTGCACTTTATTGTGTATGGCGGTGTGCTGCTGAAAAGTCCGGGCTATACCGGGCTGTTCTGCGCCGTCTGGATCGCGCATGCTGCCGGCTATTCCGGCACGCTGGAGCCGAAGATTCGTCCGCATACCGCTGTGCGCGTTCGTCTGTGGCAGCTGCTGTACTGCATCCTTTTCGGCAGCGTTCTGTTCGTCACCATCGAGGAACCGTATGACGTTCTGTGCTGGTTCTGCGTGGTATACGGCGTGGTTTGCGTCATTTTCTTCCTTCGCAAAGGAGATAACGGCGCGGAACCGTGGACTGCGACGTTCATGATGCTCTGGATGCTGCTCACACTCGGCGCGTTTCTACTGATCGTGCATCCGATCACGGTGTCGCAGGCACGCAATCTGGTCGAGCAGGCCGGTTACACTGACCTGTACCGTTTTCAGTCCGTTGACTGGGACGCGATCCGGTTCGCGCAGGTGATAAACAATGATACGGAGATTATCGGCTGCACCATGCCGGAGGAAAAAGATCCGCTCGGCTGGTACGGTTTCCGCGCCTTCAAAGACGGAGAAAGATACTGCGTGGTCGTTTCGGCGGCACGCGGACAGATTGAAGTACAGGAAAAACAAGGAGAATAACATGGAATACAAAACCATCACCCGGCCGGACGGCTCGGAGCAGAAGCTCGCCGTATATGACGGAAAATGCCGCTTCTGGATGGAGGGCATTTACGACAGCCTGCCGGAGACCGCGGAAAAGCGCGCGGAGGAATGCAGTCTGCCGGTCAAAATCGACCGCCGCGCGGACGGCACGGTCAGCGTCGGCACGCAGTCGCTCGTACCGTGGGAGACCGATTACGGCAAGCTGGAAATGATGGCCGACGTTTACCTGAACTATTTGGCGCAGGTGTTCAACCTGCCGGATGACGGGTTCGTCAGAACAAAGCTGGCGTTCGGCGGCGAGAGCGCGGAACATGACGGCGTGATGACCGCTGAGGAACGGGAAACCGTCCGATAATATCAAAAAATCACCATTAAGGAGACAATAAATGAAAGAAGTATTACTGCTCAAGTGCGGCGAGATCGTGCTCAAGGGTCTCAACCGAAAGACCTTTGAGGACCGTCTGCTGAAAAACCTCAAGCGCCGCATGGCGCACGTTGCGGACTGTGAGATTTCCATGCGTCAGTCGGTCGTTTATGTGGAGATCCCGGACGACGCAGACGCAGACGCCGTCATGGAATGCGCAAGCCGTGTGTTCGGCTTTGCGACCATCTCCCGCGCGGCGGTCTGCCCGGAAAAGACGCTCGAGAGCGTCATTGCGACCGCAAAGGACTATCTCGCGGCCAATTTTGCGGCGGCAAAGACCTTCAAGGTCGAGACCAAGCGCGGCGACAAGAAGTTCCCGATGACCTCGACCGAGATCAGCCAGCACGTCGGCGGCGAGCTCGCCGACCTGTTCCCGGAGGTTCGCCCGGATATGCACCATCCCGACCTTGTCGTCAATGTCGAGATGCGCGAGAAGTATGCCTTCGTTCATGCAGGCCCGGTCCCGGGCGCAGGCGGCATGCCGATCGGTTCGAACGGCCGCGCGGCGCTGCTGCTCTCCGGCGGCATCGACTCTCCGGTCGCGGGCTGGATGATGGCCAAGCGCGGTCTGGAGCTTGTCGGCATCCACTTCTTCAGCTATCCGTATACCTCCGAGCGGGCCAAGGAAAAGGTGCTCGAGCTCGGCCGCAAGCTGACCGCATGGTGCGGCCGCATGAGCGTCATGGTCGTGCCGTTCACGAAAATTCAGGAGGAGATCCGCGACAAGTGCCACGAGGAGCTGTTCACGCTCGTCATGCGCCGCTTCATGATGCGCATTGCGGAGAAGGTCGCGGTCGAGTACGGCTGCGGCGCGCTCATCACCGGCGAGTCGCTCGGTCAGGTCGCGAGCCAGACCATGCCGGCGATGGCTGTCACCGGCGCGGTATGCGAGCTGCCGGTATTCCGTCCCTGCATCGGCATGGACAAGGAGGAGATCGTCCGCATCGCGCGAAAGATCGACACGTTCGAGACCTCGATCCTGCCGTATGAGGACTGCTGCACCGTCTTTACGCCCAAGCACCCGAACACCAAGCCAAAGATGCCGAAGATTCTCGAGGCGGAGAGCAATCTGGATGTGGAGACGCTCGTGGACGAGGCGGTCAAGGGCGTGGAGATTGTACACCTGCCGTGAGAAAAGTCTAAGGGGGACGCTGTCCCCCTTAGATACCGATTTGGTTCCCGGGGAAACCAAATCGGATAACCCCCTCTCGTCCGCACGGCGGACGAGGCCGCGCCGCTGCGGCGCGGGCAGCGGAATAAAAGCGCGGCAGAGCTGCGCTTTTATCGAGAATCATATGGCGGCGCGTGCGCGCGCTGCCGATACCCACGAAGGAGAAATTACAGTGAACGCAGAACTTATTGCAGTCGGAACGGAGATCCTGCTCGGCGACATCGTGAACACGGATGCGCAGCTGATCTCGCAGGGCCTTTCCGAGCTGGGCATCAACGTATTTTATCAGACGGTCGTCGGCGACAACCCGGCCCGTCTGCGCCATGTCATCGAGACCGCGCGCGACCGTGCGGACATCATCATCACCACCGGCGGCCTCGGGCCGACGCTCGACGATCTGACCAAGGAGACCCTTGCGACGGTTTTCGGCAAGAAAATGGCGCTGCATCAGCCGTCGCTCGACCGTCTGACCGAGTTTTTCAACAAGATTGGCCGTGAAATGACCAAAAACAACGAAAAACAGGCGTGGCTGCCCGAGGGCTGCACCGTGTTCACCAATCTCTGGGGCACGGCGCCCGGCTGCGCCTTTGAGGCCTACGGCAAGCACGTTCTCATGCTGCCCGGTCCTCCGCGCGAGTGCAACCCGATGTGGAAGGAATGCGCGATGCCGTATCTGTACAAGCTGGCGGGCGGCTGCATCGTTTCGCACAACATCCGCGTATTCGGTCTGGGCGAGAGCAGCATGGAGCACATCCTGCACGACATGATGGAGAAGAGCAAGAACCCGACCATCGCGCCTTACGCAAAGACGTCCGAGTGCTTCGCGCGCGTCACCGCCAAGGCGGACACGACCGAGGAGTGCGAGAAGCTGCTCGAGCCGGTGGTCAGGGAGATCGTCGAGCTGCTCGGCGACGACGTATACGGCGTGGATGTCGACTCGCTCGAACAGGTCGTCGGCGACGGCCTGCGTGCGAAGGGTCTCAAGCTCGCTGTCGCGGAAAGCTGCACGGGCGGCCTGCTCTCCAAGCGCATCACGGATATCCCCGGCTGCTCGGACTATTATCTCGGCGGCGTGTGCTCCTACGCCAACGAGGTCAAGATGAACGTGCTCGGCGTCAGAAAGGAAACGCTCGACACGGTCGGCGCAGTCTCCGCAGAGACCGCAGAGCAGATGGCAGCGGGCGTGGCGAAGGCGCTCGGCGCGGATATCGGCGTGGGCATCACGGGCATCGCGGGCCCGGGCGGCGGCACCGAGGACAAGCCGGCCGGTCTGGTCTATATCAGTGTGTGGTACGACGGAAAGTTCTTCACGCGCAAGACCAATTCCTCCTTCGGCCGCGACCGCGTCAGAATGCAGGCAGCGAGCACGGCGCTCGATCTGATCCGTCGTCATATTTTATAAACACTTTGTCGGTAATTTGTACGTTTTCTCGACATTTCCCGGCAAACACTGTGTAAAGCGAACAAAAAATAAAAAAGAAAAGTCCGGTGATTGTGTAAAATTGCTGGACTTTTCTTTTTTATTGCGTTATACTGGATATGTCTAAAGAGGAAAAGGGAACTGCTGAGAAACTGGAAAAAACGGAAAATGTTTCCGAAATCCACTGCTTCCGGCAGAGAAAATAAGGGAGAGATGCAGTATGAGGAAGAAATCCGCATCCCCGGCCATAGAGAAGCGCAGCGAGCTTTTCTACTCGGGCAGGGATTGCCGAGCTTATGACTACATGGGCGCACACCCCTTCGTGCAGGACGGCGAGCAGGGATACCTGTTCCGCGTGTACGCGCCGGAGGCGGCGAATGTGTCGGTCATGGGTGAGTTCAACGGCTGGGACCGGGAAGCCGATTACATGACCCGCGACGAGCAGGGCATCTGGGAGAAATTTATTCCGAATATCGCGGAATATACCGCGTACAAGTACAGCGTATGGGCCAAATCGGGCGACGTTTTCGACAAGTCCGACCCGTATGGCTTCCACTTCGAGACCCGCCCGGGCAACGCCACCAAGGCATATGATATCGGCGGCTACGAATGGGGCGACGACAGCTGGCTCCAGTGGCGCAAAAACCACCTGCCGTATTCCAGTCCGGTCAACATCTACGAGTGCCATCTCGGCTCATGGAAGATGCACGAGGACGGCAACTTCTATTCCTACCGCCAGCTCGCGGACGAGCTCGTTCCCTATGTCAAGGAAATGGGCTACACGCATATCGAGTTCATGCCGCTGACCGAGTATCCGTTCGACGGCTCGTGGGGCTATCAGGTCATCGGCTATTTCGCCGCGACCAGCCGCTACGGCACGCCGAAGGATCTCATGTACCTGATCGACAAGGCGCATCAGGCCGGTCTTGGCGTCATCATGGACTGGGTTCCGGCTCACTTCCCGAAGGACGGCTGCGGTCTGGTCGAGTTCGACGGCTCGCATCTGTACGAGTACGCCGATCCGCTCAAGATGGAGCACAAGGAATGGGGCACGCGCGTGTTCGACTATGGCAAGACCTCGACGCGAAACCTGCTGTTCTCGTCCGCGATGTTCTGGATCGAGAAGTTCCACATGGACGGCCTGCGCGTAGATGCGGTCGCGTCCATGCTGTATCTGGACTACAACCGCCAGAATGAATGGCGGCCGAACATCCACGGCGGACGCGAGAATCTCGAAGCGGTCGACTTCCTGCGCCTGCTCAACGAGTACATACTGACCGATCATCCGGACGTCATGATGATCGCGGAGGAGTCCACCGCGTGGCCGATGGTCACGAAACCCGGCTATGACGGCGGTCTGGGCTTCAACTTCAAGTGGAACATGGGCTGGATGAACGATATGCTGTGCTACTGCTCGGCCGACCCGTTCTTCCGCAAGGACATGCACGACAAGATCACGTTCTCGTTCATGTATGCCTTCTCCGAAAACTATATCCTGCCGCTCTCGCATGATGAGGTCGTGCACGGCAAGTGCTCGCTCATCGGCAAGATGCCGCCCCCGTATGAAAACCAGTTCGGCGGTCTGCGCGCGCTGTACGGCTACATGGCCGCGCATCCGGGCAAGAAGATGCTGTTCATGGGCGGCGAGTTCGCGCAGTTCTCCGAGTGGGCGTATCAGCGCGGCCTGGACTGGATGCTGCTCGATTATCCGGCGCACCGGCAGATGCAGGCCTACGTCAAGGCGCTCAACCATTTCTATCTGGAAACGCCGCAGCTCTGGGAGCAGGACACCGACTGGCACGGCTTCGAGTGGATCAGCCACGAGGACAACCGCAACAACATCATCGCCTTCCGCCGCATCGCGAAGGACGGCTCGGATATTGTCGCCGTTGTCAACTTCTCCCCGGAGGAGCAGCCGGAATACCGCATCGGCGTGCCGATCATGGGCACCTATGAGGAGATCTTCACCTCGGACAAGTCCGAGTTCGGCGGCAGCGGCATCACAAACGGCAAGGTCAAGACCGACAGCAAGCCGCTGCACGGTCAGGAGCAGTCCATCAATATTAAAATCCCGCGCTTCGGCGTGCTGTTCTTCAAGGGCAGGCCCAAGGCAAAGCGCCGCACCAAGGCTGAGATCGAGGCCGCGAAAAAGCTCGCGGAGCAGGAAAAGCAGGAGAAAAAGCCGGCGCGCAGGACGGCTGCAAAGACCAAAGCGGCCAAGACGGCTGTAACGAAAAAGGCGAAGGCCGAGGTTGCGGTCAAGGCAAAGGCCGAGGTCGCGGTGAAGGCGAAAGCCGATGTCGCGGTCAAGGGCGAGACCTCGGTCGTGAAAACCGGTACAAAGGCGGTGGCGCGGACCGGACCGAAGGAGGTCGCGGTCAAGGGCGAAAAGGCTGTCGCGATCAAGGGTGAAAAGGCCGTTGCCGTGAAGAGCGAGACCGCGGTCACAACGGTAAAAGAGGATAAATAAAATTTATTTATACAGATAAAGGCAAAAAAGGAGAGGTAAAATGTACCGTAAAAAGGAATGCGTCGCTATGCTTCTGGCAGGCGGCCAGGGCAGCCGCCTGTATGTTCTGACCAAGAATGTTGCAAAGCCGGCTGTACCGTTCGGCGGCAAATACCGCATTATTGATTTCCCGCTTTCCAACTGCATCAACTCCGGCATCGACACGGTCGGCGTGCTGACCCAGTACGAGCCGCACGTGCTCAACGCCTACATCGGCTCGGGCCAGACGTGGGACCTCGACCGCCTGCGCGGCGGCGTCAGCGTCCTGCCTCCGTATCAGCGCGGCAAGGCTTCGGAGTGGTACAAGGGCACGGCGAACGCAATTTATCAGAATATCCCGTTTATCGCGGATTATGATCCGGAATATGTTCTCATCCTGTCCGGCGACCACATCTACAAGATGGACTACAACAAGATGCTCCGCCAGCACAAGGAGACCGGCGCGGACGCGACTATCGCGGTGCTCGATGTTCCGCTCTCCGAGGCTTCCCGCTTCGGCATCATGAACTGCAGGCCGGACGGCACGATCTACGAATTCGAGGAGAAGCCGAAGGAGCCGAAGTCCACGCTCGCCTCCATGGGCATCTACATCTTCTCCTGGAAGAAGCTGCGCAAGTATCTTGAGGAGGATGAGGCAAACTCGAAGTCCTCCAACGACTTCGGCAAGGACATCATCCCGGCGATGCTCGCAAACGGCGAAAAGATGGTCTCCTACCGCTTCGAGGGATACTGGAAGGACGTCGGCACGATCGAGAGTCTGTGGGAGGCGAACATGGATCTGCTCTCTCCGAATTCCGGCCTCAACCTGTCGGACGACAGCTGGAAGATCTACGGCCGCACCACCGGTTCGCCTCCGCACTTCACTGCAAAGGGCGCGAAGGTACAGCATACTCTGCTGAGCGAGGGCTGCGAGATCGCGGGCAACGTTTCCGAGTCGGTCCTGTTCTCGGACGTCAAGGTCGCGAAGAACGCAAACGTCGAATACTCCATTCTGATGCCGGGCGCAGTCGTTGAGGAGGGTGCGAACGTGCGCTATGCCATCGTCGCCTCCGGCGCGGTCATCGCAAAGGGCGCATCGATCGGCGCAGGCCCGTCCGAATGCGACGTAGACAAGTGGGGCGTTGCCGTTGTCGCGGAGAACGTCCGCATCGGCGAGAACGTCAAGCTCGCCGCAAAGGAAATGGCTGACGAAGATATTCCGGACGCCGAGTAAGGGGGAGAACGCAGGATGAAAAGTGTTTTAGGCATTATTATTGCATTTGATAACGATAACGATCTGCGCGAGCTGACCGAGCACCGCACGGTCGCCGCAGTCCAGTGGGGCGGCCGCTACCGCATCGTGGACTTCATGCTGTCCAACATGGTGAACTCCGGCATCTACCGCGTCGGCATCCTGATGAAGGACAAGTATCAGTCCCTCATCGACCACGTCGGCAACGCAAAGGACTGGGATCTGTCCCGCAAGAACTCGGGCGTCACCATCCTTCCGCCGTATTCCTATTCCAAGAAGGCGTCTCCGCTCGTGACCGGCGAGTACCGCGGCAAGATCGACGCGCTGGCCGGCGCGGTCGACTTCCTCCAGAAGAACAAGGCGGACTACGTTGTCATCGCGGACGGCGACATCGTTGCCAATATTCCGCTCGACGAGGTCATCGAGCGCCACGAGAAATCGGGCGCGGATCTGACCATGGTCTGCACCAAGAAGCAGAAGGATTCGCCGTTCACCACCTATGTTGAGCTCAACCGCAAGAAGGAGGCGGTCGACATCCGCGTCGGCGACTCGAACGACGGCAAGTGCAAGCATGTTTCGCTCGGCGTCTACGTTATGAACCGCCAGTACCTCATCCACATGCTGTCCGACTGCGTGACCCATAACTGCATCCACTTCGAGCGCGAGTTCCTGTCCCGCGCGCTGATCGACGGCACGGTAGCAGGCTATCTGTTCAACGAATATGCGATCAAGATCGAGGATACCGCGGATTACTTCCGCTCCAACATGGATATGCTCGACAAGGACGTTCGCGACGAGGTATTCAAGCGCACCCGTCCGATCCTGACGCGCATCAAGGACGAAGCGCCGACCTACTACGGCGATGAGGCTGAGGTGGACGACTGCCTGATCGCTGACGGCTGCCGCATCGAGGGTCATGTTGAAAACTGCGTGCTGTTCCGCGATGTCGAGGTCGAAAAGGGCGCCGTGCTCAAGGACTGCATCATCATGGAGGGCGGCCGCATCCTGAGCGAGGCTTCGCTCAAGCATGTCGTGACCGACCGCAATGTTGTGGTACGCAACGGCCGCACGATGATGGGTGACGAGGACTATCCCATCACGATCGCCAAAAACTCCACAATCTGAGTGTTTTCTGTAAAATGTACAGGGGACGGGCGAAAAAACGGCTCCGGCAGGAGAAATGTTCGTGAAAAATCCCTATATTGCAGGATACAGGAAACGAGTATAATAAAGATATAAGCAGTGCGCCGGGCGGTGAACGCTGTCCCGGCGCACTTGCTGATGAGGACGGGGACACTCGGTCCCCATGCCTCAGCCTGAGGGGAGGCTCGGCATTTATGAAAATCATGTATGTAACCAGCGAATGCGCTCCGTTCATCAAGACCGGCGGTCTGGGCGACGTGGCAGGCTCTCTGCCCAAGGCCCTCGCGGCAAAGGGACATGACGTGCGCGTGTTCTGTCCGCTGTACTCCGCGATCAGCGAGGAGATGCGGGAAAAGTTCTTCTACATCAAGAACGCCTATGTCCGTCTCGGCTGGCGCAACCAGTACTGCGGCATTTTCCGCTACGAAAAGGACGGCGTGACCTATTACTTCATTGATAATGAGTACTATTTCGCGCGCGGTCAGATCTACGGCGAGTACGACGACGCAGAGCGCTTCGCGTACTACTCCAAGGCGGTGCTCGAGGTGCTGCCCGACCTCGACTGGAAGCCGGACGTCATCAACTGCAACGACTGGCAGACCGCTCTGGTGCCGGTCTACTACAATCTGATGTTCGCGTCCCGTCCGTTCTATGAGAACATCAAGACCGTTTTCACCATCCATAATATCCAGTATCAGGGCCGCTACGGCCGCGAGATCCTGGAGTACGTGCTCGGCATCGATGACGCGCACTTCCGCTCCGGCTTTATGGCGATGGACGGCGACGTCAACCTCATGAAGGCTGCGATCGTCGCGTCTACCGCCGTTACCACCGTATCGCCCTCGTATGCCGAGGAGATCCAGACCGAATACTACGGCTACCGTCTCGACTCGGTGCTGCGCATGAACAGCTACAAGCTGCACGGCATCCTCAACGGCATCGACATGGATGCCTTCAATCCGCAGACGGATACCAAGATCTTTAAGCAGTACGGCCCGAAGACCCCCGAGGACAAGCTCGTCAACAAGACCGAGCTGCTGAAGCTCTGCGGTTTGGAGGGCGACGCGAACACGCCGGTCATCGGCATCGTCACCCGCTTCGTCGACCAGAAGGGCCTCGACCTCGTGGAAGCCGTTCTGCCGGACATCCTTTCGGACGATGTACGCCTTGTCGTGCTCGGCACCGGCGATTGGAAGTATGAGCAGATGTTCATCGAGGCAAAGCGCCGCTGGCCGGACAAGGTCTCCGCATCCATCATGTTCTCGGGCGATCTGGCCAACCGCATCTATGCGGGCGCGGATATGTTCCTGATGCCGTCCAAGTTCGAGCCGTGCGGTCTGGCGCAGATGATCGCGCTGCGCTACGGCAATATTCCGATCGTTCGCGAGACCGGCGGCCTCAAGGACACCGTCCATGCCTTCGTCGACTACGCAGGCACGGGCAATGGCTTCAGCTTCGCAAGCTACAATGCGCACGACATGCTGCACGTGATCCGCGAGGCCTGCGGCGTATTCCGCTTCAACAAGCCGGCATGGAAGAAGCTCATGGTGCAGGGCATGGAGAGCGACTTCAGCTGGGACAGCTCGGCTGACCGCTACATCGAGGTTTACCACACCGCACTGGGCTGGTAAACAGCAAGGCAGCACCGCACAATGAAAGCGGTTACTGCCTCAAAAGCAGAACGGAAAGGGGTTCTGTAACGCAGGGCAAGCAGTAAAAGCGCAATCGGCGCTTTTAGAGCGGTTCCGCGGCGCCAAAGGCCGCGGCGCCGCCAAATATATGTGAGGAGACAGAGAAACAATGGCAAAGACACAGTACACCAAGGCCGCGCTCAAGGAAGCCATCGCAGGCAAGCTGCAGCGCCACTTCGCGTGCGAAGTCAAGGACGCAAAGAAGGATCAGATCTATGAGGCATGCGCACTCGTTATCCGCGACGCGCTGACCGAACACATGATCGAGACCCAGAACGAGGTAGAGCGTGACGGCGACCGTCAGGTTCATTACCTTTGCATGGAGTTCCTGGTAGGCCGCAGCCTGCGCAACAACGCCTACAACCTCGGCATGCTCGACGCGCTGACCGCGGCGCTCGCGGACATGGGCTTCGAGATGGCGGACATCTTCGAGCAGGAGGCTGACCCGGGCCTCGGCAACGGCGGTCTGGGTCGTCTGGCGGCGTGCTACATGGACGGCATGGCCACCACGGGCGTGCGCGGCACCGGCTATTCCATCCGCTACGAGCACGGCATCTTCAAGCAGAAGATCGAGGACGGCAAGCAGGTCGAGCTGCCGGACTCCTGGCTCGCCTCCGGCGATGTATGGCAGATCCCAGCCATGGACGAGACCCGCGAGGTCAAGATCGGCGGCACCATCGACACCCATTTCGACGAGAACGGCAAGCTGGTCGTGGATTACCACGACTATACCCCGGTCCTCGCTGTGCCGTATGACATGCCGATCTCCGGCTACGACACGAACAATATCGCGCGCCTGCGTCTGTGGGAGGCAAAGAGCCCGATCGCGCTCGACATGAAGCTGTTCTCCTCGGGCGAGTACCTCAAGGCGGTCGAAAAGCACGCAATGGCCGAGACCATTTCGATGATCCTCTATCCGGAGGATAACCACCGCGAGGGTCAGTCCCTCCGCCTCAAGCAGCAGTATTTCCTCGTTTCTGCAACGCTGCAGGACATCTGCGCGAAGCACAAGGCAAAGTACGGCACGCTCGAGAACTTCGCGCACAAGCATGTGCTCCACATCAACGATACCCATCCGACGCTCGTTATCCCCGAGCTGATGCGTATCCTGATGGATGAGAACGATATGTCGTGGGAGCAGGCGTGGAACATCACGAGCCAGTCTGTCGCCTACACCAACCATACCGTCATGCCCGAGGCGCTGGAGTGCTGGCCGGAAAGCCTGGTTCAGGAGCTCATGCCGCGCGTTATGCAGATCATCCATGAGATCAACGAGCGCTTCTGCAAGGAGCTGTGGAACTACTTCCCGGGCGACTTCCAGAAGATCTCCAAGCTCGCGATCGTCGCCGACGGCCGCGTCCGCATGGCGCACCTCGCTATCGCAGGCTCGTTCTCCATCAACGGCGTATCCGCACTGCACTCTGAGATCCTCAAGGAGCGCGTATTCAACGACTTCTACAAGATCTACTCCTCCAAGTTCTGCAACGTTACCAACGGCATCGCACACCGCCGCTGGCTGTGCGAGGCAAACCCGGAGCTGGCTGAGCTGATCGAGAGTAAGATCGGCACCGGCTACCGCACCCATCCGTCCGAGCTTCAGGTTCTCGCGAACTATGCCGGCGACAAGGAGCTGCTCAGCAGGCTCGGCGAGATCAAGCGCCACAACAAGCAGCGCCTTGCCGACTACATCAAGGCGCACAACGGCATCGAGGTCAGCATGGACTCGATCTTCGACGTACAGGTCAAGCGTCTGCACGAGTACAAGCGCCAGATGCTCAATATCCTGCACATCATCAGCCTGTACCACAAGCTGAAGGACAATCCGGATATGGCTTTCGTTCCGCGCACCTATATCTTCGGCTCCAAGGCTGCACCGGGCTATGCCGTCGCGAAGAAGACCATTCAGCTCATCAATTCGATCTCCAACATGATCGAGAACGATCCGGCTGTCCGCGACAAGCTCAAGGTCGTATTCATCGAGGACTACAAGGTATCGCTCGCTGAGATGATCATGCCGGCGGCTGAGGTCTCCGAGCAGATCTCCATCGCAGGCAAGGAAGCATCCGGTACCGGCAACATGAAGTTCATGATGAACGGCGCGCTGACCATCGGCACCATGGACGGTGCAAACGTCGAAATCTGTGAGGCTGTCGGCCGTGACAACATCTTCATCTTTGGCATGGAGACGCCCGAGGCTGAGGCACTCGCCGCCTCCGGCAACTACGAGCCGATGCTCATTTATCAGAACGACCCGGTCATCCACCGCGTGCTCGATCAGATGATCCGCGGCTTCGGCGACGGCGTAGACTACACCGATATCGCAAATCTCCTGCTCCACGGCGGCAACGGCGGCCCGGCTGACCGCTACATGAGCCTCAAGGATTTCGCGTCCTATGCAGAGGCGCAGCAGCGCGTAAGCGAGGCTTACCGCGATCAGGAGAAGTGGAACCGCATGGCTCTGATGAACATTGCAAACTCCGGCCGCTTCGCGGCAGACCGTTCCATCGCAGAATATGCGCAGAACATCTGGCGCGTCAAGACGAATTTCGCGTTTTAAAAGACTGTCGAAAAACTTCGTTTTTCCGACAATCTGTGTTTTGACTTCGCAAAACACGAGTCGTCCGAAAGTTCCTATACAGAAACTTTCTCCCTCCTAAAGTAAAAAAACCGAGGTGCATGTCCTCGGTTTTTTTGCGTTTGCGCAGCAAACGCTATTTTATGCGCGCTGCCGCGCGGCTAATATTTCTGTGCGAAAGCCAGAGTTTATTGTTAGAATAGCAAAAAGCACCTCGGAGAGGTGCTTTTTCGTTACAGCTGCGCGAGCAGCTCGCTTAAACGTTCATTTGTCATGGCGGGGGTATCGCGCAGCGGGAATTCGAGGCCGAGCCGGTCGTATTTTTCTATGCACAGCTTGTGGAAAGGCAGAAATTCGAGCTTTTCGAAGTTCGGATAGCTTTCCGCCTTCGCCTTGACGCGGCGGAGATGGTCGAGGCTATCGGTGAGGCCGGGCACGACCACATGCCGAATCCACAGCGGTACGCCCTTCATCGCGGTCAGCTGCAAAAAGCGCTCGATCTGTCCGTAATCCGCGCGGCAGTTTTTGAGGTAGTCGGCTTTAGAGAGGAATTTAAGGTCGCACAGCACAAGGTCGGTGTGCTCCAGCACCTTCTCGGCCTGTGCGAGATTGCCGACGCCCGAGGTGTCGAGCGCAGTATGAACGCCGTGTTCATGCAGCTTTTCGAAGAATTCCGCGACAAAATCAGCCTGCAGAAGCGGCTCGCCGCCTGTTACTGTCACGCCGCCGCCGTTCTTCCAGTACGGACGGAAGCGCAGCGCCCTGCGCACCAGCTCGTCCGCGTCGGTCGGCGTGCCGCCCTCGGTCAGCCAGGTGTCGGGGTTGTGGCAGTAGACGCAGCGTAGGGGACAGCCCTGCATGAACACCACATAGCGCACGCCCGGCCCGTCGACCGCGCCGAGGGATTGGATGGAGTTGACAAAACCGGTCATTTCCGCCGCTTCCTTTCCTGTAAAATGCTTTGTGCCCCCATATATATTGTTCCGCAGTTCTGCCGCGGAACAATACCGCTGCCCACGCCGTGTCGGCGCGGCCTCGTCCGCTGTACCCCAGGGCACCTTCTCTTGCCCTTTCAGGGCAATTCACCTTGTGCGGACGAGAGGGGGGTATCGTCCCACTTAGAGGTTTTAGATCGCCTCGTGGAACGTACGCGAGATAACCTCGCGCTGCTGCTCGCGGCTCAGCTTGTAGAAGTTGACCGCATAGCCGGAAACGCGGATGGTCAGGTTCGGGTACTGCTCCGGATGCTCGTAGGCCGCCATCAGCGTCTCGCGGTTGAGAACGTTGACGTTCAGATGATGCGCGTTCTGCGCGAAATAGCCGCCTATGATGGAGACGAGGTTATTAACCTGCTCGTCCTCGGTCTTGCCGAGTGCGCCCGGCGTGATGGAGAACGTGTTGGAAATGCCGTCGCGGCAGTAGGTGTAGCTCAGTTTTGCGACCGAGTTGAGGGAGGCGAGCGCGCCGGAAACGTCGCGGCCGCTCATCGGGTTCGCGCCCGGCGCGAGCGGTTCGCCGTGACGGCGGCCGTCCGGGGTGTTGCCGGTCTTTTTGCCGTACATGACGTTGGAGGTGATGGTCAGGATGGACATCGTGTGGATCGCACCGCGGTACAGCGGGAACTGGGTGAGCGCCTGATAGAACTTCTCGACCTGCTCGCAGGCGATGCTGTCTACGCGGTCATCGTCGTTGCCGAACTTCGGAAAGTCGCCCTCGATCTCGAAATCGACGATAATGCCGTTTTCCGGGTTGCGGATGGGCTTTACCTTCGCGTACTTGATCGCGGAGAGCGAGTCTGCCATGCAGCTCATGCCGGCGATGCCAAACGCCATCAGGCGGCGGACCTCGGTGTCATGCAGCGCCATCTGGCTCTTCTCGTAGGCGTACTTGTCGTGCATATAGTGGATGGTGTTCATCGCGGAGACATAGGTCTTGGCCAGCCACGGACGGTAGATGTCCATGCGGCGGAGAACCTCCTCGTAATCGAGAACGTCGCCCTCCATGACCGGCATCTCCGGGCCGACCTGCTCGAACTTGTTCTCGTCACGGCCGCCGTTGATCGCCATCATCATCAGCTTCGCAATGTTGGCGCGTGCGCCGAAGAACTGCATATCCTTGCCGACGCGCATCGCGGAGACGCAGCAAGCGATCGCGTAATCGTCGCCGTAGTACGGGCGCATGACGTCGTCGTTCTCATACTGGAGCGCATCGGTGTCGATGGAGACCTTTGCGATGAACTTTTTCCAGTTCTCCGGCAGGTTTTCGCTCCACAGAACGGTGAGGTTGGGCTCGGCTGCGGCGTTCAGGTTGTACAGGGTGTTCAGCATGCGGTAGCTGTTCTTCGTGACCATGTGGCGGCCGTCCTCGCCGATGCCGCCGACGGCCTCGGTGATCCACATCGGGTCGCCGCCGAACAGCTCGTTGTACTCCGGGGTGCGCAGGTGGCGCGCCATGCGCAGATGCAGCACGAAATCGTCCATGATCTCCTGCGCCTCGCTCTCGGTCATCAGACCGGCCTCAATGTCGCGCTCAAAGTAGATGTCGAGGAAGGTGGAGGTGCGGCCGAGGCTCATCGCCGCGCCGTTCTGCTCCTTGATGCCGGCAAGATAGCCGAAGTACAGCCACTGAACGGCCTCCTTCGCGTTCTCAGCCGGACGGGAGATGTCGAAGCCGTAGGACGCCGCCATCGCGATCATGTCCTTCAGCGCCTTGATCTGGTCGGAAAGCTCCTCTGCACAGCGGATCTCCTTCTCGGTGGTGGGTACTTCGCCGAGGGCATCCTTGTCCTTCTGCTTCTCCTCGATCAGACGGTTCACGCCGTACAGCGCAACGCGGCGGTAGTCGCCGATGATGCGGCCGCGGCCGTAGGCGTCCGGCAGACCGGTCAGCAGACCGACATGACGCGCCTCGCGGACGTCCTTGGTGTACGCAGAGAATACGCCGTCATTGTGGGTCTTGTGATACTTGAACTCCTCCTCGATCTTCGGGGAGACCTCGTAGCCGTACTGTTTGCAGGCGTCGCGCACCATACGCATGCCGCCGAACGGGTTGCATGCACGCTTCAGCGGCTCGTCGGTCTGGAGACCGACGATGATCTCGCTGTCCTTGTCGAGGTAGCCGGGACCGAACGCGGTGATGGTGATGACGGTTTCGGTGTCGATGTTGCGGACGCCGCCCTTTTCGCGCTCCTCGGCGAGCAGGGCATCGAACTTCTCGCGCAGAGCGGTCGTGCGTGCGGTAGCCGGCGCGAGGAAAGCGCTGTCGCCGTCATACGGGGTGTAGTTCTTCTGGATAAAGTCGCGGACGTTGATCCCGGTCTCCCAGTCGCCGCCATTGAAGTTGTTCCATGCGTTCATTGCAATATTCCTCCCATTTGTGGTCGCTGTCCCTTTTATTCTGCCCCGAAAAGAGCAACAAAAAAAGGACAGCATCGCGTTAAAAATAATCACGACACTGCCCAGACGGTCGGCATGAAAACAGGTACAGGCGCACCTGTCTCTGATACGGAACTTCCTGCTCCCCGGTGGTTTGCGCTCCACCTTGTCCGTCAGTTGCAGGAAATCTGTCTGCCACTATGTTAGCACAAAAGCGCGGTGCAGGCAAGCGGGCAAAACGCCGAAAAAAACAGGCGCAAACAGACGGAAACTGCATTCGGGGTAAAAAAACGGCGGTTTGGAGAATTATTCTTGGCATTTGTCGGTATTTTTGCATAAGAAAAACGATGCGTTCGCCTGCACATGGCAAGTATTTCGCATCGTTTGTCTGATTTGGATATTGTGCATAGTCTGTTTCGGCGCGAAGGCGCACAGCGTTACGCCGGGCGGAACCACGCCGGAACGGCATTCCCGCGCACCTCGCACGAGCAAAAGAGCGCCGCCGCCGCACGTTCGAATTCCTCGGCATTTTTTGCCTTTTTGATGGATTTCTGGAGCTTTTCGCTGTTTTCGAACAGGTTTCCGAAGTAAAACCACAGCTCCTTCATGCGCAGCACGGCAATGCGGCTGTCGCCGAAGGCATCGCAGTAGCGCGCGAAAAGGGTGTCGTGAAACGCCTGAAGCCGGGCGCTGCCGGCGCGTTCGCCGCCGCGGACGCGCGTCACGAGCGAGGGGTCGCCGAGCAGGCCGCGGCCGAGCATGAGCGCGGAAAGCGATGGATAGCGTTCGATCGTTTCCTGTATGCCGCGCTCACTGACCAGATCGCCGTTATAGCAGACCGGCATGGGGCAGTGCGGCAGCGCGGCGGCGAAGGCGTCCTCGCGGACGCGGCCCTTGTAGAAGTCCTGCCGCACGCGCGGATGAATGGTCAGCTCCGCAACGGGATAGCGGCTGTAAATCTCGAGCAGCGCCTCGAATTCCGCCGGATCGTGTACGCCGAGCCGGGTCTTGATAGAGATCGGAACCGTGCAGGCGGAGAAAACAGCATCCAGAAAGCGGTCGAGCTCGTCGGGATGGGCGAGAAAGCCTGCACCCTTGCCCTTCGCGGTCACGGTGCCCGACGGGCAGCCGAGATTGAGGTTGACCTCGGCATAGCCGAGCGAGGCGAGGGTGTTCGCCGCCCAGATAAAGTCGGCGGCCGTCCGGGTGAGCAGCTGCGGCACAGCCGGCACGCCCTCGTTGTATTCGGGCAGCACATCGCGCTTCTGCCGCGGCGTCAGCTTTTCCTGCGTCGTCGGGGTGATGAACGGCATGAAGTATTTGTCGATGCCGGGGAAAAATTCGTGGTGGGTGCGGCGGAATACTGCACCGGTGATGCCCTCCATCGGGGCAAAGTAATAGTTCATGCGGTCCTCCTTGGGCATTTACGGTTCGAGCGCCGGCTCTACCCTGCCGCAGAAATGAATTTCGTACTGCTCGATGCAGCGGCGGATGACCTCCTGCGCCTGCTCGCTGCCGAGTGCGTCCGAGGTCGCGGTGTGCTTGTGTTCGAGCGCCTTGTAGATCTCGAAAAAGTGCGAAATTTCGCTGGCGCAGTGCGGCGGAATCTCGCTTATGTCCTTGTAAAAGTTCCAGGTCGGATCCTGAAAGGGAACGGCGATGATCTTGTCGTCGATCGCGTCGCCGTCGATCATGCGCATCGTGCCGATGGGGTAGCAGTCGACCTCGACCATGGGGTCGAGCGTTTCCGAGCAAAAGACCAGAACGTCGAGCGGATCGCCGTCATCGGCATAAGTACGCGGAATAAAGCCGTAATTCGCCGGATAATGCGTCGAGGTGTACAGGATTCGGTCGAGACGCAGCAGCCCGGTCTTTTTGTCCAGCTCGTATTTTTTCTTGCTGCCGGCCGGGATCTCGATAACGGCGGTGAAATGCGTCGGGGTGATCGCGTGGGGGTCGATGTCATGCCAGATGTTTCTCATATCCTGAATATCCTCCTGTATTTAATATATACAAGTATAACAGAAAAATAATTCACTTGCAATCGTTTGAGAGGTGATAATTAAGGAAAAACAAAACGAAAATGAATAATACTGAGATATATCCTGCATAACGAAGACTGACGGACGCCTGTCTCCGCGCATCAGCCGCCGCAGAAGAAGAAAACGGAGGAGAGGGATGACGCGGCACGCGGAATATCCTGCAAAATGTGCAGTTTTGGTCGATTTCTTTTGTGCATATTTTTAGACAGGGGATATTGACAAAGCAGCCTGTGTGTTTTAATATGAATACATGAACATATGAGCAATTGTTCATATGTTATTCCGAATAAGGAGGCGACAGCAATGGCAGAAGAGGAGAAGAAAAAAGCCGCTGCGGACGCACAGGAAATAGAAGAAGCGCACGAGCATGAGCACGAACATCATCACCATCACGAAGATGGCGACGACTGCTGCTGCGGTCACGACCACGAGCACGAGCATCATCACCACCATCACGAAGATGGCGACGACTGCTGCTGCGGTCACGACCACGAGCACGAGCATCACCACCATCATCACGATGATGACGACGACTGCTGCTGCGGCCACGACCACGAGCACGAACATCATCATCACCATCACCATGATGACGACGACTGCTGCTGCGGTCACGACCACGAGCACGAGCATCATCATCACCACCACGATGACGACGACTGCTGCTGCGGCCACGAGCACGAGCACGAGCATCATCACCACCATCACGATGATGACGACTGCTGCTGCGGTCACGACCACGAGCACGAGCATCACCACCATCATCACGAGCACGCCGCAGGGGGCCACAGCGTCAAGCGCGTTTATACGCTTCAGAATGTCGGCTGTGCACACTGCGCGGCGAAGATGGAGGAGCGCATCAGCGAACTGGACGGCGTTGAAGACTGCGTGCTTGTCTTTGAGACCAAGCAGCTGCGCGTGACCGGCGAAAATCCGGATGCACTGCTGCCGCAGATCCGAGAAATCTGCTCGGGCATCGAGAGCGAGGCGAAGGTCATCGCACCGGCGCCCAGACACTACGGCAAAAACGGCCAGCGTGTCTACACGCTCGAAAATCTCGGCTGCGCACACTGCGCGGCGAAAATGCAGCACCAGATCAGCCAGCTCGACGGTATCGACGACTGTGTACTCGTCTATGAAACCAGGCAGCTGCGCGTCAAGGGCGAAAACCCGGATGCGCTGCTGCCGCAAATCCGCGAGATCTGCTCGAATATCGAGAGCGAGGTCAAGGTCATCGCACCCGAGCAGGAGCAGGAGGACGAAAAACAGAGTCATCCGCTCGCGGAAATGCTTGTCGGCGCAGGCCTGTTTGCCGCCGGTCTCGCCGTCCCGAACATGGCCGTCAAGCTCGTTCTGCTCATTGCGGCGTATCTGCTGCTCGGCCGTCATGTTCTGCTGACCGCGATCAAAAACATCGGACGCGGTCAGGTGTTTGACGAGAACTTTCTCATGGCTGTCGCGACCATCGGCGCATGGGCGGTCGGATCGTTCGACGAGGCGGTCGGCGTCATGCTGTTCTACCGCGTTGGCGAATACTTCGAGGACCGCGCCGTAGACCGCTCGCGCAGACAGATCATGGATGCCATCGACCTGCGTCCGGAGACCGTAAACCTTGTCGGGGCAGACGGAAGCATTTCGGTCATCCCGGCAGAGGACGCAGCGGAGGGCGACATCGTGCTCGTCCGTCCGGGCGACCGCGTGCCGCTCGACGGTGAGGTGAGCGAGGGCGAGACCCGTCTGGATACCTCGGCTGTCACAGGCGAGCCGGTCCCGGTCCGCGTGACCGTCGGCGACAGGGTGACTTCCGGCTGCGTCAACACCGACGGCGCCGTGAAGATCCGCGTCACGCATGTGCTTGCGGAGAGCATGGTGCAGCGCATCCTTGACAGCGTGGAAAATGCCGCGGCGCGCAAGCCGAAGATCGACCGCTTTATCACCCGTTTCTCCCGTGTCTACACCCCGGCGGTCGTCGCGATCGCGCTGCTGACCGCCATCGTGCCCAGCCTGTTCACCGGCGAGTGGCATAAATGGGTATACACCGCCATGACTTTTCTCGTTATCTCGTGCCCGTGCGCACTGGTGCTCAGCGTGCCGCTGACCTACTTCTCCGGCATTGGCGCAGGCTCGAGGCGCGGCATCCTGTTCAAGGGCGGCGCGTCGCTCGAGGCGCTCAATAACGTAAAGACCATCGTCATGGATAAGACCGGCACCATCACAAAGGGCAACTTCGTCGTTCAGAATATCGTCCCGGCGAAGGGCGTTCCGCTGAACGAGGGCGAGCTGCTGTGGCTTGCGGCGAAGTGCGAGAGCGCGTCCACCCACCCGATCGCGCGTTCCATCCTCACCGCTTATGAGGAGCGCGGCGCCGAGCACGGCAATAGTACGGTAGAAAACATCCGCGAGCAGGCCGGTGAGGGCGTCATTGCATCGCTCGAGGGCAAAACCGTGCTCTGCGGCAACGTAAAGCTCATGGAGCACAGCAATGTTGACCTTTCCGGCTACCACGGCACGCCGGGCAGCACGGAAGTGCTGCTGGCGCTCGACGGCAGGTTCCTCGGTCATATCGACATCGCGGATACCGTAAAGCCGGACGCGAAGCAGGCTATCGGCCGCATGAAGGCGCAGGGTCTGCGCACGGCCATGCTGACCGGCGACGGTCAGGCGAGCGCGGATGCGGTCGCGCAGTCGGTCGGCATCGACGAGGTGCACGCACGCCTGCTGCCGCAGGATAAGCTGGCTGCACTGAATGAAATCCGTGAAAAGAACGGCGCGGTCATGTTCGTCGGCGACGGCATCAATGATGCGCCCGTACTCGCAGGCGCGGATGTCGGCGCGGCGATGGGCAGCGGCGCGGATGCAGCCATCGAGGCGGCGGACGTCGTGTTCATGAAGGCCGACCTGTCCTCGGTCCCGACCTCGGTCAAAATTGCGCGCAGCGCGGACATTATCTCCAAGGAAAATATTATCTTCGCGCTGGCAGTCAAACTGCTCGTCATGGTGCTCGGCCTTGCCGGCATCGCGTCCATGTGGCTGGCGGTGTTCGCAGATACCGGCGTCGCGATGCTGTGCGTACTCAATTCGGTTCGCATGCTGTACAAAAAGTTCGACTGATAAACAAAACCATACCGCTTTTACTCTTTTACTTACCGGCAGAACTCATGTTCTGCCGGTAAGTGTGTTCTGACTTCGCAGAACACGGACGTCCGAAAGTTCCCATGCGGAAACTTTCTCCCTCTCAAAGTCAAAAATCCGAGGTACACGCCCCCGGATTTGCTCTCATTTAATATTTTCAAGGTTAGAGGCCTACGGGCTGGAATTTGCAAAGCAAATTCTATTAAACGAAAAGGCACGCCGACGGCGTGCCTTTTTCGCGCCCAAAGGGCGCGCTCTCCTGCCGCATTTTGCCTTCGGCAAAACAGGCAGGACAGGCGCTTCGCAGAGCGCCGCATCAAATTCCCCATAAAAGTCCAGCTCTGCCGGACTTTTATACCTCTGCCCGCGCCGCGGCGGCGCGGCCGTCCCTGCCGTGCAGGGGCGAGGGGGGTATCGTTTTCGGTTTCTCCGGAACCGAAAACGTATCCAGGGGGGACAGCGTCCCCCCTGGAATTTAGGTCAGGATATCCACCCACAGATCATTATAATACTGCGAAATGTCCTTCGGAAGGTTCGTGTAGGCCTCGGTTGGGTAGGCGCTCGTGTCCGGGAAGTACAGCGGATCGTTTCTGGTCTCCTCGTCGAGCTGTTCGTATACGCCCGTGTGCGGACTGGAATAGCCGATGTATTCCCAGTTCGCCATCGCCGCCTCGGTCGAGCACATGAAGTTGATGAACTTCTCCGCACCATCCACGTTCTTCGCGTTCTTCGGAATGCACATCGCGTCCACGAACAGGTTCGTGCCCTCCTTCGGGACGTAAAACGCGAGATCGGGGTTCTCGTCGATCATCGTGACCGCGTCGCCGTTGTAGTAGGGCGCAGCAACGATCTCCTCGGCCGGCAGCTTCTCTAATATCTGATCCATCCAGATGCCCTGATATACCGGTTTTCCGGCGATGATGAGGTCAGCCGCTTCGCGCAGCTCGTCCTTGTCGGTGGTGTTGAGCGAATAGCCGAGGTACATCAGCGCGATGCCGAGCGCGTCGCGCGAGTTGTTGAACATCGCGGTGCGGTTCGCATATTTGGGGTTCCACAGCAGATCCCACGAGCCGGTGTCGGCCTCATCCACATATTTCGTGTTGTAGACGATGCCGACTACGCCCCAGGTGTAGGGCACCGAGTATTTCTGCTCCGGGTCGAAGTCGAGATGGGTGTACTTCTCGTCGATGTACTTCATGTTCGGAATGTTGTCGAAGTTCAGCGGCTGGAGCATATCCTCGTCGATAAAGCGCGAGATCGCGTAGTCCGACGGGATGATCACGTCATAGCTCGTGGTCTGGATGCGCGAATACAGGTTTTCGTTCGAGTCGAAGGTGTTGTAGATGACCTTGATGCCGGTCTCCTGCTCGAACCGGTCGAGCAGGTCTGTGTCGATATATTCGCCCCAGTTATAGACGTTCAGGACATTCGCGGAGACGTCGCTGCCGCAGCCGGACAGCAGCCCGAGCACCATGGCGGCGGAGAGCGTCAGAGCGAGCGTTCGCTTGAGCAGTTTCATGATGCAGCCTCCCTTCGCGCGGCCTCGCGGCGCTTTTCGTCGCGCGACTGGCGTACATTGATGACGATGAGCAGCACAAGGACGAACAGAAACAGCAGCGTCGAGACTGCGTTGATCTTCGGGGTCATGCGGTGGCGCGTCATCGAGTAGATGACGACCGAAAGCGGCTGACTGGTCGTGCCGGCGGTGAAGTAGGAAACGACGAAATCGTCTACCGACATCGTGAACGCCATGATGCCGCCCGTGACGATGCCGGGCATGATCTCGGGCAGGATGACCCTGTGCAGCGCCTGACGGGGCGTCGCGCCGAGGTCGAGCGCCGCCTCATAAGCGTTCTTGTCGAGCTGGCGCAGCTTGGGCATGACGTTGAGGATGACGTAGGGCGTGCAGAACGTCACGTGTGCCAGAATGAGCGTCAGATAGCCCTTGTCCAGACCGATGGCCGCGAACAGCAGCATGAACGTTACGCCCATGATGGTATCCGAGGAGGACATCGGGATGTTGTTGACCGTGAGGTAGGCGGTGCGCGTGCGGCGGCGCATGTTGTGGATGCCGATGGCCGCGACCGTGCCGAGCAGCGTCGCCAGAACCGCGGCGATGACCGCGACGAGCAGGGTGACGTAGAGCGAGTGCAGAATATCCGCATCGCCGAGCAGCTCGACGTACCATTTTGTCGTGAAGCCGTGCCAGATGCGGCGCGACTTGGAATCGTTGAAGGAATAGAGCATGAGCACCGCGATCGGCGCGTACAGGAACAGGAAGATCAGCAGCAGATAAAAATTTCGGAAGAACTTTTTCACAGCAGCAGACCTCCTTCCTCGCCCGAGCCGTCATCGAACTTGTTCATGATCCACATGCACAGGAAGATGAGGAGCATCATGACGAGCGCGATCGCCGAGCCGAGATGCGGATTGTAGGCACCGCCCATGAACTGAAGGTCGATGAGGTCGCCGATGAGCAGGTTTTTGCCGCTGCCGAGCATCTGGGAGATGACAAAGGTCGAGACCGACGGCACGAACACCATCGTGATGCCCGAGATGACGCCCGGGATGCTGAGCGGTACGATGACGCGGCGGAACACGAGATGGGTCGGTGCGCCGAGATCCTGCGCCGCCTCGATCAGCCTGCGGTCGAGCTTGATGAGCACGGTGTAGATGGGCAGCACCATGAACGGCAGGAAGTTGTAGACCATGCCGAGCACGATCGCGCCCTGTGTGTTGATGAGCGGAATATAGTCGAGCGTGTAGCCGAAATGCGTCTGGAGGAAGGAAATCAGGCCGATCGAGCGGAAAAATCCGTTGATGAAGCCGTTGTTCTCCAGAATGGACATCCATGCGTAGGTGCGTAGCAGAAAGTTCATCCACATCGGCAGCATGATGAGCATCATGCACAGGCTCTGGCGGCTCGGGGACAGGCGGCTCATGATGTACGCCATCGGGTAGCCGAGGACGAGACACATGACCGTCGAGAGCAGCGCGAGCCAGAACGAGCGGGCGAAGATCGGCAGACAGCCGGGCAGACAGCTGAAGTTCGACAGAGTGAAGCCGCCGTCCGCGGACCGGAAGGCGTAGAGCACGACGAGAAGGATGGGCGCGATGATAAAGACCGCCATCCATACGCCGTAGGGGTAGGCAAATGATCTTTTCACGCTTGCGCCTCCGCACTCCTGTGCATGATATGGATGTCGAACGGGATCACGGTCAGACCGACGGTCTTGCCGACCGGCTCAGCCATGGTCGAATGAACGGTAAAGGTGAAGTGCTCAGTGCGGACCATCATCTCGTAGTGCACGCCCTTGAACACGATGGACTCGACCACGCCCTGAAGCAGACCGTCGCCCGCATACACGAGGCGCAGATCCTCCGGACGGATGACGACGTCGACCGGGGTATTATGGCCGAAGCCGCTGTCCACGCACTCAAATTCGCGGTCGCAGAACTCGACTTTCCGATCCTCGAGCATGACGCCGTCGATGATGTTGGACTCGCCGATGAAGTCCGCGACAAAGGCGTTTTCCGGCTCGTTGTAGATGTCGGTCGGGCTGCCGACCTGCTGAATGACGCCGTGGTTCATGACGACGATGCGGTCGCTCATGGTCAGCGCCTCCTCCTGATCGTGGGTGACGTAGATGAAGGTGATGCCGGTGCGCTGCTGAATGCGCTTGAGCTCGATCTGCATATCCTTGCGCAGCTTGAGGTCGAGCGCGCCGAGCGGCTCGTCGAGCAGCAGCACGCGCGGCTCGCAGACGAGCGCACGCGCGATGGCGACACGCTGCTGCTGGCCGCCGGACAGGCTGGTCACATCGCGCGCCTCGAAGCCGGAAAGGCCGACGAGCGAGAGCATTTCGCGCGTTTTCAGCTTGATCTCGGCAGGGTTCATCTTCTTGATGTGCAGGCCGAAGGCGATGTTCTCCGCAACGTTCAGATGGGGGAACAGGGCGTAGCGCTGGAAAACGGTGTTGATCTCGCGCCGGTAGGGGGGCACGTCGTTCAGACGCCTGCCCTCGAACAGAACGTCGCCGCTGTCGGGCTGCTCGAAGCCGCCGATGATGCGCAGGGTGGTGGTCTTGCCGCAGCCGGACGGACCGAGCAGGGTCACGAACTCGCGGCTTTTGATGTCGAGCGAGATGCCCCGGAGCACCGGGGTCCCGTCAAATTCTTTTTTGAGGTCATGCAGTTCAATCAAGCTGTCAGCCAATTATATCACTCTCCAGACAGGATGCAGCCCCAAACCGAGCGGGAAAACGGCTCTATTTGGGGCGGTAATTTAATATTGTTGTTTACATCTTATAGGGAATTATGCGAAATGTCAAGAAAATGTAGAGATACGTCGAAGAACGGGCGAAAAATGAACGTCGGAGGACTGGCCGGGGCGGGCGCAGTGTGCTATACTGTGAGAGAACGAAAATACAGCGAGGAGCGGTAAACATGGACGAACGGCTGAAACGCCAGCTTGATTTTATTCTCGAGCTTGACAAGGAGAAGAACGTATTCCGCCAGACCCATCTCTCGGGGCATGGCCGCCGCGAAAACGACGCGGAGCACGCCTGGCATATGGCCATTATGGCATATCTTTTGCAGGAATATTCGAACGAGCGGGTGGATGTGGCGAAGGTCATGCTGATGTGCCTGATTCACGACGTTGTGGAGATCGACGCTGGCGATACCTACGCCTACGACAGGGAGGGGCTTGCGACGCAGAAGGCGCGGGAGGAGGCCGCAAAGGAGCGCGTGTACTCGCTGCTGCCTGACGATCAGAAGCAGACGCTCAGCGCGATCTTCGATGAATTCGAAGCGGACGAGACCCCGGAGGCGCATTTTGCGCACACGATGGACAATCTCCAGCCGCTCCTGCTCAACAACTCGAACGGCGGCAGCGACTGGGCGGAGCATGATGTGAACGCCGAGCAGGTCTACGGCCGCCAGCGAAAGAGCCGCCTCGGCTCGGAAAGGCTGTACGAGCTGACCGACTGCATCCTCAAGGAGAACATCGCAAAGGGCAGCCTTAAAAAATAACGCAGCGTATAATATGACGAAAAGTATAAAATCACCCCGGTGCACAAGGTCTGCACCGGGGTGATTTATTACCTGTATGTAATAAAATTTGAAGATATTACAAATGGTCATCATCGAGCAGGTGCTCGATGATCTCGCGCACGCCGTTCCATTCCTCGCCGTGCAGGCAGGCGAGCTTTTCGTGCGGCAGCGTGAGGGGAGCGCCGTCCATGCCGCGCGCAGGGAGGTCGTGAGGGTCGAGATGCGCGAGGGCAAAGTCCTCGAGCGGCACGAACATCATCTCCGCGACCTCGGGGCCGGGCGTGAACGGGGGCACGCCGTCCCGGCGCATGAGAAAGACAAACGAAAGCTCGTCATCAAAGCCGCCGTCCGCGCGGACATAGCGCTGGCGGAAGCTGCCGCCGGGCGCGACATCGGATTCGTCCGCGTGCAGTCCGATCTCCTCGCGTGCCTCGCGCAGCGCGGCGGTGAGCGGCGTTTCGCCGGGGTCCATGTGGCCGGTCGCGGTCAGGTCGTAGAAGCCGGGATAGAGCGGCCGGTCGTTCTGCCGTTTTTGCAGCCAGATGCCGCGCACGCCGTCACGCACGCCCACGACCCACAGATGGCAGACATGGTGGCGCAGACCCTGCGCGTGGACGATGCGGCGCGGACGCGCGCCGCAGGGACGGTCGGCCGCGTCGTAGACGGTCAGCATTTCGCCGCCGGTCTGGCTGTCGAGCAGCGCCTGTTTTTGCGAGCGGGTCAGCTTTTTGATCTCGGCCTCGCGGCGCATGGCTTCGCTCTGCGTGTCGAACATTTCGCTGTACGCGAGCTCGACCGGACCGCGGCCGCGCGTGTATTTCGCGCCCTTTCCGCTGTTGTGTGCGTCCAGACGGGCGGCAAGGTCGTTCGTCCAGCCGCAGTACAGCGTCCCGTCCGCGCAGCGCAGGATATAGACATAGGCTTTTTCGGGGGAGTCGGCATGATCTCGGTCAAAAATCGGCATGATAAATCTCCTTTTCCATTTCATAAGGAAAAAGCAGCGGATTTTTGCGCTCCGCTGCTTTTGCTCACAGTTGTTCTGTATTTTCCTTGGATTCCTCAGCGGCCTTGCGCTTTTTGTACGCACGGGAGCTGAAAAAGTAGCCGATCGCGCCTACAACGACCGCCCAGACGGTCGCATTCGTTTTGCCCGAGATGGTCTCGAAGAGCGAGCCGGGCAGCTGCTCGCCGATGATGCCGACAACGCCGGCCAGAATATAGCCGCCGGCGGCGCCGATCGCGGTCCAGTGGAACACATGGCGCGGCATGCCGAAGATTTTGACGTCCTCGGGGGCGATTTCCTCCTCCTCCGGCTCGGCAGGCATGACATCGGTCTCCTGTTCTGCAAGGTCGGTTTCGACCTCGGCCGGCAGGGTGTCGTTTGCGGTTTCTTCTGTGATCTTATCGTTTTCGCTCATGGCGGTCACTTCCTTTGCTTGTCAGACCCGGCTTTCGGGCGGGATGATGATGGCGGCAAGAATATAGGCGAGTACGCCGCTGCCGCCGAGGATGCAGAACAGCGCCCAGGCCAGACGGATGAGCGTCGGGTCAAGGTTGAAATACTCCGCAATGCCTGCACAGACGCCGCAGAGCATGCGGCTGCTCTCGCTGCGATACAGTCTTTTACCGTTCATAAGTCAAAGCTCCTTTTCCTTATCATACGTTGTTTTCGCGGTTTCGTCAAGAGACTGACGAAAGACTGTAGAAAAACACCGCCGCAGAAATATAAATTTTGTGTGAACAATGCGCGTTTAAATGTATTTTTACATTGTAATCGAACGGGGGATGGCGTATAATGGTATCCGTATAAGTATGAGTACGAAACACTGGGAGGGCGTAACAGAAAAATGAAACTGGCTGTGATCTTTGGCGGCATTTCGAGTGAGCACGACATTTCGTGCCTGTCTGCCGCATCCATTCTGCGCAATCTTGATAAATCGAAATATGAAATCCATGCGGTCGGCATCACGCGCGAGGGCAGGTGGTACTATCTGCCGGAGTGCGACGCGGACGCGATCGAGTCCGGCGCATGGGAAAACAGGAACGATCTCGTTCCGGCGCTGCTGCCGCCCGACCGCAGCATCCACGGCCTCGTGCTGCTGCGCGAGGGCGAGACCGAGTTCGTCCGCCTCGACTGCGTGTTCCCCGTGCTGCACGGCGTAGGCGGCGAGGACGGCACCATGCAGGGCGTGCTCGAGCTGGCAGGCATCCCGTATGTCGGCTGCGGCGTTGCGGCGAGCGCGAACACGATGGACAAGTCGCTGACCAAAAAGGTCGTCGAGGGCACGGGCGTGCGTCAGGCACGCTACTATCTCGCGCTCGCGTGCGACTTCGCGTGCAACCCCGAGGGCGTTGTCCGCACGGCGGCCGAGCAGCTCGGCTCGTTCCCGGTATTCGTCAAGCCGTGCTCGCAGGGCTCGTCGGTCGGCGTTGCCAAGGCGAACAACATGCTCGAGCTGGCCGAGGGCCTGACCGAGGCGTTCAAGATGGACAGCAAGGTCCTCGTCGAGGAGTTCATCGACGGCCATGAGGTCGAGTGTGCGGTCCTCGGCAACGAGCATCCGCAGGCGTCCACGGTCGGCGAGATCGCGCCGACGCAGGAGTTCTATACCTTTGATGCGAAGTACAAGGACGAGAGCTCCCGCCTGTACATCCCGGCGCACATCACCGGCGAGCAGCTCGAGACCGTCCGTCAGGACGCGCTGCGCGTCTACACCGCGCTCGGCTGCCGCGGCCTGTCGCGCGTCGATTTCTTCGTCACGCACGACGGCGGCGAGGTCGTATTTAATGAACTGAACGCCATTCCGGGCTTTACCTCGATCAGCATGTACCCCAAGCTGTTCGACTATGAGGGCATCCGCTATCCGGAGCTGCTCGACCGCCTGATCTCTCTGGCGCTGGAGGAGCATCATGGATAAGCGCGCGCCGGACAACCGCTCGATCGGTGTGTTCGACTCGGGCATGGGCGGTCTGACCGCAGTGCGCCGCCTGCATGCGCTCATGCCGAAGGAAAACATCATCTATTTCGGTGACACGAGCCGCGTACCCTACGGCACGCGCGGCCGCGACACCATCGTGAAGTATGCGCGGCAGGACGTTGCGTTCCTGCGGCAGTTCGACCTCAAGGCCATCGTCATCGCCTGCAACACGGTCTCGTCTGTGGCGCTCGATCTGCTCACGGAGGAGAACAACATTCCGATCATCGGCACGGTCGAACCCGCCTGCCGACGCGCGATGACCATGACGCAGAACGGCAGGGTCGGCGTCATCGGCACCGCCGCGACCATGCGGTCGGGCGCATACGAAAAATATCTGCACAAAAAGGACGGCACGCTCCGCCTGTACACGCAGGCGTGCCCGCTGTTCGTGCCGCTCGTCGAGAACGGCAGAGTGCATCGGGGCGACATTGTCATCGAGACGGTCGCGGCGGAATACCTCGCGCCGCTCAAGGAAGCGGGCGTGGATACGCTCATCCTCGGCTGCACGCACTATCCGCTGCTCGAGGAGGTCATTTCCGACTATATGGGTCCGGACGTGACGCTCATCGACTCGGGCGCGGAGGCCGCCAACCTCGCCTCGACCCAGTTCAACCCGAACGACGGCCCGGGCGGCACGCGGTACTATGTTTCGGACGACCCGGCCGGCTTCGACCGCCTTGCAGGACTGTTCCTGCAGGAGGACGTCGAGACCAACGCCGGACTCGTCGATATTTCCAGGTTTTGATTAGGAGCATTTGACAGCATGAAAAAAGATGTCTGGCTGACCATCCGTTCGCGGCAGCAGTTCGAAGGCTGCGACGAGGAGCGCGTCAACCTTGAAACCGCAGCGACGCTCTATGAGCGCGGCGGAAAATACTATATCGCCTACGAGGAAAGCGAGCTGACCGGCCTCGAAGGCACCAAGACCACCGTCAAGCTCGACGGCAAGACCGTGACCCTCATCCGCACGGGAACCTTCCCCTCGCACATGCTGTTTTCCGAGGATGAGCGCCATGTCGGTCTGTATCAGACCCCTATCGGGCAGGACATGACGATCGCGACGCATACGTCGCACGTGTGCAACACGGTCGGCGAAAACGGCGGCCGCCTCGTCATCGACTACACCGTCGAGGTGGACAACTCGCTGATGGGCGAACACCATTTTGAAATGGTCGTATCATAAATCATATAAATAAAAGTCAATCATTAAAATAAAACGGAGAGTGTACGAATGAACGCATATGAAATCGCACGCGCTGAGGCGACCCGTGTCGTCGAGGCAGCTTATCACAAGGCTGTTGCAGCAGGCGAGCTGCCCGAGGGCAGCATCCCGCCGGTCGCAGTAGAGACCCCGAAGGATTCCTCCAACGGCGACTGGGCGTCCACCTTTGCCATGCAGTGCGCAAAGCCGCTGCACATGGCACCGCGCAAGATCGCAGAGGGCATCGTCGCGAACCTTGAGCTCGAGGACAGCATCTTCGACACCGTGACCATCGCAGGCCCGGGCTTCATGAACTTTACTCTGAACCAGAGCTGGTACGAGAAGGCCGTCCGCGGCGTATTCGAGATGGGCGAAAACTACGGCCGCACCAAGGCCGCAAAGCCGGAAAAGGTCATGGTCGAGTTCGTTTCCGCCAACCCGACCGGTCCGATGCACATGGGCAACGCGCGAGGCGGCGTTCTGGGCGACTGCCTTTCCTCCGTGCTCGACTGGTCCGGCAACGACGTGACCCGTGAGTTCTACATCAACGACGCGGGCAATCAGGTAGACAAGTTCGCGCACTCGGTCGAGGGCCGCTATATTCAGGAGATCCGCGGCGAGGACGCGATCGAGTTCGACGCTTCGTGGTATCAGGGCGACGACATCAAGGCGCTCGCGCACGATCTGGTCGAGCAGTACGGCGACAGCCTGCTCGAAAAGACCCCGGAGGAGCGCTTCGCCATCATCGAGGGCTACGGTCTGCCGACCAATATCGCGCGCATGGAGCGCGACCTCAAGCGTTACAAGATCAACTATGACGTCTGGTTCCGCGAGTCGACGCTGCATGAGAGCGGCTACGTCAAGGAGACCATCGACCTGCTGACTGCGAAGGGCGCGACCTACGAGACCGAGGACGGCGCACTCTGGCTGCGCTCGACCGACTTCGGCTGCGACAAGGACGACGTCCTGCGCCGCGCGAACGGCTTTTACACCTATTTTGCGGCGGATATCGCCTACCACCGCAACAAGTTCGAGAAGCGCGGCTTTGACCGCGTCATCAACATCTGGGGCGCGGATCATCACGGCCACGTCAAGCGCCTGCAGTGCGCGCTCGACGCGCTCGGTCTCGACGGCTCGCACCGTCTGGAGATCGTGCTCATGCAGCTCGTGCGCATGATGCAGGGCGGCGAGGTCGTCCGCATGTCCAAGCGCACCGGCAAGAGCCTGACGCTGACCGACCTGCTCGACGAGATCCCGGTAGACGCAGCGCGCTTCTTCTTCAACAGCCGCGCCGCTGAGACCCAGATGGAGTTCGACCTTGACCTTGCCATCAAGCAGGACTCCGACAACCCGCTGTACTACGTTCAGTATGCGCACGCGCGCATCTGCTCCGTGCTCAGAAACGCACAGGAGAGCGGCATCGCGCTGCCGGACGCAGAAAAGACCGATCTGTCCGTGCTGAGCGGTTCGGACGAGCGCCAGCTCATCAAGCAGATCGCGCTGCTGCCCGAGGAGATCGTGCAGTCGGCCGTCAGCCGCGACCCGTCCCGCCTCAATAAGTACGCCGTCGCTCTGGCGCAGCAGTTCCACCACTTCTACAACGCCTGCCGTATCAAGGATGCGGAGCCGGCGGTGCGCGACGCGCGTCTGACCCTGTGCCTTGCAGCGAAGCAGACCATCGGGAACGTGCTGAAGCTCATCGGCGTAGAGGCGCCGGAGTCGATGTAACAGGCTGTGGAGTTGACTGACAGGCAGCAGACAATCGTCACGCGGAGCGCGTGAGGAGAATATTTCATGAAGAAAACAGCAAAAAGACTGACGGCACTGGCGCTTTCGGCGGCCATGCTGACCGCGCCGGCAGGCGCCATCACGGCGGACGGACAGAGCGAAACGTGGTTCGACGGCGTGTGGAGCCTGATCGATGCGTTCAGCATCAAGACCGAGCATGACCCGTATGTGCTTCAGAATTATATCAACAAATATCTGGAAAAGCATCCCGAGGAGATGTATGATGTCATCAACGATATCCTCGGCCTGCTCGACACCCATTCGATGTATCTGTCGAGCGAGGAGTATTCGCAGGGCTTTTCCACGCTCGAGGGCTTTGTCGGCATCGGCGTCGGCCTGCAGCAGACCGCAGGCGGCGTGCAGATCGGCGAGGTCATGCGCTATTCCGCGGCCGAGGAGGCCGGCCTTCAGATCGGCGACCTTATCGTGAAGATCGACGGCGAGGACGTCAGCGGCGCGGAGACCGCAGATGTAGCCTCGAAGCTGCGCGGGCAGGAGGGCACGACGGTCAGCGTGACCGTGCGCCGTCAGGGCCGCGACATCACGGTTTCGATCATGCGCCGTCAGGTCAATCAGGTCTACGTCTCGAACAGCACGCTGACGCAGGGCGTCGAGTATATCAAGATCAGCTCGTTCGCCTCGGAAAACGACTGGCAGGCGTTCTCTGAGATCTGGAACGGCCTTGCGAAGAAGAATACCCGTGCGGTCGTGCTCGACCTGCGCGGGAACGGCGGCGGTCTGATCGACGTCGCCTTCAAAATCGCCAACGCCATGACGCCGGACAAGGGCGTGACGCTCGCCGGCGTGCGCTACCGCGACGACATGGGCGGTCTGGATGAGACCGTCTCGACCGGCGGCGGTCTGCCGCTGAACAAGATCGTCGTTCTCGTCAACGGCGGCACGGCCTCGGCGGCTGAGCTGCTCACGGGCATCCTTCAGGATACCGCGGAAAACGTGACCGTCGTCGGCGAAAAGACCTACGGCAAGGGGCAGGGTCAGATGCACCTGCCGCTCATCAACGGCGACAAGCTGGTCATCACAACGCTCGAAATGGAGCTGCCCGGCCAGGGCTGCTGGGAGGGCAGGGGCCTGACCCCGGACATCCAGGTCGGCAACAGCACGGTCAGCGTGCGTGAGGACGCCCTTCATGCGCTCGACACGAGCAGGACCATGTGCTTCGGCGAGGTCTCGGACAATATTTACGCGATGACCGAGCGTCTTCAGCTGCTCGGCCTCATCGGCGAGCCGACGAACACCTTTAACGGCGATGTGCTCGATGCCGTGACCGGCTTCTGCAGCAGCTATGACCTGCCGGCGGCGGCCTGCGCTTCGCCTGAGATGCTCTCCGCGCTTTCGGACGCGATCTCCGCGCTCTCCGGCAAGACCTACACGCTCGATATGCAGATGCAGTCGGCGCTCGAGATCTGCCGTCTCGCGGCGGCAAAGCCGCAGCAGTATACCGTGAGTCCGGACGGAACATGGAAACGAAATTCATAAAAACGACACAAAGATATATTAAAATGTCTGCATGGGAGGAACAACTATCGTGGACGTACCTTTAAGTCAGAGCGGCCGAAAGCCGCAGCTTATGCTCACTTCTCCGGACGACGTTCCCTTATGGCGGGAACACCCGGACCGGTTTGCCGGGGCGGTCGCCCCGGACGGAGCCGCCTGCGACGAATGGGAGAGGACGCTCGATCCGCTTCCGGTCGGTATTGCGCTCGACTGCCCGCCTGTACCCGACGAAGAGGATGAGGACACCGAACGCCCGGTAACGCTGTACTATATCGGTCTGTGCAAGGACGCTTTCCGCGGCAGGCTGCACGAGGACGCTGCGTTTTATTATCTGCGCGGCTCGGAGACCTTTGCGGCTCTGCGCGCAGCGGTGCTGGCGCTCGGCGACATCTGCGGCCGGACGGTCATCGCGGAGCTGACGCTCGAGGACGATGAGGGACACCTCGCGGACGGCACGGACGTGCGCGCGGCCATCGGCGTTCTGCAGCGCATCGGCGTGACGACCGTCATCCTGCGCGCCCGCAGTATGGAGGAGCTCTCCGAAGCGCTCGAAAAGACCGCGCCCTATGCGCGGCTGTCGCTCGGCGTGTGCGTTCCGTCCGCATGGATCGACGAAAACCTGCCGTTTTACAACACGGAGATCGTTGTTCCGGCGGAGGGAGACAGCGTTCCGGCGCTCCTGCGCGCGCTCGACGAGAAGGCGGACTGCCGCAGCATCGTGCGCGACCACGACGATTTTATCCTTGCTCCCGACGGCACCAACGCGCACTTCATCGATCCGACGATCGACATTTCCGACGAGATCGAATGCGGCCCGCGTCTGGGCGAGGATCTGCTCGAGGCGGAGGATGACTCCGGCGCGTTCAAGCTCGTGCTCGAGACCGAGGATGACCTTGTGGCGCTCGAGGAATGCCGGTATATGATCTCGCGCCCGATCTGCCTGTGCGCGGAGAACGCAGACCTGCTCGAAAAGGGCCTGCGCGTGTTCCCCGGTCTGGCGCTGTACGACGGCACCTGGGAGCAGCCGGATGAGGTCGTGCATTACTGGGAAAGAAAATACGGTCTGGTTCGCCTGTAAGGGGAACAAAAACAGACCCGGATACGTCTATAATGAGGCGATAACAAGGAGGAAAGAGAACGGATGGACTGGAGAGAAGTCACCATCTACACTACCACCGAGGGCATCGGCCCGGTCGAGGCGGTTCTGGAGGACAACGGCATCGAGGGCTATGTGCTCGAGGATGCCGCAGACTTTGAGGAATTTCTCAAGGATACCGAGATCTACTGGGACTATGTTGACGAGGATCTGGTGCGCGAAAAGCGCGCACAGGAGACCTGTCTGAAGATTTATCTTTCGGATGATGAGGCCGGCGCGAAGCAGTATGCGGCGCTGCGTACCTCGCTCGAAAACCTCAAGGCGCGCGACGAGGAGCACGCCTGGGGCCGTCTGGTCACCGAGACCGCGCTCACCCGTCAGGAGGACTGGGAGTGGGGCTGGAAGCAGTATTTCAAGCCGTTCCCGGTCGGCCATTCCTTTATGATCAAGCCGTCGTGGGAGACCGTGGACGACGCGCAGGGCCGCCGTATTCTGGAGATCGACCCGGCGTCCTCGTTCGGCACCGGCAGCCACGACACCACGCAGCTGTGCATGTGCGCGCTCGAGGACAACGTAAAGCCGGGCGACACCGTGCTCGACATGGGCACCGGCTCGGGCATCCTCGCCATCGCGGCGGCCATGCTCGGCGCGGAGGTGCGTACGGTCGTGGACATCGACGAAAACTGCCTGCGCACGGCGCAGGAGAACGCCGAAAAGAACCATGTCAGCATCGGCCGCGGCCTGTGCGGCGATGCGCTGCGCGACGAAAAGCTCGCAGAGGACATCGGCAGCGGCTACAGCGTCATCGTTGCGAACATCGTGGCGGACGTCATCATCGGCATGGCGCCGATGTTCTTCGCGAAAACCGCCGAGGGCGGCACGCTCATCTGCTCGGGCATCCTGAACGAACGCGCGGACGAGGTTCGTGCGGCGCTCGAAAAGGCGGGTTTCGAGGTCGTAAATCACGCGAAGAGCGACGACTGGAGCGCGTTTACCGCGAAAAAATGATTTTTGGAATGATTTGTTGATTGTTCCCTTGCCAAAAGGCCGATAAGCGGTGTGAGACCGCGCCTGTCGCAGCGCTGGCAGCAGTGCTGTACGCAGGCGGAAATATGTAAAAAGAGGGAGTGTACTTCGTTGGCAAAAAGCAATGTGGGCAAAAAGCCAATTTCTGAGGAAGAATATACAACAAACAAGGTGCTGACCGTGTTCAGCGTGTGCCTGCTCGGCGTTCTGGTGCTGATGATCCTTCAGCGCCTGCTCAACTACGGCAGCACGTTCATGATCGGTCTCATCGTTACCAGAATCCTGCTCGCCATCGGCATCATCGGTGTCGTCGGCGGTCTGGTCATGCTCGGCATGGAGCGCACGGGCCGCAGAAACGGCTCCCGCCGCATTATCTGCGGACGCAATCTGCTGATCGCAAGCGTTGTCATGACGGTCTGCATGAGCGCGATCAGCTACATCGGCATCGCTCCGATTAAGGCGCTTTATGTGATCCTGCCCGTTCTCGCGGTATTCTATCTGGTCTACCATTCCTATTCGACCGAGTTCTTCGTGATCACCGTGGACTGCGGTGCGGCGCTCGGCATGATGTGGCTCGTACACCGCGCCCTCGTTTCCTCGAACTTCACCTGGATGGCGTATGCCGTTCTGATCGCGGCGGCGGTTCTGACCGTTGCGCAGATCGCTGTCGTCAATTCCGTTCGCGGCAGACAGGGCAAGGCGAAGAACACCGGAAAAAAGGCAGAGGCACGCTTCAGCAGCAACGCCTTCCTGATGATGACCGTAACGCCGATCCTCATGACGGTGCTGACCGCAGTCGTCCTGTTCGCTCCGGCGCATATGCTCGTCGTGATGGGTGCGGCAGCGGCATACCTGTTCGTGACCGCGGTTTACTACACGGTCAAGCTGATGTAATCTATTTGTTCGCAGAATGCGGCGGATGGCTCACGCAGTCGTCCGCCGTTTTGCTTTTGAGAAGGGGGGAACACGGATGCGCAGGACAGTCTGGGCGCTGCTGCTGTGTCTGCTCGCGGTGAGCGCAGGACTTGTGTGGTATCCGTACCTGTCGGCGGAGCGCGTGAGTACGCCGTTCGAGGCGGCGGAGCTGCTCCAGCAGGCAGGAGAGGAGCCGGTGCGCTTCCGCTCGTCGGAGGTAGACCCGGACACGGTCTACCGCGCGCTGGAGGCGCGCTGGCCGTATGCCTTTGCGCTGCACGCGACCGTGCGCGCGAACAAAACGACCGACCTGCGCGTGGAGGTGTCGCGCCCCGGACGGCAGGCGCAGGCGAAGGCCTATGCTGCGGCGCTCGCCGCGGACTGCATCACGGAGGACATGACGGCCGAGCAGAAGCTGCGCGCGCTGCATGACGCCCTCGTGCGGATGTGCGAATACGATGTCGATACCGAGCAGCAGGAGCAGCCTGACGGCTCGACGGCGCCGTTTTCGGCGGACGGCGCGCTGCTCGACCACAGGGCCGTGTGCGCCGGCTACGGCCGCGCCTACGCCATGCTGTGCGATGCGGCAGGCATCCCGGCGGTCTACGTTGCCTCCGAGCAGATGAACCACGGCTGGAATGCCGTGCGTCTGGACGGCAGGACCTGGTTCATCGACTGCACGTTTGACGATCCGGTCCCCGACCGGGGACAGTACGTCTCCGAGGAGTTCTTCCTGGTGAACGCGGCGCAGCTTGCTGAGACGCATGAGTGGGACCGTGTGTTCTGCGAGCAGGCGCTCGACAGCCTCGGGGAGGAGCGCGTTCCGAAAGCGGAAAACGGGCCGGAAAATCTTTTTAAAAATTTCTTAAAGTTTTTTTCGAAAAAGTGTTGACACTTCGCGGATTATGGTGTATTATAAACAAGTCGTCAGCGAGAGGGCGACGATGAGAAAAGCAAACGGCGGTATAGCTTAGTTGGCTAGAGCGTCCGGTTCATACCCGGAAGGTCATTGGTTCAAGTCCAATTACCGCTACCACTTTTTTCTCTTGGCCCGTTGGTCAAGCGGTCAAGACACCGCCCTTTCACGGCGGTAACGGGGGTTCGATTCCCCCACGGGTCACCAAATGGAAGTTTAGCTCAGCTGGGAGAGCATCTGCCTTACAAGCAGAGGGTCAGCGGTTCGAGCCCGTTAACTTCCACCAACGAAACCACTCACTTCTGTGAGTGGTTTTCTTTTTTCAAAAATTCTGAGTGCAGACAAACAAAAGCCGAGCTGCCGCCCGCCGTCAGCCGTCGTTTCCGAAAAGAGGTACGTCTATGTCTGAAACCGTCATGACACATATCATCGCGCGCATCCGCACGGATTTTCCGACCAAGTTCGGCATCCCGCGCCAGAGCGGCCTTGCCGACGTGCCGGCGCGCATCGTTTTCGAGCCGGAATACCGCAACGCGGACGCGCTGCGCGGCATCGAGGAATACTCGCATCTCTGGCTCATCTGGCAGTTCTCCGAAGCGGTGCGCGAGAGCTGGTCTCCGACCGTCCGTCCGCCCAAGCTCGGCGGCAACCGCCGCGTCGGCGTGTTCGCGACCCGCTCGCCCTTCCGGCCGAACGCCATCGGCCTGTCCTCGGTCCGCCTGCACCGCGTCGAATACGGCACGCCCGAGGGGGCGGTGCTGCATATTTCGGGCGCGGATCTGATGGACGGTACGCCGATCTTCGACATCAAGCCCTATCTCGCCTACACCGATTCGCATCCCGAGGCGTCGGGCAGCTTTGCCCTCGCGGGGGACGCCGTGCGCGTCGAGTGCGCGGAGGGCGTTCTGGACGCCTTGCCGCAGGAAAAACGAGAGACTCTGCTGCGTGTTCTCGCGCAGGACCCCCGTCCCGGCTATCAGCATGAGGCGGGCCGCGTCTACGGCTTTCCCTTCGGCGGCTTCGAGGTTCGCTTCACCGTTGCGGACGGCGTGCTGACCGTGCTCTCGGCGGAAAAAGTTTGACCGGTTTAACATTTTGTTAATGCAATCGCTTTCCGGCTGCGTTATAATTATCATAGATATTTTTATCGAAAGCAGGGGGGAGAACTATGCCCAAAAAGATACTCATTGTCGAGGACGAGGCCAACATCCGCGAGCTGCTGCGCCTGTATCTCGAACGCGAGGGATATACCGTCCTCGAGGCTGAAAACGGCGTCGAGGGCATAAAAAAATGGAAGTCGGACAAGCCGGATATGCTGCTGCTCGATGTCATGATGCCGGTCATGGATGGCTGGGAGGTCTGCAGGGAGATCCGCGCGGAAAGCGACGTGCCGATCATCATGCTGACCGCCAAGGGAGAAACGGCCGACCGTGTTTCCGGTCTGGAGATGGGTGCGGACGACTACATCGTCAAGCCGCTCGAAATGCCCGAGGTCATCGCGCGCGTGCGCGCGGTATTTCGGCGTATCGCG
The DNA here is from genome assembly GCF_014288055.1 of Agathobaculum hominis. Taxonomy (NCBI): domain Bacteria; kingdom Bacillati; phylum Bacillota; class Clostridia; order Eubacteriales; family Butyricicoccaceae; genus Agathobaculum; species Agathobaculum hominis. The sequence goes on from NZ_JACOPK010000002.1 coordinate 275,784, forward strand.
CCCGATGACGCACCCGAAAAGCTGTCGTTCGACAATCTCGTGATCGACAAGCAGGCCTACGATCTCGTCATCAAGGGCAAGCGCGTGGACGCGCCCCCGAAGGAGATCGAGCTGCTGTACTTTCTCGCCTCCAGTCCCAACCGCGTATTCACACGCGCACAGCTGCTCGATGAGGTGTGGGGCTTCGACTACTTCGGAGATACGCGCACGGTCGACGTGCACGTCAAGCGCCTGCGCGAAAAGCTCGAGGGCGTGTCGGATAAATGGGAGCTGAAAACGGTCTGGGGCGTCGGCTACAAGTTCGAGACCAAGGAGTAAGCGATGAAAAAACGCAGCTTTTTCTTCAAGGAGTACCTGACCCACTTTATTCTGATCGTCGTTGCGTTCGCGCTCGCCGGCAGCGTGTTCTATCATCAGATGGCGAGCTACGCGCTGCGCGCCAAGCAGACCGAGCTGAAGACCACGGTGCAGAGCCTTGCCGAGCAGAGCAAGGTCATGCAGGGCACGGACTCGGACGTGATACGCGAGCTGTACATGCTTTCCATCGCGCGCATCGCCAAGGAGGACGAGCTGACCGTCCTCGTCACGAACGAGAGCGGCGAGGTGCAGATGGCGGCGCATCCGAACGGCTCCACCTACAGCGTCAGCGGCTACCGCGTGCCGGCCGAGGTGGTCTCCGAGCTCACGCGCAGCGGCAGCTATGCCGCGGTCGGTTCGGTCGGCGTGCTGACTGAGGCGACGAGCTACACGGTCGGCAGCTGCGTGCGCGACAGCGACGGCAATGTCGCGGCGCTCATCTTTGTATCCTGCGAGGACCCGGCAACGGCCGGCGTTGTGCGGCATTCGACGCAGACGCTCGTGCTCATCCTGCTCGTGACGCTCGCCGCGATGCTCATTATCTCGTTCATTCTGTCGCAGCATATCACGCGCCCGATCAAGAATATCGCGGCGGCGGCGAAGGAATTTGCCTCCGGCAACTTCGATGTGCGCGTCCCCGAGGATAATCACTGCTATGAGATCGACGAGCTGGCGGTCTCGTTCAACAATATGGCGAGCGACCTCGATCAGCTCGAAGAGCTGACGCGCGGCTTTATCTCGAATGTCAGCCATGAATTCAAAACGCCGATGACGACGATCGGCGGCTTCGTGGACGGCATGATCGACGGCACCATTCCCGAGGAGCAGCGCGACAAGTATCTGCGCATCATCGCGGAGGAGACGCGCCGTCTGTCGCGCATGGTCAACCGTATGCTCGACGCGGCGAAGATCCAGTCGGGTGAGCTGCTGCTCAGTCCGGCACCGTTCGATTTCTCCGCCATGACGAGCCAGATCATCCTCTCCTTCGAGCAGAAGATCGAGAAAAAGAAGCTGGAGGTGGAGTGCGAGCTTGATGACCGGCTGATCGTCATGGGCGACCGCGACCATCTGTACCGTGCGGTATACAACCTGGTGGACAATGCGGTGAAGTTCATCGACGAGGGCGGCAGGCTGACGCTCCGCGCCCATCCGGAGGGCGACTTCTGTGCGTTCTCCATCTCGAACACCGGCGCAGGCATTTCCGCCGAGGATCTGCCGCACGTGTTCGACCGCTTCTACAAGGCGGATCGTTCGCGTTCGATGGACAAGACCGGCGCAGGCCTCGGTCTGTACATCGTCAAGAATATCATCAACCTGCACGGCGGAGAGATCTCCGTCCGCTCGGACGGCGGCGAGACCGAATTCGAGTTTACGCTTCCGCTCGCGAAGATATAAAAAAGACTGTCGCGAAACTGACGTTTCGCCGACAATCTGTGTTCTGACTACGCAGAACACGGACGTCCGAAAGTTCCCATGCGGAAACTTTCTCCCTCTCAAAGTATCCAAACCGAGGTACACGCCCCCGGTTTGGATGCGTTTGCGCAGCAAACGCTTTTGAATGCGCGCTGATGCGCGATTGCTGTTTTGGTGCGAAAACAGACTTTATCGACAGACAAGGGCATGGACTTTGGTCCATGCCCTTGTTATATATTGTGTTTTTACCAGCCGAAGCTCGAGAACGGGGAGGAGAAGCCGCCGAAACCGCCGAAGCTACCGTAGCCATTGCCGTAATTACCGTAATTGCCGGAGTTATCATTCTGGCTCTGGTTCTGCTGCTGCGTCTCAGCCGGATCGTCGCCCTCCAGATCGTGCGCATCGGTCAGCGTGATGGTGAGGTTGATGGTCTTGTCCTCGGAGATGCGGTAGACAGAAAGCGTCAGCTTGTCGCCGGCCTTCTTGTCGGCCTTGACGGTGTTTACCTCGTCCATGGTCGGGGTCGGAGTGCCGTTTACTGCGGTGATGACGTCGCCGACCTTGAGACCCTCAGAGGCGGCCTTGGCGCGCGAGTCGATCGAATAGACCTGAACGCCCGAGATGCTGCCGTCCTGCGAGGAGACATTGCGGCCGGTGATGCCGATGGACGGCCGGCCGGAAACGTAGCCGTTCTGGATGATCTCGTCGACGATATCCTTTGCGGTGTTGATCGGGATGGCGAAGCCCATGCCCTCAACGGTCGCGCTGCCGAAGGCGTTGCCGGACAGCTTGGCCGAGGTGATGCCGACGACCTGACCGTACTCGTTGATGAGTGCGCCGCCGGAGTTGCCGTTGTTGATGGAAGCGTCGGTCTGGATCAGGCTCATGACGCGGTCATTGACGGTAAGGTCGCGGTTGATCGCGGAGATGCGGCCGCCGGTGATGGTGTTCGCAAACTGAACGCCGCCGGGAGAGCCGATCGCGTAGGCGTATTCGCCCGGCTGGAGCTCGTCCGAGTCGCCGAACTCTGCGGCGGTCAGCTCGGCAGAGGAGTTGACCTTGATAACGGCGAGGTCGGTCTGCTCATCCGTGCCGACGATGGTCGCGTCGAGCGAAGTGCCGTCATTCAGCTGGACGGATACCGACTGCGCGCCCTCGACAACGTGGTTGTTGGTGATGATGTAGCCGTCGCTGCTCATGATAACGCCCGAACCGCTGCCCTGTCCTTCGCTCGTGGTCGAGATAACGGATACGACCGAGGGGCTGACCTTTTTGTAGATGTCCTCGCCGGACATGCCGTCCGAGGAGCTCGAGCTGCTGTCCGAGGGCTTGCTGTTGATCTGCATGGTCGGCGTGGAGCCGCTGTCGGTCGAGGCAGATGCGGAGCTGTCCGTCTGGCTGCTGCCGGTGACGAAATAGGTGGCTACCGCGCCTCCGGCGAACAGAAGGCAGGCCGCGGCAACGCTGCACAGGCCGATGACGAGCCTGCGGCCGCTTTTTCTGCTGCGGTGCGGCATTGCGCTCTGCTGATTCTGCTGATGCCATGCGTCGCTGTACGGAATGCCGTTCTGCTGCTGCGGTGTCTGTTGAACCGGCGGCTGCTGGGAGGACTGGAACTGCTGTGCATTGCTGCGCTCACGCGGAGACTGATACTCCGGGTGCTGCACCGGCGTCTGGAACGGGGTGCGCGGCTCCTCGCCGGACTGTGGCTGCTGCTGCGCCTGCGGCGTTTCGGTCTGCTGCGGCGCCGTTTCATTCGGCTGCTGCGCCTGCGGCTCGGCCGGGGTCTCGTTTATCGACGTTTCCGCATTTTTGTTTTCATTTTCATATTTATTGTTGAAGTCGTCCATTGGAATGGCCTCCTTATCGTTTACTGTCTCTATTGTAGATTTGCTGTGTGGCAGTTTGTTGAAAACAATGTGAACATACTTTGAACAATTATTTATTATAGCACGCGCAGGTGCATATGAAAAGGGCGCACCGAGGTGCGCCCTTAGACTGTCGAAAGAGGGAGGCGGCTATGTTACCGGAGCATTTCGCCCGCATAGGCAAGTCCCTGATGGATGTTGACGCCTGCGCTTTCGATCGCACCGGCGATGATGACCGCCGCGATGATGATGGCGGCCGCAATGATGATCTTGCCGATCAGGTCTTGATATTCTTTCATTTCAGTTTCTCCATCTGGTCTGGCCGGATATTCCGTTCAGCTCATCGAGCGGCGTCAGCACGGCGTTCTTCGGCGGCGCGGAAACCGGTGCCGAGGACGGGGCGAGACTGAGCGAGAGATCGAACGTGAGCGTGCCCTGATTGCGCAGGTGGTTGTAGAGGGTCATTCTGCCGCTCGTGCCGGAGAGATCAAAGGTCAGACGGGTGCGGTTGGCAACCGGGAACAGACTGCCCTTGATGTCGAGGGCCAGATCTCCCGACGCCGCACCGGTGGCCGTGTTGAGAGTATAGCTTCCGCTGACGCCGACCATATCATCCTCTTCGCCGCCGAGCAGAGATTTGACCGAGGGCTGCGCAGTACAGCGGTCGCCCGAGCGCGTGAACACCGCATCGCCCAGTACAGCGGACAGGTTCTTCTGCCTGTCCTCGAGCGAGCTGTAAAAGCCGCTCCAGCCGCCGTATTCCTCCGCATACGCCTCGGCGGAGGCGAGAAGCGCCGCGCCGCAGGTGTTTTGGGTATCAGCGTTCCGGTACAGCGTCAAAAGCTCGCCGAGCGCGGTCTTTTCGCTGAAATGCTCCTCATAATACCAGCCGTCCGTCTTTTTGTCCGTACCGCTGCTCGAAGTGAGCGCGGAGAACAGCAGCGGACTGCGCACATACAGCGTGTCCGTATCGGCGTTGTAGATCAGATCGAACGCCGCGTTCCTGAGCGCGCTCTTATAATAGGAAAGCATGGACGCGGAGAAGAGCTGCGAGGTCGGGCCGTCCGCGCTGCTGATGAGGTCGGATGAGAGAAGGCCCGCGAGTGCAGAAAGATCGGCGGACGCAGAGAGCGAGGCGCTTTTTCCGTCCGAGATGAGCGTCATCGTGCCAGAAGCGCTGTATTTTCTGTCGCCGCTGATCGTGTCGAACGCAGTGCAGTCTAGCTTTGCGGTGAGCGCCATGCGCACGGCATCAGCGTTTTGCAGTCTGGGCACGGCGGCGAGCCAGCGGTTCGCGGTCGTAAAGCCGCTGTCGATGCTCTCGAGCAGCGCATCCCGGTCATACAGCACCGCGCACTGTGCACCGTCGTCCCATTCGACGGTCAGACCGAGGCTTTCCGCGAGAAAACGCACGGGAACGCAGGTGCGGCCGTCCTTTTCGATGGGCGAGGTGTCGAGCGGAACGGTTTTCAGCACCTTGCCGGTCGCCCTGTCGGAAACGGTGAGGGTGTCGCCGCCGATTGCGAAGCGGCAGACCTTGCCGCCGAGCGAAGCGGAAACCGTGCCGCCGTCGAAGCCGACCTCGGCGCCGAGCGCTTCTGCGACTGCGCGGAATGGGACCATGGTGCGGCCGTCCTCGAAGAACGGCTGAACGTCGGGGAACGTGAGCGTTTTGCCGGAAAGCTGCACGCTGAGCGCGGGGACGGCGTAGAAATCGTCCTGAAGCGTCATGTCGAGCGCCGTACTGCGGTAGAAGGCCTCGCGGTCGTCCCAGTAACCGCTGTCGAGCCATTCCTCGAGGTCGCTCTGCTCAGCATCATGGAAGCGGAGCGCGACGGACGGGTCGTTATGTATCTCGTCGAGATGACGGCGGTAGCAGTCGCTCGCCTGGTCGTAGCTGAGCTTGTCGAACCACCAGTCATAGGAGGAGGTGTACGCCTCCTCGCTGTCGTAGCCGAACTGCTGGTACATGGGCGGCGCGGTGTCGAGCGCGAGCGCTGCGGGCAGCGAGGACACGGCAAGAGACGCCGCGAGAGCGGCAGTGAACAGTCGTTTGTGCTTCATAGAGATCCCCCTTAGATGCGGAAGGCTGGCTGATTACACTATATAGAAATATTGTACTATACCTGACGCTGCACTGTCCATTGCCCTTTTGAACGGATTTCGGCGCGAAAAACCGTCATGATTTCCGGGGCGTCCGCGTAGCATGGAGAGAGGGAGGGGAGAGAAATGTTCATCACCATCACGTGCTCCATGCTGCGCCGTGTCGCGGCGTCAGCGGCGGCTTTTGCGGTCGTCGCGGCGCTTTTCATGATGTTCCCGCAGGGAAAGACCGAGCAGACCGCAGCAGCGGACGGAAACTGGGGACTGTCGTTCCGCGCGGAGGGGCAGCAGCCCGAAGGCAACGTCTCCGCCGGAGAGCTGCGGCAGTGGGATGCATATTATGTGGGCGATGCGGCGGAAAAGGTCATTTATCTGACGTTTGACGCCGGCTATGAGAACGGCTGCACAACAGCGATTCTGGACGCGCTCAAAAAGCACAGCGCACCGGCCTGCTTTTTCGTCGTCGGCAACTATATCGATACCGCGCCCGAGCTCGTGCTCCGCATGGTGCAGGAGGGGCACATCGTCGGCAATCACACGCTGCACCACCCGGATATGTCCGCGATACAGGACGAAGCGTCGTTTTCGGCGGAGCTTGACGGCCTTGCGGACAAATACCGGGAACTCACGGGCGAGGAGATGAAGAGATTCTACCGTCCGCCGCAGGGAAAATTCAGCGAGAGCAATCTCGCCATGGCGCAGAAACTCGGCTACCGCACGATCTTCTGGTCGCTCGCCTATGTGGACTGGTATACCGACGATCAGCCGACCGATGAGCAGGCGTTTTCCAAGCTCGTACCGCGCATCCATCCGGGCGCGGTCGTGCTGCTGCACTCGACGAGCGCGACCAACGCGCGCATCCTCGATGAACTGCTCGCAAAGTGGGAGGCGCTCGGCTACCGCTTCGCCTCGCTCGAGGAGCTCGCGGGCGAAAGAGCGGAATGAACGCGCGTCACGAGTAGTCCTCGAGCAGCTGCGTCAGCTCGGTATCGCTCCGCAGCGTGATGCCGCGGCGGAGCGCTTCCCGGTCGGCGCTCGGCAGCGTGCGCACATCGATCGCCGTCGTAAGGATGACCTCGCCGTTCTGCGAGATGGTCAGGTGCGTGCCGTCCGTACCGGCGACGAGCGAGGCGGCGTCTGCGGGAACGGCGGCAGGCGCACGGACGGCGCGCACGGCAAGGACGAGCATGACGGCGGCAAGGAGCAGAAAGATCAGGAGCGCGGCGGCGCGCTGCCGCGCCTGACGGCGTGCGAGCAGAAAAAATCCCTGTATCATTGACAAAACCTCCGTTACAGATGTAATTCCTAAAATAGAGAAGAGAGAGACTGCGTGATTTGAGTATTCCCACAAAATTTTTGTCTATTCCGCGAAGTTCTGTAAAAATAATTTGGCATTTCGGCTCTTGTGTGTTATAATGGCATAGACCGCTATAATACTGTATTCCCGCTCTGTCCCGGCACAGGGGCGAAAATGGGGATATTTCATTCTGCGGGCGTTTTTTCAGCCGTGCGGGAACAAAACGGGCGGTGAAAACGTCCGTACCTGTACAGGTAAATGACAGCTGCCCGTGCGCATTCTGCCGGGCATACCCTGCGGCCTGCGGCTGCCGGGCAAGGAGGATACCGAATTGTCAAAAAGAAAAAATGGATCGGTCATCGGACGGTTTTTCGGACGCCTGCTGCTGACGTTAGTGCTCGTCGGCGTGCTGTGCGGCTGCTTCTGCGGCATTGCGTTTGCGTTCTATGTTCATACGAACATCAACCCGTCCGCGAAGGAAACTGCTTCCGAAATCAGCAAAGGTCTCGGCCTGAACCTCAACTCGTTCATCTATACGACGGACGCGGAGACAGGCGAGGAGACCGTTTATGAGACCATCAAGGGCCGCGAGAACCGCGAATGGGTCGACAGCGACAAAATTCCGGACAATCTCAAGAACGCCGTCGTCGCCATCGAGGACGAGCGCTTCTACAAGCATCACGGCGTAGACTGGTGGCGCACGCTCGGCGCGGTCAAGGGCTGGGTGCTCGGCGGCGACCAGTACGGCGGCTCGACGATCACGCAGCAGCTCATCAAAAACATCACTGAGGACAAGGATTACTCCATCAAGCGCAAGGTAAACGAGATCTTCCGTGCTTTTGCGCTCGAAAAGGAGATCGACGACAAGGACCGCATCCTCGTCATGTACCTCAACACCATCTACCTCGGCTACAACAGCTACGGCGTGCAGACCGCGGCAGACCGTTACTTCGGCAAGGATGTTTCGCAGCTCGACCTGGCGGAATGCGCCGTTCTGGCCGGACTGACCAACAATCCGTCCATCTACGACGTATATAACCATTCCGACAAGGTAAAATCGCGTCAGGAGACCATTCTGTCGCAGATGCTCGATCAGAACATGATCACCGAGGACGAGTACAATGCGGCCGTTTCCGAGCAGCTGAACTACCGTCCCTACGAGGAATACCAGAAGGACGTCAAGTCCACCTACAGCTACTTCACCGATGAGGTCATCAAGGACGTCATCAACGATCTGAAGGAGCAGAAGGGCTATTCCGAGCTGGTCGCAGAGAATATGGTATATTCCGGCGGCCTCAAGATCCATGCAACCATTGATACCAAGGTTCAGGATGCTCTGGACAGCGTATATACCGATGATTCCGCGTTCCCGAATACGGAAAAGTACGGCGAAGTGCCGGAAAGCGCCATGGTCATCACGGACAAGCAGGGCGATATCGTCGCGATCGCAGGCGGACGCGGCCAGAAAACGCTCAGCCGCTCGTTCTCCTTCGCGACCGATGCACGCCGCCAGCCGGGTTCCTCATTCAAGCCGCTGGCAAGCTACGGCCCGGCGATGGATGCGGGCATCATCGTTCCGAGCACGACGATCTACGACCGCGCCTTCTCCGAGGGCGAGGACGGCATGCCGTGGCCGATGAACGACGGCAAGTACCCGACCGGCCGCTCCCTGACCATCAAGGAAGGTATTACGCGCTCGCTCAACACCGTCTCGGTACAGGTGCTCAACGCACTGACACCGCAGGCTTCCTATGATTTCCTCACCAGCCAGCTCGACATCAAGCTGGTCGGCAACCGTACCAATGAGGACGGCACAGTCCAGTCGGATATTGCCCTGGCGCCTCTGGCGCTCGGCGCGCTGACCGACGGCGTGACGGTCCGCGAAATGGCCGGCGCCTACTCTACCTTCATCGACGACGGCGTGTTCGGCGGTACGCGCACCTATACGAAGGTGCTTGACAACGAGGGCAACACCGTTCTTGAAAACACTCCTTATACCGACAAGGGCTTTACCAACGTCCATACCGTATATGATATGCTCGACTGCCTGCAGAACGTTACCGCACACGGTACCGCCTACGGCATTCAGATCGACGGCGTGGAGACCGCGGGCAAGACCGGTACCACGAGCTCGAACACGGATATCTGGTTCTGCGGCGTAACGCCGGAATACTCTGCGGCGGTCTGGGTAGGCTATGAGCATAACTACCGTCTGGACGGCCTGTACGGCCGAAACGCGGCGGAGATCTGGCTCAAGGTCATGGAAAAGGTTCATGCCGGCGACAGCGGTCTTGTCTTTGACTCGCATCCGCAGGATTTCGTCGAGGAGACCTACTGCATGGATACCGGCTTGCTGGCATCCGGCGCCTGCCGTGAGGCAGGACGCGCGGCGACCGGCCGCTTCTGGAAGGACAAGGTTCCGACGCAGACCTGCAGCCATGAAAACATCGAGGAGAAGTACGACTTCGAGACGAGCGGCATGGATGACTACTACGACGAGTATGACGACGAGGAAAGCGACGACAGCTCGAACACCGACAGCAGCACCGACTCGACCGATAACGGCGACAGCAGTTATGAAAACGGCGACAACGGCGACAGCAGCGGCGGTGATGACGGCGGCGACGACGGCGGCAGTGGCGGAGATGACGGCGGCAACATTGCACCGGCGCCCGATCCTGAACCGGCGCCCGATCCGGCAGAAGAAGACCCGGAGAGCTGATCCTCGGCATGCCGGACAGTCCGGCACAGAAAAGTAAATACAGACGGGCGGAGGGCCGCGAAAGCAGTTCTCCTCCCGAAAAACGTTCAGTGCTGCACAAGGCCGCACAGACCGGGGCGTTAGCGGTGCCTTGAACCTGCAATCCGCTTCAGCAGGGGTCGTGCAGACAAAGAGGGTCGCATATGCGGCGAGGCAGCCACTCACAGGACGATGAGAGACCGGTACTGCGCAACGGAGGACTGTGAACCATGTCAGGCGGGGAACCGAGCAGCATTAAGCAGAAACCATCGTGTGCCGCAGAGCTGCCGATCTTGAGTCCGAAATGCGGAAAGGCAGCCGGGTGTGTGTTTTCGAATTGCCTGCGTGCGGTCTTGTGGAGCACTGAACTAATTCGATTGAAACCACGCTTTCAATCGAATGGGATATACCGATCCTTGCGGCTCGGATATATCCCGACGGGACAAAAGTTCCTCCCGATGGTCGAAACTTTTGCTCCGACCTGTATAAAAACCGAGGCGCATGTCCCCGGTTTTTATGCGTTTGCGAAGCAAACGCATTGAATGCGCGCTGCCGCGCGAGTGATATATCTGCGCGGAAATCAGCTTTATCGACAGGCTTTGAGGCGGGCTTACGCCCGTCTCTTTTTTATAACAGGAACTGCGGAGGGAGGGTTTCGCTTTGTATCAGGCTTTATACCGTAAATGGCGGCCGCAGACCTTTGCGGACGTGATCGGACAGCAGCATGTCACCGACACGCTGCGCGCTCAGCTTCAGAGCGGCAGACTCAGCCATGCGTATCTGTTCACCGGTACGCGCGGCACGGGCAAGACGACCTGCGCGAAAATTCTCGCCCGGGCGGTCAACTGCGAGCATCCGGTGAACGGCGACCCGTGCAACGAATGCGCCGCGTGCCGCGGCATTCTGGACGGCTCGGTGCTCGACGTGACCGAGATCGACGCGGCGTCCAACAACGGCGTCGACAACATCCGCGACCTGCGCGACGAGACGCGCTATACGCCTGCGCAGGTCAAAAAGCGCGTGTTCATCATCGACGAGGTGCATATGCTCTCGATCGGCGCGTTCAACGCGCTGCTGAAAACGCTCGAGGAGCCGCCCGAGCATGTGCTGTTCATCCTCGCCACGACCGAGCTGCACAAGGTCCCGGCGACCATTCTTTCGCGCTGTCAGCGCTTTGACTTCCGCCGCATCGGCGCGGAGGACATCGCGCGTCGACTGCTCGACGTCGCGGCAGGCGAAGGCATCGAGCTGACCGAGGGGGCGGCGCGGCTGATCGCCCGCCTCGCAGACGGCGCGATGCGCGACGCGCTGTCCATGCTCGACCGCGCAGCGGCGGCCGGCGCCGTCGACGAGGAGACGGTCACAGCCGCGCTCGGCGTGATGGGGCAGGACGACGGCGTTCATCTTGCGGAGCACTTCAAGACAGGCGATCTCGCGGCGGCGGTGACGCTGCTGGAGGAATACTACAGCGCAGGCCGCGACCTTGCGGCGGTATTTGACCAGATGCTCGGCCTGATACGCGACGCGCTGCTCGTCAAGACAAGCAGAACCGATGTTTCCGCGCTCATTTCACCGGCGTATACAGTGAAAACGCTTCAGGGACTGTGCGACGGCCTCGCGGCCTCGACGCTCATCGCGTGGAGCCGCATCATCGGCGACTCGCTCGACCGGATGCGCTCGGCGGCGAACCGCCGCGTAGAGGCCGAGCTGTGCGCCGTGCGGCTGTGCAGTCTGGGCGCGGAGAATTATGATACCCTCGGCGGCCGCGTCGAGGCGCTCGAGGAAAAGCTCAAAAACGGCGTGCCGGTGCAGGTCGTGCAGACGCCGCAGAGCGGCGGCATGACACCTCCGCCGCCGAGAGATGAGGACGCCCCCCCTCCGCCGGGCGACGAGGACGCGCCGCCGCTGATCGACGGGGAGCCGGCACCGCAGGCGAAGCCGGGCAAACCGGCCGGCCCGACGCTGACGCTCTGGCCGCAGTGGGCGCGGCTGCTCGACGCCCTGATGGGAAAGATCAACGTCGGCGCACTGACGAACATCAAGCTCGGCGCGAAGGGCGCGATCGAGGACGGCGCGCTCGTCATCCTCTGCGAGGACAGAATGGCTTATATCCTCGCGCACAAGGATGAGACGCTCGCGGTCATCCGTGAACAGGCGGCGAAGCTGAACGGCGGCCCCATCAAGGTCCGCGTGCGTGAGGCGGGAGACGAGATTATACAGGAAAATAACGCGAAGGTCGATGAGCTGATCGGCCATGCGCAGGAACTTGACATAGAAATCAAGACACTTTAAGGAGGACACTTAAGATGGCAAAGGGTAAGAATTTCGGCGGCTTCGGCGGCGGCATGAACATGCAGGCAATGATGAAGCAGGCGCAGAAGATGCAGGAGAACATGCTCAAGGCACAGGAGGAGATCGCCGTCATGGAGACCACCGGCACGGCGGGCGGCGGCATGGTGACCGCAGTCGTTACCGGCACCTCCACGCTCAAGAGCATCGAGATCAAGCCGGATGTTGTCGATCCGGACGACATCGATATGCTTCAGGATCTCGTTGTCGCGGCGGTCAACGAGGCGCTCAAGGCGGCGACCGAGAAGTCGCAGAGCCAGATGTCTGCACTGACGGGCGGCCTCGGCGGCGGTCTGGGCGGCCTGCTGTAATGGATTACTTCGCACCACCGGTCGAGCGGCTGATCGAGGAGTTTGCCAGGCTGCCCGGCATCGGCCAGAAGAGCGCGCAGCGTCTGGCGTTCCATGTGCTCGATATGCCAAAGGAGGACGCGGAGCGCTTCGCGAGCGCCATCCGTGAGGCGAAGGAAAAGACCTTCACCTGCAAACGCTGTCAGAACCTCACGGACAGCGAGGAGTGCCCAATCTGCGCGGACAAGTCGCGCGACCAGAAGACCATCTGCGTCGTGGCAGACCCGCGCGACGTGATCGCCTTCGAGCGCACAAAGGAGTACCGCGGCCTGTACCATGTGCTTCACGGCACGCTCTCGCCGATGGGTCATGTCGGCCCGGACGATATCCGCATCCGCGAGCTGGTGCAGCGCATCGCCGACGAGGGCACCGAGGAGGTCATCCTCGCGACCAATCCGGACACCGAGGGCGAAGCGACCGCGATGTATATCTCGCGCCTGCTCCAGCCGTTCGGCATTAAAATCACGCGCCTTGCCTACGGCATTCCGGTCGGCGGACATCTCGAGTTCGTCGATGAGGTCACGCTCACACGCGCCCTCGAGGGCCGCCGGGAGCTGTAAGCGGCTCTCAATCTTGCTGTATATTGTGTAATATTATAAAATGACCAGCTTTGCCGGTCATTTTATACCTCGACTCAGCGCCCTTGGGGCGCGTCCGGGGGTATCAAAATTCGGTTTCTGCGGAACCGGATTTTGTAGATAGGGGGTATTGGATACCCCCTATCGCGCGCGAAGAGCGCAAAAAAACAGGAACAGCCGGGCTTTCGCCCAGCCGCTCCCGCAATAAAAGGTAGGATAGAGAGTAGAAAGCAAGAACATGTGGGGGGATCTTACGCTTTCCACATTTTTTATGATACGGAATAATTGTGTACATTCTGTGAACATTTCGCTGAAATTTATATTTGGGAGGAAAAAAGCCTGTGGCTGATCTGAAAAAAGAAATTGAAAATCGGCGCACATTTGCGATCATTTCGCATCCTGACGCCGGTAAAACGACCATAACCGAGAAATTCCTGCTGTACGGCGGAGCGATTCAGGAGGCCGGCATGGTCAAGGGCAAGAAGAACAGCCGCCATGCGGTTTCCGACTGGATGGAGATCGAGAAGCAGCGCGGTATTTCGGTCACATCCTCCGTCCTTCAGTTCCGCTACGAGGGCAAGTGCATCAACATTCTGGATACCCCGGGCCATCAGGACTTCTCCGAGGATACCTACCGCACGCTGATGGCGGCGGACGCCGCCGTCATGGTCATCGACGCATCCAAGGGCGTCGAGGCGCAGACGCGCAAGCTGTTCAAGGTCTGTGCGATGCGCGGCGTGCCGATCTTCACCTTCATCAACAAGATGGACCGCGAGGCGCGCGACCCGTATGAGCTGCTCGAGGACATCGAAAACGAGCTCGGCATCGGCACCTATGCCGTAAACTGGCCGATCGGCTCGGGCAAGCGCTTCAAGGGCGTGTACGACCGCATGGATGACGAGGTCATCGCCTTCGAGGGCGCGGACTTCCGCCACGAGGTCAAGGCGCAGCGCCTGTCCATTGATGACCCCATTCTCGAGGGTCTGCTGCCCGAGGATCAGTATCAGACGCTCATCGACGATGTGGAGCTGCTTTCCGGCGCGGGCGACGAGTTCGACCTCAAGGCCGTGCACGAGGGCAGGCTTTCGCCGGTATTCTTCGGCTCCGCTCTGACCAACTTCGGCGTCGAGCCGTTCCTGAAGAAGTTTCTTCAGATGACGCCGCCGCCGACTGCACGCACCGCGGACATCGGCGTGATCGACCCGTTCGACCCGCATTTCTCCGCATTCGTGTTCAAGATCCAGGCGAACATGAACAAGGCGCACCGCGACCGCGTCGCATTCATGCGCATCTGCTCAGGCAAGTTCGAGCGCGGTCAGGAGGTTCTCCACGTTCAGTCCGGCAAGAAAATGTCGCTCGCTGCGCCGCAGCAGCTGATGGCGCAGGACCGCTCGATCGTAGACGAGGCCTACGCAGGCGACATCATCGGCATTTTTGACCCGGGCGTGTTCTCCATCGGCGATACCGTGTGCGACCCCAAGCATAAGTGCGTGTTCTCCGGCATCCCGACCTTCGCGCCCGAGCTGTTCGCCGTCGTTCGCCAGAAGGACACCCTCAAGCGCAAGCAGTTCGTCAAGGGCGTTGAGCAGATCGCGCAGGAGGGCGCGATTCAGATCTTCCGTGAGCCGAATGCCGGCATGGAGTCGGTCATCGTCGGCGTTGTCGGCGTGCTCCAGTTCGAGGTGCTCGAGTACCGTCTGAAGAACGAGTACAATGTCGAGATCATCCGTGAGAACCTGCCGTATGAGCATGTCCGCTGGGTCGAGAACGACGAGGAGGACTTTGATGTGAAGCGCCTCCAGCTGACGAGCGACACCAAGATCGTCGAGGATCTCAAAGGCAACACGCTCCTGCTGTTCACCTCGCCGTGGAACATCACCTACGCGACCGACCACAATGAGGGCCTGCGTCTGGCGGAGTTCTCGGAAAACGCTTAATATAATCGAAGAATATGCTGCCGCGCGTTAGCGCGCATGAAATAGAAATCGCACAGCGATTTCAAAAAAACCGAGGACATGTGCCTCGGTTTTTTTTACTTCTGGAGGGAGAAAGTTTCCGCATGGGAACTTTCGGACGACTCGTGTTCTGCGCAGTCAGAACACAGCTTGTCAGCGAAACGTCAGTTTCGCGACAGCTAAGCGGCTGCTTTTTCGTTCAGCGAGACAAGCTCGGTGCCGGGATAGTAGTGCGCGAGGATCTCGCGGTAGTCCGCGCCGTTTTCGGCCATGTATTTCGCGCCGTACTGCGACAGACCGACGCCGTGGCCGTAGCCGATGGTGTGGAAGGTAAGCGAGTCATCAGCGGTCGTGACCGTGAAATTGGTCGAGCGCAGACCGAACAGCTCGCGCACCGCCGTACCCTCGACCGTGACGCCGCCGAGCTTTACGGTTTTGATGCCGCCGGCGTCCGAGCGGACCGAGGCCTTGAACCAGGCGGAGGGCGGGCCGGAAAGATCGGCGGCAGGGAAGGCGGAGCCGGCCTTTTCGCGGAAATCGTCCGCTGAAACAGTGACAGCGCTCTCGTAGCCGTCAAAAGCCGTGCCGCCGGGACTGACCACGCTTTGCAGGTAGGGGACATCCTCGCCCCAGACATCGGCGGCGGACTCGGTGCGTGGGCCGCTGACACAGTGAAACACCGCCGCGATGGGAGCGCCCTCGCTCGTCAGGATTTCGCCTTCGGTGTCGCGGACTGCCGCACGGATGGCGGAGAGTTCATCCGTGCCGAATACGGAGACTGCGGGACTGCGGTAGGCGGCGCAGTGGCGGTAATCGTCGCACAGATCGGCGTCGGGATGGGCGTCCGGGCGTCCGCGGGACAGCTTGCACAGCGCATAGGTTCGTGCGGCAACCGCCTGCGCGCGCAGCGCCTCACGCGGAAAATCTGCCGGGATCTCCGCGGCGGTGACGCCCTCTACATAGCTTTCGAGCGTAAGTTCGGTCGGTTTGCCGTCGATCTGCACAGTCAGCGTTTCGTTTTCGGAAACGGCCGCCGTTTCGGCGGCGCCTTCGGCAGATTCATGTGAAATATCCTGCGGCCAGAGCATGGGCAGCAGGAAAAGCGCCGCCACGAGCAGCACGGCGGTAAACAGCAGTCGGCGCACAGGTCTCATCTCCCTTCGTTCTTCTGGGACAGTATATGCAATGAGTCCGAAAAACAGGACACAAGCATACGGTTTTCTATTGACATTGCTTCTGATTTGAAGTATTATGGAATTAAGAAAGAACGAACAGATGTTCGATAACGAAGGTACGAACGGGAGGTACAACATGGAACTCTGCAAAATGGCTCAGGAATACCGCCGCAACACGGCGCTGCTCGAACTGCGCAAGAAACAGCTTCTGGCGGCAAAGCGTCACGCGAAGCAGTACGAGGTGAAATACAGGCTGATGCGGCGCATCCGCACGCTGAACGAAATGATAAACGAGAGCCGTCTGGCGGCGTTCGAAATGGAGAATTATTATGAAAAGGAGGGGGCGTATGTCGGGCGAACGGCAGTATGACCGCTGTGCATATGAAAGCTATATTCGCGATCTCGGACAGGAGGACAGCACGCTGCGCGCGGCGTTCCGGACGGCATTTTTCGAGGCGATGCGCAGCGAACTGACCGCGCGGCAGTACGAGGTGCTGCGGCTGGAGACGGTCGAGGGGATGAACGGCAAGGAGGTCGCGGCGCGTCTCGGCATCACGCAGTCTGCGGTTTCGCGGCACAAGTCGCGCGGCATGAAGCGGCTTCGATCGCTGCTCTCGTATAACCTCGAGCTGCTCTAAGGGGGACGCTGTCCCCCTTAGATACGCCCCCGGTTCCTGACGAAACCGGGGGCGATAACCCCCTCTCGTCCGCACAGCGGACGAGGCCGCGCCGCCGCGGCGCGGGCAGAGGTAAGAAAGTCAGGTACACGCCCCGACTTTCTTGGAGATTTTTAAGCGGCGCTCCGCGGAGCGCCTGTCCTGCCTGTTTTGCCGAAGGCAAAATGCGGCAGGAGAAAGCGCGCAAAGCGCGCAAAAGGCACGCCGTCGGCGTGCCTTTTATTTGATAGCTTTCGGACGTCCGTGTTCTGCGGAGTCAGAACACAGCTTGTCGGGAAAACGAAGTTTTTCGACTGCTTAAAAGAAAAACGCGACATCAGGCCGCGCATTTGCACCGCCCCGTCGCGTTTCTTGGCAATAAATAAAAACGGCGGCAGGGAGTAGTCTCAAACCTACCACCGAACTTGTGAACACATTATACATCGATTCCCGGCCGGACGGCAAGATAAAAAATTCACAAAATCGAGTTTACACCTTTTCAACATTTGTACAAAATTACAGGACGGTTACAGGCCGTCCTGCGCGCAACGGAAGCACGCAGGAAAAGAGCGCGTTTTTCGGTAGAAAAGATAGAGATTTTACGCGGATTTCTCTTTACAAAAGGCATGCGGTGTGTTATCCTATATATACTGTTGCCCCATGCTTAGCTGTCGGATAACCGGACGCGTTCCTATCGCTCCATTTCACCAAGCCGCGGCCCAGCCTGAGGGTACAAAAATCATATTTTCGAAAGGTGAAAACGAACATGATCCGTAAGGAAGACAAGACTGCCGTTATCGAGGCAAACCGCACCCACGCTACCGACACCGGTTCCCCGGAGGTTCAGGTTGCAATTCTGACCGCCCGCATCAAGGAGCTCACCGAGCACCTGAAGGTACACAAGAAGGACAACCACTCCCGCCGCGGCCTGCTGAAGATGGTTGGTCAGCGCCGTTCCATGCTGGCTTACCT
Organism: Agathobaculum hominis; assembly: GCF_014288055.1. Taxonomy (NCBI): domain Bacteria; kingdom Bacillati; phylum Bacillota; class Clostridia; order Eubacteriales; family Butyricicoccaceae; genus Agathobaculum; species Agathobaculum hominis. The sequence goes on from NZ_JACOPK010000002.1 coordinate 293,597, forward strand.
GCAGAAGAAGGACATCAACCGCTACCGCGCTCTGATCGCTAAGCTGGGTATCCGTAAGTAAGAAACGTTTTATAGGGGAGCAGTCTGCTCCCCTGTTTCTATACCTGCGAAAAAAGCATCTGCTTTCCCCAAGGAAGTTTATCAACCGGGCGGCATAAACCTGCTTTTTAGCGTTTGAAAGAGGGACGAGGGCAGCTTCGCTCCTGTTTCAAGTGCTAAAAGCCGGTGCCGCCCTCCAAAAATCAAAGGAGGAAACAAAATGGCAAATATCAACCACTTTGACTTCAAAAACTACCGCGTTTTTGAGACCGAGATCGCCGGCCGCAAGCTGACCGTCGAGACCGGCAAGATGGCGCAGCTGGCAAACGGCTCTTGCCTCGTCCGCTACGGCGAGACCGCAGTCCTCGTTACCGCCACCGCATCCGCAAAGCCGCGCGACGGCATCGACTTTTTCCCGCTCTCCGTTGACTTCGAGGAGCGCATGTACGCCGTAGGCCGCATCCCCGGCTCCTTCATGCGCCGCGAGGGCCGTCCGTCCGAGAAGGCGATCCTGTCCTCCCGTCAGATCGACCGCCCGATGCGTCCGCTGTTCCCGAAGGACCTGCGCAACGACGTTTCCATCGTCTGCACCGTTCTCGAGAACGATTATGACAACTCTCCCGAGGTAGTCGCTCTGCTGGGCGCTTCCATCGCGGTCTCCATCTCCGACATCCCGTTCGACTACGTTGTAGCCGGCTGCCAGGTCGGCATCGTCGACGGCAAGACCGTCATCAACCCGACCTCCGAGCAGCGCAAGGTTTCCGAGATGGATGTTACCCTGTGCGCGACCAAGGACAAGATCGTCATGATCGAGGCCGGCGCGAAGGAAGTTCCGGAGGACGAGATGTTTAACGCCCTCATGGAGGCTCATGAGGAGCTGAAAAAGGTCTGCGCGTTCATCCAGTCCATCAAGGACGAGATCGGCAAGCCGAAGTTCGAGTATGAGCATCACGACATCGACCACGACCTGTTCGACAAGCTCGAGGCAGAGTGCAACGACAAGTTCGAGGCCGCTATGGATACCGACGACAAGACCGTCCGCGACGCAGGCGTTCGCGAGATCGTTGACGCATTCGAGGCGACCCTGTCCGACGAGTACAAGGAAGAGCACGACGCAAACCTCGCTGAGTGCGTAGACAAGCTTCAGAAGAAGATCGTCCGCCGCTGGCTGGCAAACGGCAAGCGCGTCGACGGCCGCGGCATGGAGGAAGTCCGTCCGCTGGCTGCTGAGGTTCACGTTCTGCCGCGCGTTCACGGTTCCGGCATGTTCACCCGCGGTCAGACCCAGGTTCTGACGCTCTGCACCCTCGGCACGCTGGGCGATGCACAGGAGCTCGACACCATCTTCGAGGAGAAGGAAAAGCGTTATATCCATCACTACAACTTCCCGTCCTTCTCTGTTGGCGAGACCCGTCCGTCCCGCGGCCCCGGCCGTCGTGAGATCGGTCACGGCGCTCTGGCTGAGCGCGCTCTGCTGCCGGTCATCCCGCCGGTAAGCGAGTTCCCGTACGCTCTGCGTCTGGTTTCCGAGGTCATCTCCTCCAACGGCTCCACTTCTCAGGGCTCTGTCTGCGGTTCCACGCTGGCTCTGATGGATGCAGGCGTTCCGATCAAGGCGCCGGTTGCCGGCATTTCCTGCGGTCTGATCACCGACGGCGGTCAGGAGACCACCTTCACCGATATTCAGGGCGTTGAGGACTTCTACGGCGACATGGACTTCAAGGTAGCTGGTACCAAGAAGGGCATCACCGCGATTCAGGTCGACATCAAGGTCGACGGCCTGACCCCGAACATCATCAAGCAGGCGTTCGAAAAGTGCCGCGTTGCCCGTTACGGCATTCTGGACGAGATCATGCTTAAGGCTATCCCGCAGCCGCGTGAGGATGTTTCCGACTGGGCTCCGAAGATGACCACCATGCACATCAACCCGGACAAGATCCGCGAAGTTATCGGCAAGGGCGGTTCTGTGATCCAGAACATCGTTGCTGAGTCCGGCGCAAAGGTCGACATCGAGGACGACGGCACCGTCACCATCGCCGCTGTCAAGGCGACCGACGCTGACAAGGCAAGAAAGATGATCGAAGCGATCGTCAAGGAGCCGGAGCCGGGCGAGATCTACTACGGCAAGGTCGTTCGCCTGATGAACTTCGGCGCGTTCGTCAACCTGCTGCCGGGCAAGGACGGCATGGTTCACATTTCCAAGATGGCTGACCACCGCATCGAGAAGGTCGAGGACGCTGTCAAGGAAGGCGACATGGTCTGGGTCAAGGTCATGGAGATCGACGACAAGGGCCGCGTAAACCTGTCCATGAAGGACGTAAAGCCGGAAGAAAAGGTCAAGTAATCCGGTCTGAAATAAAAAAAGGGCTTCAGTGCGAAACGTGCTGAAGCCTTTTCCTTTTTATTTTATCATATCCTGTCGGCTCATGAAATTGTTTCCCTTTCAAAAGACGGGGGAACTGTGCTATAATGGAATGCAAAGAAAAATCGACGGAAGGGAAGGACAAGCCTATGACCTCTGTGCTGCTGCCCGAGGGCGAGCTGCGCGTGGCGCGGTGCGATACACTTGACAAGCTGATCGCGGTCGGTGACGGCGACGCTGCGCTGCTTTACCTTTATATCCTGCGTCACGGCAGCGAGGACGGCCGGACGGCTGCGCGTGCGCTCCATTTATCCGACGAGCGCTACGAGCGCGCGGCGTTCACGCTCAACAATCTGAGCGCGCCGGCTGCCGAGACGAAAAATACCGAAAAGAGCGAAAATGCCGCGCCGCAGTACACAGCAGCCGAGCTTCGCCGCGCACGAAACGAGGACGGCGAGTTCTCCGCTGTATGCGATGCCGCGGAGAATGCCTTCGGCCGCGCGCTCACCGAGGGCATGCTGCGCAGCCTGCTGACCGCCTATGACCATCTCGGACTGGACGGCGGCGCGATCATCGAGCTGCTCAGCTACCTCAAGAACGAAAAGGGCGAGGTGCGCCTGTCCGACATCAAGCGCGAGACCTATCAGTGGGCGGACATGGGCATCGTCAACGCGCAGGACGCGCAGCAGTATCTGGCGCGGCGCGTCAACGAAAAGCCGTTCATCGAGGCGCTCTACCGTGCGCTCGGCGCGGACCCGGCGCAGCCGGCCCCCAAGGAGCAGCGCGTCTGCCGCTTTGCGCTCGCGCACGGCTTCCCGGCGGAGTCGGTCGAGCTGGCTGTCCGCCGCACCGAGGCGCATCAGGGCCATCGCAGTCTGGATTATACGCTCGGCATCCTGCGCCAGTGGGAAAAGAGCGGCGTACATACTATCAGCGAGATCACGGCGCTCGAGCCGGAGAGCCGCACGGCGGCGGTCGCTGTCGGCCAGACCGAGGCGCAGCCGACGGACAGCGGTACGCTCGCGGACTGGGAGCAGGCATGGCTCGCGCAAAAGGAAGAGATCAGACGGAGAATGAAGGAGGCGGAAGCGAATGGCTTATGATAGGAAACTGCTTTCTGCGGCGCGCAGGGAGCTGGAGCGCGACCGCGAGGCGCATGAGGACGAGCTGGAGGCGCGCCGCCGGGACGTCTATGCAAGGGAGCCGCGTATCCGCGCCATCGACCGCGAGCTTTCTGCGACCGCTATTCAGGTGCTCCGCGCGGCGCTCGAGCAGGGAAGTGACCCGGAAAAGGCGATCGCGTCGCTGCGGGAACGCAACCTGGGTTTGCAGGAGGAGCGTTCGCGCCTGCTGCGCGGTCTGGGTCTGCCGGCCGACTGGCTGACGAACAGGCCGATGTGCGAAAAATGCGGCGACACCGGATATGAGGGCGCGGCGACCTGCGAATGCGTCAAGCGCCGCTATGCCCGTCTGCTCAAGCAGCAGCTTTCCTCCGTTCTTCCCATCGAGGATCAGAATTTTGAAAAGTTCAATCTCAGCTATTACTCGCCGCGGATCGACCCGAATATGCACGACTCACCGCTGGAAAACATAAAGGTCAATCTGTTTGAGTGCAAGGCATATGCACGGAATTTCGGCGAAAACTCGCCCAATCTGCTGCTGTACGGCTCGACCGGACTCGGCAAGACCTTCCTCTCCACCTGCGTGGCGGAAGCGGTCTCGGCGCGCGGCTTTTCGGTCGCCTACGACACCGCCATCAACATCATCGCCGCCTACGAGACCATCAAGTTCGGCAACGGCGACGGCGCGGCGGCGGCGGAGCGCGCGGCGCGGTATGAGCGCGCCGACCTGCTCATCATCGACGACATGGGCACCGAAATGGGCACCGCGTTCACGGTCTCCGCACTCTACAACCTCATCAACAACCGCCTGATGGCGCACCGTCCGATGATCGTCAACACCAATCTGCTGCCCGACGAGCTGAAAAAGCGCTATTCGCCTGCCGTGGCGTCGCGCCTGCTCGGCGAATTCAAGCAGCTGCGCTTTTTCGGAGACGACATCCGCATGCTCAAGAGCCGGATGCACAACCGTTAAAAATCTTTCAAAGACTGTTCAAAAACTGTTCACACATTACGGGGCGAAGTGCGGTATACTGACATTGTCAGCAAGGGAAGCCGCAATCCCGAAGCTGACGACCTACCGATCTTTTTATTTCTCTTTTTTACCCCCTTTTATTTTGTGAATGACGGAAAACGCCCCGAACTCGTTCCCCCGCGAGCCGGGGTGTTTTTCTGTCCGTTTGCAGGAAAATGTGCTCTGATCGCCGCGTCAGCGCTGTTAAGAATTTTTCAAAGACTGTTCAAAAACGGTTCACACATCGGCGCGGAAAGTGCGGTATACTGAATATGTCGAAAGGAAGTTCCCCCTTCTTCCGATCGACAGACAAGTTTGATTCTTTTTTCTTTTTCTTTTCCCCTCTTTTTTCGAACAGCGAAAGCGCTCCGCAGATCCGGCATCCCCCTGCCGGGTGCGGAGCGTTTTCGTCTGTCCGGAGGGGCGTTTTTCCGCCGAAACAAATCTTTCAAACTCTGTTCAAAAACTGTTCACACATTGTGGCGCGGAGTGCGGTATACTAACATTGTCAGCAAGGGAAGCCGCAATCCCGATGAAGCTGACGACCTACCGATCTTTTTATTTCTCTTTTTTACCCCCTTTTTCAAATCTGTATACTGGATGAGCAGGCACCGTTTTCGCTTCCCCCGGCGAGACGGTGCTTTCTCGTTGCTTTCAAAAATAAAAGGGGCGGCTCTGCTTGCGAAAAAGAGAGGAATAGGGTATACTGATACATAGCAAGAAACGATATGTTAGGAGATGTTTTATATGGGTTGCTCGCACAACTGCGACAGCTGTTCGTCGAACTGCGGCGGCGAGAAGAGCCTCAAGGTCGCGGCTAACAAGGCTGCGACCGTCCGCAAGGTGATCGGCGTTGTTTCCGGCAAGGGCGGCGTAGGCAAGAGCCTGCTGACTTCGATGATGGCGGTCGGCATGACGCGCAAGGGCTACACCTGCGGCGTGCTGGATGCCGACATTACCGGTCCGTCCATCCCCAAGACCTTCGGCGTGCACGACAAGCTCGAGGGCTGCGAGGAGGGCATCATCCCGGCACGCAGCGAGGGCGGCGTGCAGATGATCTCGATCAATCTGGTTCTGCCGAACGAGGATGACCCGGTCATCTACCGCGGTCCGATTATCGCGGAGACCGTCAAGCAGTTCTGGTCGGACGTTGTATGGGAGGACGTAGACTTCCTGTTCGTCGACATGCCTCCCGGCACGGGCGACGTACCGCTGACCGTATTCCAGTCCCTGCCGGTAGACGGCATCATCGTCGTCACCTCTCCGCAGGATCTGGTCTCCATGATCGTCGGCAAGGCGGTCAAGATGGCCAAGATGATGAACATTCCGGTGCTCGGCATCGTCGAGAACTACAGCTATCTGGAGTGCCCGGACTGCGGCAAGCATATTTCCGTCTTTGGCGAGAGCCATGTAGACGAGGTCGCGGCGCACTACGAGCTGCCGGTTCTGGCCAAGCTGCCGATCGATCCGAAGCTTGCTGAGGCGGTCGACGCCGGCAAGATCGAGGACGCGAAGCTGCCGGACGCACTTTCCGGCGCGCTTTCGACCGTGGAGGGTCTGTTATGAACATCGGCGTAGCATTCGACGAAGGTCAGATCGCGGCCAACCTCGGCTCCTGCAAACAGGTGCTCGTCGTCACGACCGAGGGCCGTGAGCCGGTCAGCAAGCACATGGCGGAGGTGCGCGGCACCTCGACGACCGACCTCATCAAGCTCGCGAGCATGGAGCAGATCGATGTGCTGATCTGCGGCTCGCTCGGCCTCGCCATCCGCAACGCGCTCGAGATGATCGGCGTGCTGCTCGTGCCCGGCTGCGAAGGCCCGGCCGAGGAGGCGGTAGCGAAGTTCCTCGTGGGCGAGAAGCAGGGCGACCCGACCCTGCTCGAGATCGGCCGCGAGGAGGACCCGGATGACCCGATGGCGTGCATGCATGACTGCGCGAAGTGCTCCGGCTGCGGCCCGAGCGAGCTGCTGAAGAGCATCCCGGCCGAAGAGGTCAAGTAAGCTGTCGGGAAATCGCAGTTTTTCGACAGTCTAACCGCGGCGGAGAATATCTGCCGCGGTTTTTGTCTGTTTTTACAATAACTGGGTGCGATGCCTGTGCAAAACAGCAATATCTTTTGTGTTCCTGTTCTGCTATACTGGAAGCAGGATAGAGAATGCAAAGGAGGGATTCCTATGAGTATGTTTTTCGCAGACGCGCCCGAAATGCAGACGCTCTCTGCGCCTTTCCCGTGGCGGCGGTATTTCGCGCGGAAATTCGACTTCGCGCTGTACGGTCTCCTGTGGAGCCTTGCGGCGCAGTGGGGGCTGCGGCTCAACATCGGCGGCTTGTATGCCATGCTGAATGTGCTGAGCATCATGGTCGGCGTGGTGCTCATGGTCGTTATCGAGCCGTTCCTGCTGCATTTCTGGGGAACAACGCCCGGAAAGTGGCTGTTCGGCATGGAGATACGCACGCCGAACGGCGAAAAGCTCGCCATCCGTACCGGCTTTTACCGCACGTGGCAGGTGTTCACCGGGGGCATGGGCTGGGTTATTCCCATCTGGAGCTGGTACAGGCTGTATAAGAGCTATCAGGCGATCACGGCAGGCGAGCCGCCGTGGGACATTGACAACGGCTGCCATATCGTCATGCACGAGCGCAAGACGAAATGGTACCGCGTGCTGGCGTTCCTGTTCGCGTGGCTGCTCGTTCTTGCGGCGGAAGTCGGCATCAGCCTGTACGCCGACCTGCCGCGAAACACCGGACGGCTGACTTTTGCACAGTATGTGGATAACTGCAATAATGTGCTGAAATACCATGAACTCGGGCGCTCGATGCTTCCGGACGGCAGTCTCGGTCAGGGCTGGGACTCCGAGGGCGGCATCATCACGATTGACAGCGCGACGTACACGCCCGAGGTCACGGCGGAGACCGACGCGGACGGCTATGTGACGGCGGTCGAGCTGCATATCGACACGGATGATGTCGTCATCGGGACGGGCACGGACGTCAAGGAAATGCTGTACTACGGCTATGCGCTGCCGCACGAAAAGAAAACGATGCTCGCGATGACCGATGAGATGCTCCAGAACACCGAGGATTTTACGGCGACGCTCGGCTCGCTGACCATCACGCAGAAGGTCACATTCGAGAACTGCACCGTGATAGGCGAGGGCGAGAACAGGATCTACTGGCCCGAAGAGGGAAAAACCGGCCATTATACGATGGACCTCCGCATCGCGGAAAACTGATAAAAACTGGAACAGAAGGGCTGTCCGCCGAGTGCGGACAGCTCCTTTTATCTGCACGGACGAAAATATTCCCAACAAAACCGGAAATTTATCAAAAAATGATGATGCAATTTGCCATGTCCTGTTGTATAATAAGGTTATCATCGGAAAATCGGGTCGACAGACCCTATGGAACGAAAGGACTTCTGAAATGGACAATATGACTGCCGCCCTTGTTGGCGGCCTGTTTGACGAAAGCGGCATTTCCGCTTACGCGCGTCCGGTGCTGTTCGGTACGGCAGGCGACGCGGTGCGGGATGCGCTGCCGGATGCAGTGGAAAAGTGCTATTTTGTACATGACGACCGGGAGCCGGCGCTCGACGGCGCGGAGAGCCTTGCGCTCGACGAGACCAACCGCTTCGCCTCGCTGAAGGCGCTGCCGGAATGCGGTCATGTGCTGGTGCTCGCGGCGCCGTTCGGCCTCGCGGAGGAGGACGCGCTCTTCCATCTGGCGGAGACGCATGTCACGACCGGCTACGGCGTCAGCGTGCTCGCAGCCGAGCAGCAGGGCTTTGACGCGGAGGGTCAGCCTGTTCCGCGCGATACGCACTGCTTCGCGGCGCTGTTCACCTATGAGATGCTCATGAAGGCGCTCGAGAGCGGCGCGGCGGATCTGGACGGTCTGGTCGCGGCGGCTGTCGCGGCAGGCGCGCAGAAGGGCGTCGCCGTCACCAACAAGATCTACGCCATCAACGACGGCGCTGCGGCCTTCATGGCGCAGGTCACGATGATGCAGCGCATCAACTTCGGACTGATCAAAAAGGGCGTGCAGATCTTCGATCCCACGAACACCTATATCGCACCCGACGCGGACATCGCGCCCGGCGCGGTCATCCTGCCCGGCTGCCACATCCGCCCCGGCTGCAAGGTCGGCGCAGGCGCGGTCATCGGCCCGAACTCCATCCTCGAAAAGGCGGAGATCGGCGCGGGCACCACGGTCAACAGCTCGCAGGTCTATGAGTCGAAGGTCGGCGAAAAGGCAACGGTCGGCCCGTTCGCCTATATCCGCCCGCAGTGCGTGGTCGGCGACGGCTGCCGCATCGGCGACTTCGTTGAGCTGAAAAAGTCGACGATCGGCAACGGCACCAAGGTCTCGCATCTGACCTATATCGGCGACGCGACGGTCGGCGAGCGCGTTAACTTCGGCTGCGGCACGGTGGTCGTCAACTACGACGGCTATGTCAAGAACCAGACCGTCATCGGCGACGACTGCTTCATCGGCTGCAACACCAATCTGGTCTCCCCGGTCAAGCTGGGCGACCGCGTGTTCACCGCGGCCGGCACCACGGTCACCAAGGACGTACCGGACGGTGCGCTCGCGGTCGCGCGCGCGCGTCAGACCACGCTCGACGGCTGGAATGACCGCCGCCGTGCAGCGCATGAAAAGAAATAACAGATACAGATAAATAAATCACCGGATAAAAAATACTATGACGGAGGCAAATCAATGATTTCTCACGGAAAAAATATCAAAATTTTCTCCGGCAACTCCCATCCTGCGCTTGCGATGCAGATCGCATCCGCTCTGGGTCTGCCGCTCGGCAAGGCAACCATCTCGACCTTCGCTGACGGCGAGATCTCGGTTTCGATCTCGGAGTCCGTTCGCGGTTCTGACGTATTCCTCGTTCAGTCCACCTGCGGCCCGGTCAACAACAACCTGATGGAGCTGCTCATCATGATCGACTCGTGCAAGCGTGCCTCGGCAGGCCGTATCACCGCGGTCATCCCGTATTTCGGCTACGCACGCCAGGACCGCAAGAGCAAGGCGCGCGACCCGATCTCCGCGAAGCTCGTAGCGAACCTCATCACCGCAGCAGGCGCAGACCGCGTGCTGACCATGGACCTGCACGCAGCGCAGATCCAGGGCTTCTTTGACATTCCGGTGGATAATATGCTCGGCTCGTCCGTGCTCATCCCGTACATCGCCGGCAAGTTCGGCGTCGGCACCGAGGACACCGTTATCGTATCTCCCGATCTGGGTTCTGTTACCCGTGCGCGCAAGTTCACCCAGAAGCTCGACATGCCGCTCGCGATCATCGACAAGCGCCGCCCGAAGGCGAACGTTTCCGAGGTCATGAACATCATCGGCAACGTCAAGGGCAAGAAGTGCATTCTGGTCGACGACCTGATCGACACCGCAGGCACCCTCGTGCATGCAGCTGAGGCGCTCGTAGAGCGCGGCGGCGCGACCGAGGTCTATGCGTGCGCAAGCCACGGCGTTCTGTCCGGCCCGGCGATCGAGCGCATCAAGGAGAGCCCGATCAAGGAGCTGACCATCCTCGACACCATTCCGCTGACGAGCGAGAAGAAGCTCGACAACATCAACGTGCTGTCCGTCGCGCCGGTATTCACCGAGGCGATCGCACGCATCTACGAGGAGACCTCGGTTTCTACCCTGTTCGACTGAGCTGCCGCTTTCGATTGAAACCACGGTTTCAATCGAGGATTGACGAAAAACCGCGTCCTGCGGACACATTTTTTCGTCCCTTGTATAATTTCCGTGATACATGCTCCCGGAAATTATGAATTTGCTTTGCAAATTCTATTTTATGCGTGCTGCGCACGAAGCGCGCGGCATGAACTTAATCTTATGGATGGAATAGCTGCTGCACAGTTTGCAGCAGCTATTTTTATATTTTCAGAAAGAGGTATCTATGAAGATTTTAACCATCGGCGATGTCGTCGGCGAGGCCGGCCTTGACGCGCTGCACGCGCTGCTGCGCAGGATAAAGCGCGATACCGGCGCGGATTTTGTCATCGTCAACGGCGAGAACGCCGCCGGGAACGGCGTGCTGCCGCGGCAGGCAGAGGACATCTTTGATGCCGGGGCGGATGTGGTGACGCTCGGCAATCATGCCTTCGGCAAGCAGCAGATCGTTCCGTATCTCGACGAGCACAGCGACATCCTGCGTCCGGCCAACCTCGCGCCGCAGAGCCCGGGGCAGGGCTGGGGCATTTTTGACGGCCCGCAGGGCAGCCGCCTGCTCGTCATCGACCTGATCGGCCGCTGCGATATGAAATACGGCCCGGACAACCCGTTCCTGTGCGTCGACCGCATTTTGAAGGAAAACGAGGGCCGGTATGACGTCGCCCTCGTCGAGTTCCACGCGAACGCCACGAGCGAAAAGCTCGCGATGGGGTATTATCTGGACGGCCGCGTTTCCGCCGTCTGGGGCACGCATACCCATGTGCAGACCGCGGACGAGCGCGTCAACCCGAAGGGGACCGGCTATATCACCGATCTCGGCATGACCGGCCCGTATCATTCCGTGCTCGGCGTGCGCATCGAGCAGTCTATCGCCATGTTCCGCGGCGATCTGACCGAGTATTTCAAGACCGCGCCGGGCGACTGCGCGGTGTCGGGCGCGGTGTTCGAGATCGAGCGCGGCGGAAAATGCGTATCGGTCGAGCGGGTGTGGAAGGAATACAAGGTCCGCTGAGGCTGTGCGCAGATGCGCATTCCCGCGGACAAGTGTCCGTGACAAGAAAGCACTCGAAATATAGAATACTTTTGTACATTCTGCAAGAAGTTGAAGTGGAACTTGCAAAATTGCGCAAAATCGGTTGACGAGACCGAGGGTTTTGCGGTATGCTATATACGAACAACAATGGGCCTTAGGTACTGACCGCCAAGGCTATGGACAGCATCGGGAGCTGTTTTGGGAAGAGCGCTTCCGGTGTGTAAGGAGGAATATACTGATGAACTCGCTGCTCAAGAAATTCACGTTCTCAGAGGAACTGACCGACGTGATCGAAAACTGCAAGGGCGTTTCCGTGCCGACCAGCAAGGCAGAGCTGTACGACATGGTATTCGGTCCCGAGCATGCTGATGTGTACGACGTTGTATTTGATGTACCCGGCAAGGGTCTGTTCAAGGAAGCGGACGTTGTCCGCTGCAAGAACGGTGCATCCGTTAACTTCACCGAGGACTACATGCGCCGCCGCGAGCCGGACTGCATGCGCATCGCGGACGACAAGCCGACCGACAAAAAGCGCTTTGCTGACGTTTACGGCTACAAGTTCGACAAGCTGCGTCAGGAGACCATGGAATGGTTCAAGACGCAGGAGCTCATTCTGATGCCGTTCAATTCCGGCGGCAACGAATACGGCTACGGCTCTATGCTCGTCTGCCCGAAGCAGTGCGCGTTCTTCGCCTTCGCGCTGGCACATCTTCAGGGTTTTGTCAACGCTGAGGAGACCGAGGGCTACAAGCCGCGCGCCATCATCTACGTTGCGCCCCCGTTCCGTCACACCCATTTCGAGGGCAAGCAGGTCGTCGTCCACAACCGTCTGGACGATTGCCACGAAGTATTTTCCTACAACCTTTATCCGGGTCCGTCCGCGAAGAAGGGCGTTTACTCGGTTCTGCTCGACATCGGCGAGCAGGAGGGCTGGACCACCTGCCATACCTCCGCAGGCCGTCTGATCACCCCGTATGAGAACGAGCTGGTCATCATGCACGAGGGCGCCTCGGGCGGCGGCAAGAGCGAGATGCTTCAGGACATCGCGCGCGAGCCGGACGGCGAGGTCCTCCTCTCCACCAACACGGTAACGGGCGAGAAGACCTACCTGCACATCGGCTCCACCTGTAAGATCGAGCCGGTATGCGACGATATGGCGACCTGCTACCCGACGGTTCAGAACAAGTCGGGCAAGCTCGTGCTCGTCGACGGCGAGGACGGCTGGTTCCTCCGCATGGACGGCGTAACCCATTACGGCTGCGACCCGGTTTACGAGCGCATCTGCACCGAGCCGAAGGAGCCGCTGTGCTTCTTCAACATGGAAGGCCATCCGGGCGCGACCCTGCTGATCTGGGAGCACACGCTGGATTCCAACGGCAAGCCGTGCTCCAATCCGCGCGCCATCGTTCCGCGCTGGGACGTTCCGAACATCGTCAAGGAGCCGGTAGAAGTAGACGTACGCTCCTTCGGCGTCCGTATGCCTCCCTCCACCCGTGACAACCCGAACTACGGCATCATGGGCATGCTGCATATCATTCCGCCGGCACTGGCATGGCTGTGGCGTCTGATCGCGCCGCGCGGCTTCAACAACCCGTCCATCGTCACCGGCAATGAGCTCAAGAGCGAGGGCGTAGGTTCCTACTGGCCGTTCGCGACCGGCAAGCGCGTTGCACAGGCAAACCTGCTGCTGCATCAGATCGTGGACAGCCCGAACACCCGTTATGTGCTCATCCCGAACCAGCACATCGGCGTATACAAGGTCGGCTTCGCGGCTGAATGGATCTCCCGTGAGTATCTGGCCCGCCACGGCGGCGCCAAGATCCGCAGAGAGCATCTGGAGCCGGCGCGCTGCCCGCTGCTCGGCTATGCGATGAAGGATCTGACCATCGACGGCCAGAAGATCCGCTCCAAGTACCTGCGCGTCGATACGCAGGACCGCGTAGGCACCGACGGCTACGACGCAGGCGCGAAGATCCTGACCGATTTCTTCCGCAAGGAGCTGGCAAAGTTCGATACGCCGGAGCTCGATCCGCTCGGCAAGCAGATCATCGACTGCTTCATGAACGGCGGCAAGCTCGAGGACTTCGAGGCGATCACCCCGACCGGCCTTTAATAGACATCAAAAAAGAGAGACTTTTCAGTCTCTCTTTTTTTGTCGGCGCAGCCGACGCTTTCCTGATGATCTGTGTCTTGCCTGCGCGGAGCACGGCCGTCCGAAAGCTCCCGTGCGGAGGCTTTCCCCCTGTAAAAGCACGAAAACCGAGGCGCATTGCCCCGGTTTTCCTTTTTTATGCGTTGCCGTACTGCTCGGCGAGCTGCTGGCTGATGAACTGGCGTGCGGTGCGCGGCGAACGGCCGTTGCGGCGCAGCGCAAAGCGCTCAGCGAGCAGGTGCAGCTCGTCCCGCTCGAGCGCAAGACCGCTCTCGTCGGCGAGCTGCTCGACGATGTACAGATATTCGTCCTTGTCCGGAACGGAGAAGGTGATCTCGAGACCGAAGCGGTCGGACAGGGAGGTGACGGTTTCGAGCGTGTCGCGAACGCGGACGTCGTCGCCCTGACGGTCGGCCATGCTTTCGCGGATGAGGTGGCGGCGGTTGGAGGTCGCGTAGATGACAAGGTTGGACGGCTTGCCGGCGAGACCGCCCTCGATGAACGCCTTGAGGGCCGCGAAATTGTCGTCCTCACGGTCAAAGGTCAGGTCGTCGAGGAATACAATAAAGCGGAACGGCGAGCGGAGCGTCTGCTCGAACAGTTTGGGGAAGCAGGTGATATGGCGCGGCGACATCTGGATGATCTTGAGGCCGCGGTCGGCATACTCGTTGGCGACCGCCTTGACGGTCGAGGATTTGCCGGTGCCCTTGTCGCCGTAGAGCAGGATGTTGTTCGCGTCCTTGCCGTCGAGGAAGGCGCGGGTATTCTGGAGCACCTGCTTTTTCTGGCGTTCGTAGCCCGGCAGGTCATGCAGGCGGATGGTGTCGGGATGGACGATCGGGAGCGCCGAGCCGTCGTCCTGCATGGAGAACGCAGAGGACTGCGCGAAAAAGCCGTAGCCCTCGCTCCGGTAGTAGCCGGCAAGCTCCGCGCCGGTGGTGAACGGAAGCGCGGCGGACGGCGCGAAATCGGGCAGCGAACGCAGCGCATCCGCATCAAAATGCAGAGCTGCCGCCTCGCACAGCTGACTGCCGGAGAGAGCGAGCAGGCCGTTCAGCACCTCGATGTCGTGGGTCGCGGCGGCAAGCAGCGCATCCGCCGGGGCGTCGATCGTGTCGGTCAGCGTGTTGACGTCAAAGTGGACCGCGTTCAGAAAGGAGCGGGGAATATCGCCGCAGGCGAAGCGTGCCGCGCACAGCGCACCGTAGCGGTCCGCGAAATCGGCCGCAGAGCGGTCAAAGGCGGAAAGCGTCTCGGCGTATGCGTTCACGAGCGGGAGCCTGAGTACGCCGCGCAGAACGGAAAGCGCGTGCAGACGCAGAGAAAGGTCGGAAAGTTGCATGGGTGACACCTCTTTATATATTTTACGTTGCTTTTAGGATAACACACCCGGACACGGTTTTCAACATAAGATGAAAGAGAAAAGTTCACGTGCACGGAAAATCTGAATGCACGGAAACATCCACAGGCTGTGGACAACGGGAGGCGCTGATATGAATTTTGCTCTGCTGGTCTGTCGGGGACAGACCGAGGCTTCGGGGATGCAGCATCAGCTCGGGCGGCTCGGCATTCCTGCGGAGGTAGTGAGGCCGCCGCGTCACACACGCACCGAATCCTGCGGCTGGGCGGTGCGCATCGAGGCACGGCAGACCGGGGAAGCGCTCGCGCGGCTGCGCGTGCTGGGGATCGTGCCCTGCCGCATAGAATACGAGGGGGAGAAAGGATGAACTATCTGGACAACGCCGCGACGACGCTCGTCAAGCCGCGCGCGGTCGGGGAAGCGGTGCATCGTGCGCTCACAGGCGCCGCCGGGTACGCGAGGGGCAGCTATGCGGCGGCGCAGCGCGCAGGAGACCTCGTGTACGACTGCCGCGAGCAGGCGGCGGCACTGTTCGGCCTGTACGACCCGTCGCGCGTCGTATTTACGCAGAATGCCACGCACGCGCTCAACATCGCCATCCATGCACTCGCGAGACCGGGGATGAAGGTCGCGGTGAGCGGCTTCGAGCACAACGCGGTCATGCGGCCGCTCGCGCTGCACGGCATCGACCCGGCCGTGCTGCACACGCCGCTCTGGCAGCCGGAGCGCATGGTGCAGGAGGTCAGAAGGGCGCTCGGGGAAGGGACGGAGCTGTTCATCCTGAACCATGTTTCCAACGTGTTCGGTGCGGTCTGTCCGCTCGACGAGATCGGGCGGCTGCTGAGCGCGGCCGACGTGCCGCTCATTCTGGACGCCTCGCAGTCGGCAGGCGTTCTCGAGCTCGATGTCTCGCGCTGTCCCTGCCTCGCGGCGGTGTGCATGCCCGGTCACAAGGCGCTGTACGGCCCGATGGGGACGGGACTGCTGCTCGCGCTCGATGACCGTCTGGCCTCGCGTCCGCTCATGGCAGGCGGCACGGGCAGCCTGTCGGAAAGCATGAACCAGCCGGATTTTCTGCCGGACGCGCAGGAGAGCGGCACGCCCAACGTCCCCGGCATCGCCGGGCTTGCCGCCGGTATCCGCTTCGTGCGCTCGGTCGGCGCGGCGAACATCGCCGCACATGAGAGAAAACTCGTGCGCGAGCTTGCCCGGGCGCTCGAGGCGAACGAAAGGCTCGAGGTATTCAGCCATCCCTCGCAGACCGGCGTGCTCTCGGTCCGCGTCAAGGGCGTTCCTGCGGAGCAGGCTGCCGCGCAGCTGGCGGACGCAGGCATCGCCGTGCGCGCCGGTCTTCACTGCGCTCCGCTCGCCCACCGCACCGCAGGCACGGAGGAGACCGGCACAGTCCGTCTGTCTTTCTCCTTTTATTCGACGCCGGGGCAGGCTGAGCAGGCGGCCGAAGCTTTCAAATTGGTAAAAAAATTGTGAACGCGCTATACAGAAAGAAGGATTTGTGATACGATAATATAAGTATGGCCGAACGGGGATCGAAGAAAGGAAAACCGCAGCGGCCTGCTGTGATTTTTCAAAACACTGCCCCTTCCTATGCGCAGGGGCAGCGGCATAAAAGGGACAGGAGACTTTATGAGTACATTTCAGACATTGTTTTCCCAGGATATCGGGAGGATGAACTGGAGAACGGTGCTGGACTCGTTTTTCAGCGCGTTCAACCAGTTCCGCACCATATCCTTTATTGATATTATCGATATACTGATCGTTGCGTATATTATCTACCGCATCATGAAGCTGCTCAAGGACACGAGCGCAGAGCGCCTGATCAAGGGCATCATCATCCTTGTCGGCATTATGCTGCTGGCGAGCATGCTGCATCTGACCATGATCTCGTGGCTGCTCCAGCAGGCGCTCAATGTCGGCTTGTTCGCGATCGTGGTCGTGTTTCAGCCTGAGCTGCGCCGTCTGCTCGAGCAGATCGGCAAGGGCAACTTCAGCCGGCTGATCGTGCCGGCAGACGCACCGGACGAGGTCGAGAGCATGATCACCGCGACCGTTTCCGCCTGCGCGGATATGTCGCGCACCAAGACCGGCGCGCTCATCGTGTTCGAGCGCCGCGAGCGTCTGGGCGAGATCATCTCGACGGGCACCATGGTCGATGCCGCGCCGTCCGCCGAGCTGATCAAAAACATCTTTTTCAAGAACAGTCCGCTGCATGACGGTGCGATGATCGTGCGCGCAGGCCGTGTCTGCGCCGCAGGCTGCGTGCTGCCGCTCTCGGGCAACCAGAGCCTGTCGCGCGATCTCGGCACGCGCCACCGCGCGGCGGTCGGCATGAGCGAGAGCGCGGACAGCGTGCTCGTGGTCGTCTCCGAGGAGACCGGCTCGATCTCGGTCGCCATCGGCGGCATGCTCAAGCGCCATCTGTCCCCCGATATGCTGCGCAAGCTGCTCGAAAATGAGCTGCTCGACAGCGAAAAGCAGGAAAAGAGCCGACTTGCCGCGATTCGTGATATGTGGAAGGGAGGCGCAGGCAAATGAAGAACATTCTGAAGAAGCATGATATTTCGCTGCGCCTGCTCTCGCTGCTGCTGTCGGTCGTTCTGTGGGCGGTCGTCATGGACATGGACAACCCGGAGCGTCCGCGCACGTTCGACAACATTCCGGTGCGCATCAGCGGCGCGACGGTGCTCCAGCAGCAGACCGGCCTCTCGCTCATCGAGGGCGCCGACTCGACGGTAAAGATCACGCTGCGCGGCCCGAGCAAGACGCTCGGCGACATCAAGGCGAGCCAGATCGCGGCGTCGGTCGATGTTTCCGGCCTGACCGAGGCGAACGAGTATGACCTGCCGGTTTCGGTCACGGTCAGCCGCTCCGGACTCGAGGTGGAATACATCTCCCCGTCCAAGGTGCATGTACGCGTGGACAAGGTGGATACGAAGGACATCCCGGTCGATGTGAACGTCACGGGCACCCCGGCGGACGGCTGCCGCGCCGGCAAGCCATCCTCGCCGGTCAGCACCATCACGGTGCAGGGCCCGGCGGCCGAGCTTGCGAACGTGGCCAAGGCGGTCGCGGTCATCGATGTGACGGGCGCGGAGTCTACGCTGACCAATATCGAATGTCCGGTCACGCTGTATGACAGGGACGGCACGGCCGTCACCTCGCAGCACATTACGAGCAAGACCGAGAAGATCAAGGTCACGGTGCCGATGTACAACATCGACACGCTGCCGCTGACCGTCACGCTCAAGGACGGTGGCAAGCTGACCGCGCAGCAGGTCAAGTACAGCATCAATCCGGAGAGCGTCAAGGTCGTGACGAGCGACCAGGCGTCCCTCGGCGACCTCAGGGAGCTCAATCTCGGCGAGATCGATCTGGGCAGCGTGCGCACGGGCGTGCCGATCGAGCTGTCCATCCGCGACAAGCTGCCGGAGGGCGTTTCGCTCGAAAACGGTCAGCCGGACAAGGCGAAGGTGACGATAACCGTGGACGGCATCGCGACGCGCAAGGTGCAGGTCTCCAAGTTCGCCCCGAACGATACCTCGGCGGATACCACGCCGTACAGCGTCAAGATCCTCACCAGCTCGGTCGAGATCGAGCTGCGCGGCAACGAGAGCGAGCTGCAGGAGGTCGAGACCGACAGCCTGTCGATCGGCCTGACGTTCGACTCGGTATCGCTCGGTACCGGCAGACACAAGGTCAAGGGCATCGCGGCGGCCATCGGTCTGCCGAGCGACGTGACGCTCGTGGAAGAGGACATCGAGGTGGAAATTCAGATCACAGGGGACGGCTCGGGCGGAGCGGACAGCGGTTCCTCTGACTGGACCGGCGAGAACGGGGAGGACAGCGAATGAGCCTGCTTGTGACCGGCATCCGGCTGCCGTTTGACGAGCCGGAGACGGCGGCGCTCGACAGGGCCCGCCGTCTGACCGGACTGCTATCTTCGGAGACCGAGGCTGCGGTGTGCCGCGTCAGCATCGACGCGCGCCGCGGCCAGATCTCCCGCGTATATTCGGTGCGTCTGGACGCACCCTGCGACGAGAAGGCATTTGCGGAAAAGCTGCAGATGCCGTCTGTGCGTTATAAAGAAAATGCAAGTCCTGCCGTTCCGCACGGCGAAAAGCGCCTTGCGCACCGTCCGGTCGTCGTGGGTCTCGGCCCTGCCGGACTGTTCGCGGCGTACACGCTCGCCCGGCACGGCTTCCGTCCGATCGTACTCGAGCGCGGCGGCGATATGGACGAGCGCGACAGGGCGGTAGATACGTTCTGGAGCGGCGGCGCGCTCGACCCGGACTGCAATATCCAGTTCGGCGAGGGCGGCGCGGGCGCGTACTCGGACGGCAAGCTGACCACGCGCATCGGCGATGCGCTGTGCGAGACCGTGCTCGAAACGCTCGCCGCGCATGGCGCTCCGGCGGACATCGTGAAAAAGGCCAAGCCCCATGTCGGCACGGACATCCTCAAGGATGTCGTGCGCGAGATGCGGCGCGAGATCGTGAAGAACGGCGGCGAGGTGCATTTCCGCACGGCGCTGACCGGTGTTTCACTGAAAAACGGCGCGCTGACCGCCGTCCGCGCGGACGGCATGGACATCCCCTGCGAGCGGGCAATCATCGCGGTCGGTCATTCGGCGCGCGATACCTTCCTCGCGCTGCATGAAAACGGCGTTTACTTCGAGCCGAAGGCGTTTTCGGTCGGCGTGCGCATCGAGCACCTTCAGAGCGAGCTTGATCGGGCGCTTTACGGAAAATTCGCCGGTCATCCGCTGCTGCCGCCGGCAGAATACAACCTGTCGCGGCGCGCGGACGGACGCGCGTGCTATTCGTTCTGCATGTGCCCGGGCGGCGTGGTCGTCGCGGCGCAGAGCGAGCAGAATACGGTCGTGACCAACGGCATGAGCTATCATGCGCGCAGCGGCAAAAACGCCAACGCGGCGCTTGCCGTTTCGGTAGACCCCGAGGATTTCGAGAACGGAACGCCCTTCGGCGGCGTGGCGCTCCAGCGTCAGATCGAGCACGCGGCGTATGCGCAGACGGGCTCGTACCGCGCGCCGTGTCAGCGCGTGGGCGATTTCCTTGCGGACAGGCCGACGAAAAGTCTCGGCGCGGTAGAGCCGACCTATCCGGTCGGCGTGGAGCCCGGACGCGCGGCGGCGAGCCTGCCGGATTTCGCGCAGACTATGCTGCGCGACAGCCTGCCGTATTTCGGCAGGAAGATCCGCGGCTATGACGCGGCGGACGCACTGCTGACCGGCCCGGAGACGCGGACCTCATCCCCGGTACGCATGAAGCGCGGCGAGGACCTGTTCGGCCTCGGCGTCGCCGGACTCATTCCCTGCGGCGAGGGCGCAGGCTACGCAGGCGGCATCATGTCCGCCGCAGTCGACGGCATCCGCGCAGCGTTCCGCATCATGGAAGAATATAAACCAGAGTAAGCAATTACCAGAGTGAAAATAAGGACTGAATCAAAATGACCCAACAGGGAACCATCAAAAAGCTGCTCCCCGGCGGCAGGGCAGAGGTCGAGGTAACGCGCCGTTCGGCGTGCGGCCATGACTGCGCCAAGTGCGGCGGCTGCGGCGGTCTGGAGACCCAGACGCTCTACGTCACCGCGCGCAACCATACCGATGCCGGCATCGGCGACCGCGTGCTCATCGAGGGCGAGACCGGCCGCGTGCTCGGCCTTGCGGCGCTCGTCTACATGCTGCCGCTCGTGCTGTTCTTCATCGGCTACGCCATCGGCAATGCGGCCGGCGGCGGTGCGTCCGGTGCGCTCGTCGGCGGCGTGCTGTTCGCGCTCGGCATCATCGGCGCGATCTTTTACAGCAGAAGGATGAAGCAGAACGGCGAAGTCCCGTTCGAGATCACGCACAAGCTTTAAGGCAACACCGCACAATTAAAGCTGCGGCGCTTTGCGGAAATTTTGTGCCCTGACTTTGTTGCGATTTCACGGTAATACATCAAGTATTACCGCAAAACCGCGCCTTGTCAGAACGCAAAATTTGCTCGCAAATCGCTCTTGTTCAATTATGCGGTATTGCCCTAAGAGCGCGGAGCAAACAGAAATTATGCGGGAACCGGGAGAATGATCTCGGTTTTCGTGCTGTGAGAGGGAAAGTGCGCGGCCCTGCGAACGGAAACGAGCCATCCGGCCGCATGAATTCTCTGAACTTTTTATGAATTTTCGCCAATTTTCCGTGTTCGCCCTTGTCATATGCGCGAAAGTTCGGTAAAATAAATTGATACCGCGAGAAGGTCAGTATTGTTATGAACACTGAGTGGAAAATTATGGCTTTCCTCGCGGAAATTCTGCTGTCGAAAAGACGGCGCGAAAGGGTTATGCGATGTTTGGCTTTATCCGACCGGTGAAGTCCGAGCTGAAGGTGAAAGAAGCGGACCGCTTCCAGCAGGTGTACTGCGGTCTGTGCCACGCCATCCGCGCACGGTACGGCCGGTTCTATACAATGTTTCTCAGCTATGACATGACCTTTTATGCTCTTGTCGTCGGCAGCGGCGAGACGCCGAAGGCACAGACCGAGCGCCGCCGCTGTGATGCGCACCCGGTGACGAAACGGGTCTGCGCCTCGCCCGATGACGCGCTCGCGCTCGCGGCGGATGCGAGCGTGCTGCTGAGCTATCATAAATTCCGCGACAATCTTGCGGACGAAAAGGGCGCAAAGCGCCTGCTCGCCGCCGTGCTGTGCCGCCTTGGACGGCGCGGCTACGAAAAAGCGAGGGCGCGCCTGCCCGAGGCCGACCGCGACATCCGCGCGGCGCTCGACGAGCTGCACGCACTCGAAAACGAAAACTGCGCTTCGATGGACCGCGCAGCGGACGCCTCCGCCCGAATGACGGCGGCGGTCGTGCCGCACACGGGCGACGCACGGGAGCGCGTTCTCCGGCAGATGTTCTACCATGCCGGACGATGGCTTTACCTGCTCGACGCGGCGCAGGACGTCCCGGAGGACATGAAAACAGGCGCGTATAATCCGCTCGTTCAGCGCTACGCGCTGAAAACGCCTGACATCACAGACATAAAACAACCGCTGGAGCGCACACTGGAGCGGTCGCTCGCCGACGTATGCACGGCCTTCGACCTTCTGGATGCGCAGCGCGATGCGGAGATCATCCGCAATATCATTTTTCTTGGTATGCCGACCGTGACGAGACAGGTGCTCGACGGCACATACCAACCGAACGGAGGCAGGGGAAAGCATGGATCCCTATAAGGTACTCGGTGTAACGCCGCAGACGAGTGATGACGATGTAAAACGCGCCTATCGTGAGCTTGCGCGCAAGTATCATCCGGACAACTATGTCAATAATCCGCTCGCCGACCTGGCAGAAGCACGCATGAAGGAGATCAACGAGGCTTACGATACGATCATGAGCGAGCGCTCGGGCAAAACGGGCGCCGGTGCGGGCAGCACCGGTCAGAGCTATAATGGTCAGACCTACGGCGGCCAGCGGACCTATGCCGGTCCGAACGCCGCGCTCTATGCGCAGGTGCGCCAGGCCATCAATCAGGGCAACCTCAACATGGCCGAGAGCCTGCTCACCCGTGCATCCGGCCGCGACGCCGAGTGGTTCTTCCTGACCGGTACGATCTACGCACGCAAGGGCTGGTATGATGAGGCGCAGCGCGCCTACATCAAGGCCTGCGAGCTCGACCCGGGCAACGCGGAATACCACAACGCGCTGAACAACCTCAACATGACCGGCGGCTACGGCGGCTACCGTCCGATGCAGGAGATGAGCGCCTGTGACTTCTGCGTTCAGCTCGCCATCTGCAACTGCTGCTGCAATACCTGTCTGAACGGCTGCTGCGCAGGAGGCGGCTGCTGATATGAACACACGGGAAATTGCGCGCGGCGGACTGCTCGCGGGGTTTGCCGTCGTGCTGCTGTATATCGGCGGACTCATTCCGCAGGCAGCGCCTGCGCTGTGCATCTCGGCCGGCGTCGTGTCCGCGGTGCCGCTCATCCGCAGCTTCGCGCTGCGCACCTCGCTCACCGTCTATGCGGCGGTGAGTGCGCTGTCGCTCATGCTCGTGCCGAGAAAGAGCATCGCGGCGGCCTATATCGCCGTCTGCGGCCTGTATCCCATTGTAAAATACCTCATCGAGAGCCGCGTCCGCCCCGGCGCACGCATGGCGCTCAAGCTGGCATATGCGAATCTTGTGCTCGCCGTGCTGGGTGCGCTCGTATCAAAGGGCGTGTTTCCGCAGCTGGAAATGCCCGGATTTTTCGCACTCGCGGCGTTCTGGTTCGCGGCGAACATCGGATTTGCCGTTTTTGATGCCGTTCTGACGCGGTTCATCCGCTTTGTGCGGCGGTATCTGCCGAAAATTTGACGGTTCCGCATGGAAATGCGTTTATATTACATGGATTTTCCTGAGGGGGAAGAGATAAAATGAAGAGTATGACCGGCTACGGCCGCGCGCGACAGGTGCTGCATGGACGCACCGTTACCGTCGAGCTGCGCGCCGTCAACCACCGCTATCTGGACTGCACGGTAAAGGCGCCGCGCCAGTTCGGCTTTCTGGATGACGCCGTGAAGAAGGCGGCCGCCGCGCGCATCGCACGCGGCAAGACCGAGATCTATGTCAGCGTCGAGACCGACGAGGGCGGCGATCTTTCCGTCACGGTAAACCACGCGCTCGCAGAGCGCTATCTGGCGGCGCTGCGCGAGCTGTCCGAAAAGTACGGCCTGCGCGACGATGTGACCGTCATGAGCCTCGCAAAGCTCCCCGATGTACTCGGCTCGGAACGCATCGAGCAGGACGCGGACGAGCTGACGCAGGACGTTCTGACCGTATTTGCCGAGGCCTGCGACGGCTTCGACCAGATGCGTGAGCGCGAGGGCGAAAAGCTCGCGGAGGACGTCAGAAACCGCGCCTCGGTCATCGAGACGCTGGTCGGCGAGGTCGAGAAGCGCTCGCCCGAGCGCGTTGCGGAGTACCGCGAAAAGCTGCTCGCACGCATGCGCGAGGTGCTCGAGAGCACGGACATCGACGAGACGCGCATCGTCACCGAGGCCGCGATCTACGCGGACAAGACGGCGGTGGACGAGGAGACCGTGCGCCTGCGCAGCCATCTGCATCAGCTCGACGGCATGCTGAACGAGGTAAAGCCCGTCGGCCGCAAGCTGGATTTTCTGGTGCAGGAGATGAACCGCGAGGCGAACACCATCGGCTCGAAGGCGAACGATGTCGAGATGGCGCAGACCGTCGTGAACATCAAGAGCGAAATTGAAAAAATTCGCGAGCAGATTCAGAATATCGAATAAAATATCGTATCAAACCGGCTGTGCCGCCTGAAAAACGCGGCGCGGCATGAGAAAAGGGGGCAGACCGAAGTGAAGCTCATCAATATCGGCTTCGGAAACATGGTGGCGGCGTCGCGTCTCATCGCGATCGTCAGCCCGGATTCCGCGCCGGTCAAGCGTACCGTACAGGAGGCACGTGACCGCGGCATGATCATCGACGGCACCTACGGCCGCCGCACGCGCGCGGTGCTCATCATGGACAGCGACCATGTTGTGCTGAGCGCACTTCAGCCCGAAACCGTCGCCGCGCGCTTCGCCGGCGACACCGAGGAAGGAGCAACAGAGGATGCGTAAGGGAACACTGTATGTTTTCACCGGCCCGTCCGGCGCAGGCAAGGGTACGGTGCTGGGCCGGCTGCTTGCCGAGGACGACCGACTGTTTTTCTCGATCTCCGCGACGACGCGCGCGCCCCGTCCGGGCGAGCAGAACGGCGTGCACTATTATTTCCTTGAAAAGGCGGATTTCGAGAACCGGATCGCGCAGGGCGCGTTTCTGGAGCACGCACAGTATGTCGGCAACTACTACGGCACGCTCGAGGCGCCGGTCAACGAAAAGCTCGACGAGGGCTTTGACGTTATTCTGGAGATCGAGGTGCAGGGCGCGATGCAGATCAAGAAAAAGCGCCCGGATGCCGTGATGGTATTCATCGCGCCGCCGTCCTTCGAGGAGCTGGCAAGCCGCCTGCGCGGCCGCGGCACCGAGAATGAGGCCAAGGTGCAGAAGCGTCTCGAGACCGCAAAGGGCGAGCTGGAGCAGAAGGATAAATTCGACTATGTGGTCGTAAACGACACGGTAGACCGCGCGGTAGACGAGATCAAGGGCATTCTCGCCTCCCGTCGATAACACAGGCAATCACAGATAAAATTATACACTGGGTAATATAAGGAGATTTGATTACAATGCTGAACCCTTCGATGCAGGAACTGATGAAACGAGTAGGCAACCGCTATCTGCTGGTCAATCTGGCCGCACAGCGCGCGCGCGACATTGCCGACGAGGCAGAGCAGAGCGGCGTGCCGCTGACCGACAAGGCGGTAAAGCTCGCGCTCGATGAGATCGCAGCCGGCGAGATCGTTTACCGTCCGGGTCCGCGCGTAGAGCCGGTCAAGACCGCAAACAACCCGATCGCTGCCGCAATGGTAGACGTTGACGACGACCTCGACGACGAGGAGCGCGCGTCGGACTCCGACGAGGAGAATGAGGACGGCGAAACGACGGTTTCCCGCCGCCGCATGGACGAGTTCGATGACGAGGAGCTCGACGACGGCGATATTCCGGAGGAGGACCGCTAAGCGATGCGCTTTGCAGGAAAGACCGTCGTTCTGTGCGTGACGGGAGGCATCGCGGCGTACAAGGCCGCCGACCTCACGAGCAAGCTGCATCAGAACGGCGCGGAGGTGCGCGTGCTCATGACCGAGTCCGCCGCACAGTTCATTTCGCCCATGACGTTCGAGACGCTCTCGGGCAGCCGCGCGGTCGTCGATACCTTCGACCGCAGCTTTCCGTGGGAGGTCGAGCATATCTCGCTCGCCAAAGCGGCGGACGTGTTCGTCATCGCGCCCGCGACCGCAAACGTGATCGCCAAGGCGGCGCACGGCATCGCGGACGATATGGTGACGACGACGCTGCTCGCGACCAGGGCGCCGGTCGTTGTTGCGCCGGCCATGAACACCGGCATGTATGACAACCCGGTGACGCAGAGCAATCTGGAAACGCTGCGCGGGCGCGGCTTCCATATCATCGACCCGGCGGCAGGCCATCTCGCCTGCGGCGACAGCGGACGCGGCAAGCTGCCCGACACGCAGACCCTGCTCTGGGGCATCGAAAAGGCGCTGACCGGGCAGGATCTTGCCGGAAAGCACGTGCTCGTCACCGCAGGGCCGACGCAGGAGGCGATGGACCCCGTGCGTTTTCTGTCCAACCACTCGACCGGCAAGATGGGCTACGCCATCGCGGGCCGCGCGGCAATGCGCGGTGCCGAGGTCACGCTCGTGTCCGGCCCGACCGCGCTCGACACGCCGAAGGGCGTTAACCGCGTGGACATCCGGTCGGCGCGCGATATGTACGATGCGGTCCTGTCCCGCGCCGCGCAGCAGGACTTTATCATCAAGGCCGCCGCTGTCGGTGATTACCGCCCTGCGGCGACAGCGGACGAAAAGCTCAAAAAGGGCGACGGCGAGCTGAACATCCGCCTTGCGCGGAACCCGGATATTCTGGCGGCGCTCGGCGCGGACAAGCGGCCGGGACAGCTTCTGTGCGGCTTCGCGATGGAGACGCAGAACCTGCTCGACAACGCGGAGAGCAAGCTGCGCCGCAAGAACTGCGATATGCTCGTGGCGAATTCGCTGCGCGACAAGGGTGCCGGCTTCGGCACGGACACCAACATCGCAACGCTCCTGTTCGCGGACGGACACCGGGAACAGCCGTCCATTATGAGCAAGGCAGACCTCGCGGACCTCATCCTCGACCGTCTGCTCGGCATGAGCCGGAGATAACAGACTGCAAGGGCGGAGTGACCGGCTCCGCCTTTTGCGGCATAAACCATTATAAACAGCAGGAAAGGCCGTGACGATCCTTGGCGGAAACCATTTGTGCTGTCGCTCTGGATGCGGCGACCTACGCGATCGACAAGCTATATTCTTACCGTGTGCCGAACGAGCTGCGGGAACAGGTGCAGATCGGCACCCGTGTTCTCGTGCCGTTCGGCTTTGGCAATAAACGGGCAGAAGGCGTTGTGCTCGCCTTTCGCGAGGACACGGGCGAATACCGCCTCAAGCCTATCGTGGAAGCGCTCGATGAGCAGCCGGTGCTGACGCAGGAGCAGCTGAAGCTCGCCGCGTGGATGCGGGAGCGGCTGTACTGTACCTATTTCGACTGCGTGCGCGCCATGCTCCCGGCCGGACTGTGGTTCAGGCGGAACGAGATGTACACGCTTGCCCCGGATGCAGACCCGGCGGCGCTGCACGCGCGCGAGGGCGAGGAAGGCGAGGTACTGCGCCTGTTCGACACGGCGGGGCAGACGCTTTCGCTCGCCGAGATACGCGAACGCCTCGGAAAGGGCGCAGGGCGCACGCTCGATGCGCTCGCGGGCGAGGGCATCCTCGTCTACCACAGCAACACCGTGCAGAAGACCGGCGACAAGACCGAAAAAATGCTCGCGCTCGACATGGAGTCCGATGAAGCGATGAGCCGGGTGCGGCGCAGCGCTGCGCGGCAGGACGTCGTGTCCGCGCTCGCGGACGGCATCTGGATGAGCCAGAAGGAGCTGTCCTATATGACGGGCGCGAGCGATGCCGCCCTGCGCGATATGATCAAAAAGGGCATCCTGCGTGTGAAATACGAGGAACGCATGCGTGCGCCGGACTTTTCCGATGTGCCGCGCGCGGCGAAGCCCGTGCTCTCCGCGCAGCAGCAGGAGGCGTATGACGGCATGGCCGCGCTCATGGATGAGCCGAAGGCGCAGGCCGCGCTGCTGTTCGGCGTGACGGGCAGCGGCAAGACGCAGGTCTATCTGCGCCTGATCGCGCACGCGCTCGAGACCGGAAAGAGCGCCATCGTGCTCGTCCCGGAGATCGGACTGACGCCGCAGGTGCTGCGGCAGTTCGCCGCACAGTTCGGCGATCTGGTCGCGGTGCTGCACTCTGCGCTGTCCGCCGGAGAGCGCTGCGACAGCTTCAAAAAGATCAAGACCGGCCGTGCGCGCGTCGTGATCGGCACGCGCTCTGCGGTGTTCGCGCCCGTGCGCGACCTCGGCGTCATCATCATCGACGAGGAGCAGGACGGCGCGTACAAGTCCGAGCAGAGTCCGCGCTACCATGCGCGCGACGTCGCGAAATACCGCGCCGTGCAGACGGACGCGCTGCTCGTGCTCGGCTCGGCAACGCCGTCTGTCGAGACATATTACGGCGCGAAACAGGGAAAATACCCGGTCTTCCGTCTGACCGAGCGCTTTCTCGGCGCCGGCCTGCCCGAGGTGCTCATCTCGGATATGCGCGGGCAGACGCGCGCCGGACGCTCGGGCGTCATCGGCGCTGACCTCGAGCGCGAGCTGCTCGACACGCTCGACCGAGGCCGGCAGGCGATCCTGTTCCTCAACCGCCGCGGCAACAGCCGGGTCATCGGCTGCGCGATGTGCGGCTGGGTGCCTGAGTGCCCGCACTGCTCGACGAACATGACCTATCATTCGGCCTCGGGCCGCGCGATGTGCCACTACTGCGGCGCGTCCATCAAGATCACGGGCACCTGCCCAGTCTGCGGCGGCGAGGAGCTGTTCACCGAGACCCCCGGCACGCAGCGCGTCGAGCAGGAGCTGAACGAGCGCTTCCCGGACGCGCGCGTGCTGCGCATGGACGCGGACACGATGAACACCAAGGGGGCGCACGAAAAGCTGTTTTCCGCCTTTGCGCGCGGCGAAGCGGACATCCTGCTCGGCACGCAGATGGTCACGAAGGGACTGGATTTCGAAAACGTGACGCTCGTCGGCGTGCTCGACGCGGATCAGAGCCTTTACGCGCAGGATTACCGTGCGAGGGAGCGCACGTTTTCCCTCATCACGCAGGTCGTGGGGCGTGCCGGACGGCGCTTCGACACCGGCCGTGCGGTCATTCAGACCTACAGCCCGACCCATCCGGTCATTCTGACCGCGGCGCGGCAGGACTACGAAAAATTCTATGAAAGCGAAATGGAAACGCGCGAGGCGCTGCGCTGTCCGCCGGTCTGCACGTTTACGGTGCTGACTGCGGCGGGCGAGGTCGAGCAGCAGGTGCTGAAAAGCCTGCTCGCGCTCAAAAACCGCCTGCTCAGCCTGATGGAAGGCCAGTATGCGGACGTAAAGGCGCCCGTTCTGGGCCCGGCGGCGGCGCAGGTCGTCAAGGTCATGGGGCGTTACCGCTACCATCTGACCATGCGCGCGAGAGACAGCGCGCGGTTCCGCAGTCTGGTCTCGGGCGTGCTGCGCGAGTTCATGCTCGACAGCCGCAATCGCGGCGTGACCGTTTTCGCAGACAGCAATCCGGATCTGTAATCGGATTCCGGACTTCTATTTCATTGATCCCGGCAAGGAGCGATACCCATGAGCAGGTTCATTATTCGCAGAGCGAAGGCGGAGGACGGCGCGGCGCTCTGCGCAATCTACGCGCCGTACATCACGGACACGACCATCACATTTGAGTACGAGGTGCCGACGGACGCGGCGTTTTCCGACCGCATCCGCGAGACCGCCGCGCAGTTTCCCTATCTCGTGTGCGAAAAGGACGGCGGAATCATCGGCTACGCCTACGCGCACCGCATCCGTGAGCGCGCGGCGTACGACTGGGATGCGGAGCTGTCTGTCTACCTGAAGCAGGGTACGCACGGGCGCGGCATCGGCACGGTGCTGCTCGCCTGCCTCATCGAGCTGCTCGAGATGCAGGGCCTTCGCCATCTTTACAGCTGCGTGACCATGCCGAACCCGAGAAGCGTCGGCATGCAGCACAGGCTCGGCTTTGAGGATGCGGGCGTCTGGCATAGCTCCGGCTGGAAGTTCGGCGCATGGCACGACGTCGCGTGGTTTGAAAAGCACGTGGGCGGGGGCGAGCCGAAGCCGGTCGTTCCGTTTCCCGAGCTTGACGGGGACATTATACAGAAAACACTCAATATTTACACAGAAAAGCTGAATTTGGAGGATAAATAATCATGGCACTTCGCAAAATTCTTACCAAGGGCGACGAACAGCTGGCAAAGCACTGCCGTCCGGTCGAAAAGTTCGACGACCGCCTGCATGTACTGATCGACGATATGCGCGAGACGCTGGAAAACTCGGGCGGCGTCGGCCTTGCCGCCCCGCAGGTCGGCATCCTGCGCCGCGTCGTCGTGCTCCTCGACGTCAACAAGGACCCGGAGGAGATGGTCGAGCTGGTCAACCCCGAGGTCATCGAGCAGCGCGGCGCGGAGCGCGTCGTAGAGGGCTGCCTGTCTGTTCCGGGCGTTTACGGCTATGTGACCCGTCCGACATGGGCGAAGATCCGCGCACAGGACCGCTTCGGCAACTGGTTCGAGCGCGAGGGCGAGGGCATCGTCGCACAGTGCTTCTGCCACGAGACCGAGCACCTTGACGGCCACCTGTTCATCGAAAAGGTCGAGGAATATGTCGATGTCGAGCAGATGCAGGACGGTGAGGAAGAGTAATGCGGATCGTTTTCATGGGTACGCCGGATTTCGCCGTACCGAGCCTTCAGGCGCTTCTGGACGCCGGACATGAGGTCGCGGCGGTCTACACGCAGCCGGACAAGCCGCAGGGCCGCAAGCAGATTCTGACCGCGCCGCCGGTCAAGGAGCTTGCCCTCGCGCACGGCATCCCGGTCTTTCAGCCGGATACGCTCAAAAAAGAGGAGGAGCAGGCGCGTCTGCGCGAGCTTGCTCCCGAGGTCATCATCGTCGTCGCCTACGGCAAGCTGCTGCCGAAGGCTGTGCTCGACATTCCGCCGCGCGGCTGCATCAACGTCCACGGCTCGCTCCTGCCGCGCTGGCGCGGCGCGGCGCCGATTCAGTGGGCGGTCATCGCAGGCGACGAGAAGGCCGGCGTTACCACCATGCTGATGGCGGAGGGGCTGGACACCGGCGATATGCTGCTGACGAGCGAGACGCCGGTCGGCGCACGCGAGACTGCCGGCGAGCTGTTCGACCGCCTTGCGCAGTCGGGCGCGGAACTTTTGACCGAAACGCTCGTCAGACTGGATGAGATCACACCGCGTCCGCAGAACGACGCGGAGAGCTGCTACGCGCATATGCTCGACAAGAAGATGGCGGTCATTGACTGGTCGAAGTCCGCGCGCGAGCTCGACTGTCTGGTGCGCGGCCTCAATCCGTGGCCGATCGCACTGACCAGCCTTGCAGGCGAACGCCTCAAGGTCTACGCCGCTGAGCCGGCGGACGGCTGCGGCGAGCCGGGCACGGTGCTCGAGGCCGACCCGAAAAAGGGTCTGACGGTCGCCTGCGGCGAGGGCGCGCTGACGCTGACCGAAATTCAGCTCGTCGGCGGCAAACGCATGAAGGCGACCGATTTCCTGCGCGGCCATGCCGTCGAAAAGGGCAGCAGACTGGGCGAGTAATCCCAGCAATCAAGGGAGGTTTTTCCATGCCGTATATGGGTTATTACGGAATTGATATGTACTATATCGTGCTGGTACTGCCGTGCGTGCTGTTCGCGTTCTGGGCGCAGTCGCAGGTCAACGGCACGTTCAACCGCTACTCGCGCGTCATGAGCCGCCGGGGGCTGACCGGCGCGCAGGCGGCTCAGGCCGTGCTGCGTGCGAACGGCGTGACGGGCGTCAGCATCGAATATGTCGCCGGAAAGCTGACCGACCATTTTGATCCGCGGACGAACACGATCCGCCTGTCCGCGTCGGTCTATCAGTCCACCTCGGTCGCGTCCATCGGCGTGGCCGCGCATGAGGCGGGCCATGCGGTGCAGTATGCGGTCGGCTATTCGCCCATCCGCCTGCGCAACGCCATCGTTCCGCTGACGCAGGTCGGCGCGACCGCCGCCATGCCGCTCATTCTGATGGGTCTCGTGCTGAACTTCGGCGTGCTCATCAAGGTCGGCATCATCGCGTTCGCACTTTCGACCGTGTTCCAGCTCGTGACGCTGCCGGTCGAGATCAACGCCTCGCGCCGCGCACTCGCGGCGATCGGACAGACGCATATGCTCGATGAGGACGAGTACGGCATGGCGAAAAAAACGCTGACGGCGGCTGCGATGACCTATGTGGCGGCGCTTGCGGTATCGCTCGCGCAGCTGCTCCGACTGCTGCTCATTTTCGGAGGAAGAAACCGCGATGATCGATAAAAGACCCAAAACGCCGCGCGAGGTCGCCGCTTTTTCGCTGTTTTCCATGGCGGAGGAGGGCGCGTGGTCGGACGGCGCGCTGCATCATTATCTCTCCCGCGCCGGTCTGGACGGCCGGGACGCTGCGCTTGCCGCGCGTCTGACCTACGGCACGGTGCAGAACGAGCTGCTGCTCGACTGGTATCTGCGCAGCTTTTCCTCTCTGCGGCTTAAAAAGATCGCGCCGCGCGTGCTTGCGTGTCTGCGCATGGGACTGTATCAGCTCATTCTGATGGACAAGATCCCGGCGCACGCGGCGGTTGCGGAGACGGTCTCGCTCGTGCGGCACTACTGCCACGCGAACGACCGCACCGTATCCTTCGCCAACGCCGTCATGCGAAAAGCGGCGGAGGCGGTCGAAAAGAACGCGCTGCCGCGGCTCGACTGCCCGGACAAGGAAAGCTACTACGCGCTCCGGTACAGCCATCCTGAATGGCTCGTGCGCCTGCTCTCCGAGCAGTTCGGTCAGAAGCTGACCGAGCGCATCTGTCAGGCGGACAACGCTGACACGCCGGTCTCGGTGCGCGTCAACAGGATGAAGACCACGCCGGACGAGGCGAAGGCCGAGCTCGAGCGCGCCGGGATGACGGTCACGCCGCACCGCGCGTTCGCGGACATCCTGCTGTGCACGGGCGGCGACGCGGCCGCGACCGAGGCGTTCCGCGAGGGACGCATCACCGTGCAGGACGCGGCGAGTGCGCTCGCGGCGTTCGTCGCCGACCCGAAGCCGGGCACGGCCGTCCTCGACTGCTGCGCCGCCCCCGGCGGCAAGAGCTTCGCCATGGCGGAGAAAATGCAGGGGAAGGGCAGCCTGACCTCGTGCGACATCTACGAGCACAAGCTGAAGCGCATTCAGGAGGGCGCCGCGCGTCTCGGTCTGCCGAACATCCGCACCGAGCTTCAGGACGCCTCCGCGTTCCGCGCGGAGTGGGCGGAGAGCGCGGATACCGTGCTGTGCGACGTGCCGTGCTCGGGCCTCGGCATCATCCGCAAAAAGCCGGAAACGCGCTACAAGGACCCGGACGAGATCGCAAAGCTGCCTGCCCTGCAGCGCGCCATTCTGGAAAACTGCGCGAGGTACGTCAAAAAGGGCGGTACGCTCGTCTACTCGACCTGCACTATCCTGCGGCGCGAGAATGAGGACGTTGTGCGCGCCTTTCTTGCGGCGCATCCGGAGTTCGCGCCCGCGCCGTGGTCGCATCCGGTCTGCGGCGGGCGGGAGGACGGCATGGTGACGCTCCTGCCGCCTGAGCACGACACGGACGGGTTCTTTATTGCGAAATTAAAACGGATTGGAAATTGAAAGAGCCATGACAGAAATCAAATGTTTAACGATAGATGAATTAAAATCGGCTTTGAAGGACATGGGGGAAAAGCCGTTCCGCGCAGGACAGATCTTCAAGTGGCTGCACGAGGGAGTTCAGTCCTTCGACGAGATGAGCAATCTCTCCAAGGAGCTGCGCGCGCGGCTCGCGGAGAACTTCATCCTGACCGTTCCCGAGGTCGCGCGCAAGCAGGTCAGCAGGGTCGACGGCACGGTAAAGTATCTGTGGCGCATGCGCGACGGCGACTGCGTGGAGTCCGTCCTCATGCACTACGAGCACGGCGTTTCGGTCTGCGTCTCGACGCAGGTCGGCTGCCGCATGGGCTGCAAATTCTGCGCGTCCGGCCTGAACGGCAAAAAGCGCAATCTTTCCGCCGGTGAGATCCTGGACGAGATCCTGTTCATGCAGAAGGACAGCGGCGAAAAAGTCTCGAATATCGTGCTGATGGGCACGGGCGAGCCGCTCGACAACTACGACAACGTGCTGAAATTCCTGCACCTTGTCAGCTGCCCGGAGGGAATTAACATCGGACAGCGGCATATATCCTTGTCAACGAGCGGAATTGCTGATAAAATAGAGACACTGGCAAAGGAAAAGCTTCAGATCACGCTTTCGGTATCGCTGCACGCGCCGGACGACGAGACCCGTTCGTCCATCATGCCGGTCAACGACGCCTATCCCGTGGAACGGCTGATGCAGGCGTGCCGGTATTACTTCGATACCACAGGCCGCCGGATTTCCTACGAGTACATGATGGCACGGGACAAGACCGACCGGCCGTGGCAGGCGGAAAAGCTCGCGAAGCTGCTCCGCGGCCGGCCGGGCCATGTCAACCTCATCCCGCTCAACGAGGTGGAGGAAAGTCCGCTCTTGCCCTCGAAGCCGGAGACCGTGCGCCGCTTTCAGCAGGCGCTCGAAAAGCGCGGCGTGACCGCGACCGTGCGCAGAAAGCTCGGCCCGGACATCGACGCAGCCTGCGGTCAGCTTCGCCGGCGCGAGATGAAGGAGCAAGGATAACCTGTGTCTGAGGAGGCAGAAGGCAATGGAATACTTCGGAATTACCGATAAGGGGCGCGTGCGTCCGACCAATCAGGATATTTACCGAATCGAAGCGTGCCCGGACAGGGACAGCGCGCTCGTCCTCGTGTGCGACGGCATGGGCGGCGCGAACGCAGGCAACGTCGCGAGCCGCTTTGCGGCGGAGTGTTTTGTCGAGGAGGCAAAGCCGGCGCTCGAGACCGGTGCGGACGAGATGACGCGCCACGAGACGCTGCGGCGCGCGCTCGACCGGGCGAACGACACCGTGTTCGGTCTCGCCGGCCGCCAGCCCGAGTTCCGCGGCATGGGCACGACGCTCGTCAGCGCCTTCGTGCAGGGCAGGGACGCGAGCATCATGAACGTCGGCGACAGCCGCGCGTACATCATGAGCGGCGGAACGCTGCGCCAGATCAGCGAGGATCATTCCTACGTTGAGGAAATGCGCCGCCTCGGCCGCATCAGCGAAGCCGATGCGCGCTCCCATCCGCAGAAAAATCTGATCACCCGGGCGGTCGGCGTGGATGCGACGGTGGATGGCGACCTGTTCGAGCAGACGCTCGCGGACGGCGACATCCTTCTGCTCTGCTCGGACGGCCTGACCGGCATGGTCGAGGACGGGAAGATCGCCGAGGTGCTTGCGGGCGCAGGCACGCTCGAAGATAAGGGCCGGGAGCTGCTGACCCTCGCGCTCGAGGGCGGCGGCCGCGATAATATTACGGTCGCGCTGTTTACCTGCGGCGCGAAACAGGAGGCGTGATCCTCATGGAAAACGACAAGTATATCGGCAGGCTGCTCGGCGGCCGCTATGAGCTGATCGATGTGGTCGGCGTCGGCGGCATGGCGGTAGTCTACCGCGCGCGCGATACCATACTCGGACGATATGTGGCGATCAAGATCCTCAAGGAGGAGTTCGCCAAGGACCCCGACATCCGCAAGCGCTTCGCCATCGAGTCCCGTGCTGTCGCCAAGCTCAGCCATCACAATATCGTTTCGGTCTATGACGTCGGAAACGAGGACGGCACGGATTATATCGTGATGGAGCTCATCGAGGGCGTGACCCTTAAGGAATATTTGCAGCAGAAGGGCCGCCTGTCGTGGCAGGAGAGTATTTTCTTCGCAGAACAGATCTCAAGCGCCCTCGTTCATGCGCATTCGCGCGGCATCATCCATCAGGACATCAAGCCGCAGAACGTCATCATCCTGCGCGACGGCACCGCGAAGCTGACCGATTTCGGCATCGCGTCCTTCGCGACGACGCAGGAGACGCGCGTGGTGCAGGAGGCCATCGGCTCGGTGCACTATATCTCGCCCGAGCAGGCCAAGGGCAGCAAGATCGACTACCGGACGGATATTTATTCGCTCGGCGTGGTCATGTACGAGATGCTGACCGGCAGGCTCCCGTTCGAGGGCGAGACCGCGCTCCAGATCGTCATGCAGCATATCAACGCCGTGCCGCCGATGCCGAGCGAGCTGGTCCCGGACATCCCGAAGGGCCTGGACGCCATCGTCATGCACGCGATGTGCGCGAACATCAGCAGACGCTATGCTTCGGCGGACGAGCTGTGCGCCGACCTTGCGCGCGTGCGCGAGGACCCGGACACGCAGTTCTATTATACCGCCTCGGACGACAGCTCGGGCGAGACGCAGGTCATCGGACGGGAGGTGCAGCGCGCGGCCCGTCATGCGGCAGCAGAGGATACGGCCGCCATCCCGGCGGCACCGCGCCGCCGCAGTGAACCGCACAGCGCACGCCGGGAGGCTCCGGCGCGCCGCCGCACCTCTGTGCGCGAGCGGGAGTCGTCGGATTTCTTCGAAAAGCTGAGCGAGCGCCCGGCGATGGCGGCCGGCATGGCCGTCGCGGTCGTCGCGGCCATCTCGCTGCTCGTCGTTGCGGTGCTCATGTTCACCGGCAGCGGCAAATCCGCGAAGATCGACGTTCCCGACCTCATCGGCCGCACGATCGACGACGTTTACGCCGATTCCGAGGTCATGAACAACTTCGAGATCAAGGAAGCGCCCTCGCGGCAGGAGTCCGACCGTCCGGCCGGAGAGATCCTTGACCAGGACCCCGGCGAGGACCAGCAGGCCATCAAGGGCTCGGTCATCACCGTCACGGTCTCGGCCGGCGGTGACAACGTCAAGGATACCTACAAGGTGGTCGACTTTACCGGAAAGTCGCTCGATTATGTCGCGGCATCGCTTGAAGCGCACGGCATCGAGCTCAAGGAAGAAAAGGAATACAGCGACGATGTCGAGGAGGGCAAGGTCATCCGTACCGACCCCGAGGCCGGCACGGAGCTGGCGCGCGGCGAGACGCTGACGGTCTATATCAGCCTCGGCAAGGAGCAGAAATCTGCCGATGTGCCGAGCCTGACCGGCATGACGCAGGAGGCGGCGCAGCGTGCGCTGTCCGAGCGCGGCCTGAGCCTCGGCTCGGTCGATCAGGTCGAGAGCGACAAGCCGGAGGGCACGGTCGTATGGCAGTCGATCGACGCGAACAGCTCGGTAAATCAGGGCACGACGGTCAATATCCAGATCTCCAAGGGCAAAAAGGCCGACGAGCAGAAGCCGGACAGCAGCACGACCGGCGGCAACACCGGTTCGAGCGAGGACGACACGCCGGGCAAACTTCCGCCCACACCGGCGGAAGGAAGCGCGACCATTCCGGTGGCGCTGCCCGACAGCGCGGATACCGCCCATGTCGTGATCTATGTAGACGGCGTCATTCAGTATGACGACACTCCGTCCACCAGTCAGGGCAGCATCGCCGTCACCGTGCAGTCTACGGCCGGCGACCATGAGGTCACGGTGAGCGTAGACGGCTCGTCCACGACGCAGACGTACAGTTTCAATTAAACGACACAAAGGGACGCACCGCACACTGCGCGGCTGCGTCCCTTGCAGAATGAGGAAAGGAAGCGTATTTTTGACCGAAGGCATTATTCTCAAGGGCATCGGCGGATTTTATTATGTGGATACGCCGGAAGGGCTGATCGAGTGCAAGGCGCGCGGAAAATTCCGCAAGACCGTTGGAAAACCCATCGTGGGCGACCGCGTTCAGCTTGAGGTGCAGCCGGACGGGACGGGCTATCTCATGAGCATCGCGCCGCGCAGAAACAGCCTCATCCGTCCGGCGGTCGCGAACCTCGACCTTGTTGTAGCGGTCGCGAGCGCCGCGCCTCCCGTGACCGACCCGTTTCTCATCGACAAGGTGACGGCCATCGCGGTACACAAGGAGATCACGCCGCTCGTCGTGATCAACAAGACCGACGCGGACGCGGGCGACGAGCTGTATGAGACCTACCGGAAGAGCGGCATCGAGGTGCTGCGCGTGAGCGCGCGGACGGGCGAGGGCATCGACGCGCTGCGCGAGCGCATCTGCGGAAAGGTCTCCGCCTTCGCAGGCAACTCGGGCGTCGGCAAGTCGAGCGTGCTCAACCGTCTCGACAGCTCGTTCGGCGCGGAGGTCGGCGCGATCTCCGACCGCATCGGCCGCGGCCGCCACACCACGCGCCATGTCGAGCTGCACCCCATCGAGGGCGGCGGCTATATCGCGGACACGCCGGGCTTTTCCTCGTTCGAGACCGAGCAGATGGATCTCGTGCTGGCGCGCGATCTGGAATACGCCTTTCCGGAGTTCGCGCCCTATCTCGGCCAGTGCAGATTCACCGGCTGCGCCCATGTCAAGGAAAAGGGCTGCGCCATCCTTGCGGCGGTCGAAAACGGCGAGATCGCGAAAACGCGCCACGAAAGCTATGTCAAACTCTATGAAAGCGTAAAGGATCTGAAGGAATGGGAGCTTACGAAGGGCGGCACGCGCTGATCTTTGCAGCCGCGCCCGAAACAGACTACAGTTACATCCGCGCGTTCCTCGGGGAGCATCCGGACGCGCTCATTGCCTGCGCTGACGGCGGTCTGCGCCATGCGCGCGCGCTCGGCCTGCACCCGGACTTCATGATCTCGGACTGCGACTCCATGCCCGAGACCGAGGGAGACGAGGTCATCCGCCTGAAGCCGGAGAAGGACGACACCGACACGCAGTCTTGTCTGCGCGAGGTGTTCCGCCGCGGCTGCCGCGAGGCAACGCTCGTCTGCGCGACCGGCGGACGCATCGACCATATGCTCGCAAATCTCTCGCTGCTCGAGGAGGCGCGAGAGATGGGAGGGCGACTGACCATCCTCGACAGCTGCAACCGCATCGTTTTGCATGAGGGAGGACGGGAAAAATTCATAATGCCGTCAGCTTACAGGTATTTCTCCATTGTGCCTCTGGACGCGGTGCTGACGGGCGTTACGATTGAAAATGCAAAGTATCCGCTCGAAAACGGACGGGTCACGCGCGCCGGCATGGTTTCGATCTCAAACGAAGCGGCGCCCGGCAGCAGCTTTGCCGTGACGATCGAAAAAGGTGCGGCGCTCATCATCTTTGCGCATGACCCTGCGCGCCGCCCCTGAATTTAGACTGTTTCCACAAACAAAACCGCCCTCAGGGCGGTTTTTTCTATCTGAATATTTTTGCAGTTTTTGCAGCGCAGACTTGCAAAATCACAATGGGAAGCATATAATAAAAAATACAAAAGACAATTTTTCTTGAGAGACATAAGGGAGTGCTGAGCAGTGGCATTGAAACCGATTTCCAGAATTGCAGCGGGTGTACAGGCGTCTACGACGCTCGCCATCGACTCGCTGTTCAAGCAGATGAAGGCAGAAGGCAAGGATGTTGTCGGCTTTGGTGCCGGCGAGCCGGATTTCCCGACCCCGGAGCACATCAAGCAGGCCGGTATCGAGGCTATTGAGAACAACCAGACCAAGTACACCCCGGCCGCAGGCCTGATGGATCTGCGCAAGGCGGCGTGCTACCGTCTGAAGGAGGACTGCGGTCTGGACTATGAGCCGACGCAGATCGTCGTTGCCTCCGGCGCAAAGCACTCGGTCTATATCGCGCTGATGGCGCTGTGCAACCCGGGCGATGAGGTCGTTATCGCGGCGCCGTACTGGGTCAGCTATTCCGAGATGGTCAAGCAGGCGGGCGCGGTCCCGGTCATCGTCGCGGCGACCGAGGAGGCGGACTTCAAGATCACCGCAGAGCAGCTTGACGCCGCCATCACGGACAACACCAAGGTATTCATGCTCAATTCTCCCTCCAACCCGACCGGCATGGTCTACACCCGCGCGGAGCTGGAGGCGATCGCAGAGGTCTGCTGCCGCCGCAACGTTTACGTTATCGCGGACGAGATCTACTGCAACCTCGTATACGACAACAACGAGTTCGTTTCCTTTGCTTCGCTGAGTGAGGACGCGAAAAACCGCACCATTCTGGTCAACGGCGTATCCAAGAGCTATGCAATGACCGGCTGGCGTATCGGCTATTCGGCCTCCAACCCCGCGCTGGCCAAGGTCATGGCGAACTACCTCAGCCACTCCACCTCTGCGCCGAGCACCATCTCTCAGCACGCGGCCATCACTGCGCTGACCGGCCCGCAGGAGGATATGCAGGTCATGAAGGAAGCGTTCGAGAAGCGCCGCGACCATCTTGTCGAGCGCATGAACAGGATCGAAGGCGTTTCCTGCATCAAGCCGGAGGGCGCGTTCTATGTCATGATGAACATGACCGGCTTTATCGGCAAGACCATGTACGGCAAGGTCATCGAGTCCGCCGAGGACTTTTCGCAGCTGTTCCTGGAAAAGGGCCTGGTTGCGACCGTACCGTGCACCGCGTTTGCGGCTCCGGGCTTTGTCCGCTGGAGCTATGCGACCTCGCTGACCGAGATCGACAAGGGCCTCGACCGTCTGGAAGTATTTATCAAGAACGCCTAAAAATTTAGGATGCTGTTGCGGCACTCCGGAAGGAGTGCCGCTTTCGTTTCTTTATAAGAGCACAGCAGCCGCGCGTCAGCGCGCATAAAATAGAAATCGCTATGCGATTTCATAAGCCCGCAGGCCTCTATCCTTAAAATATTCAATGAGAGCAACCGGGGGCGTGTACCTCGGTTTTGATACTTCTGTAGGGAGAAAGTTTCTGCATGGGAACTTTCGGACGACTCGTGTTCTGCGAAGTCAGAACACATATTGTCGGAAAAACGAAGTTTTTCGACAGTATAGGCGTTTCTTTGTTTATTGCTACAAGATAGCGCAAAGAAGGGCGGTTAATCTTGAAAATCGACCGATAAAGTGGTAAACTGAAAGCAGACTGCCACAAGGCTGTTGTTTTGCTCGAATAATCAGTAAACTACACCGGAAAGGACGAAAAAAGACATGAACAACGTGTACGAAAGCCCGCTTTCTTCGCGCTATGCCTCGAAGGAGATGCTGTATAACTTCTCCTCGGACATGAAATTCTCGACCTGGCGCCGCCTGTGGGTATCGTTGGCAAAGGCTGAGATGGCGCTCGGCCTGCCCATCACCCAGGAACAGGTGGACGAGATGGAGGCGCACATCACCGATATCGACTATGATGTGGCCCGTCAGCGCGAGAAGGAGGTGCGCCATGACGTTATGGCACACGTTTACACCTTCGGCAAGGTCGCGCCCAAGGCCGCAGGCATCATCCACCTCGGTGCGACGAGCGCGTATGTCGGCGACAACACCGACATCATTCAGATCCGCGAGGGTCTGCTGCTCGTGCGCAAAAAGCTCGCGACCGTTCTGGACAAGCTCGCGCAGTTCGCCGACGCGCACAAGGCGCAGCCGACCCTCGGCTTCACCCACTTCCAGCCGGCGCAGCTGACCACCGTCGGCAAGCGCGCGACGCTCTGGATGAACGAGCTGCTGATGGACCTCGGTGAGGTCGAATACCGCATCGAGAACCTGCGCATGCTCGGCAGCAAGGGCACGACCGGCACGCAGGCCTCCTTCATGGAGCTGTTCGACGGCGACGAGAGCAAGGTCAAGGAGCTCGAGAAGCGCATTGCGGACGATTTCGGCTTCGCGGGCGTCGTTCCGGTTTCCGGCCAGACCTACTCGCGCAAGATCGACGCGCAGACCCTCGCGACCCTCGCCGGCATCGCGGAGTCCGCGTCCAAGTTCGCGACCGACCTGCGCCTGCTCCAGCACCTCAAGGAGGTCGAGGAGCCGTTCGAGAAGAACCAGATCGGTTCCTCTGCCATGCCGTACAAGCGCAATCCGATGCGCTCCGAGCGTATCTGCGCACTCGCGCGCTACGTTATCACCGACAGCCTTAACCCGGCGTTCACCTCCGCGACCCAGTGGTTCGAGCGCACGCTCGACGACTCCGCGAACAAGCGCATCTCGGTTCCCGAAGCGTTCCTCGCGGTCGACGCTATCCTCGGCATTATGATCAACGTCGTTTCCGGCCTTGTCGTTTACCCCAAGGTCATCGAGGCGCATGTGATGAACGAGCTGCCCTTCATGGCCACCGAGAACATCATGATGGACGCGGTAAAGCGCGGCGGCAACCGTCAGGAGCTGCATGAGCGCATCCGCGAGCACTCCATGGCGGCCGGCAAGCGCATCAAGGAGGAGGGACTCGAGAACGATATGGTCGACCGTATCGCAGGCGACCCGATGTTCGGCATGACGCGCGAGCAGATCCTCGAGCACCTCGACCCGTCCGCCTACATCGGCCGCTGCCCGTCGCAGGTCGATGAGTTCCTTTCCGAGTGCGTTCGCCCGGCGATCGCGCCCTATCTGACCGGCGAGGAGATCAAGGTAGAGATCAATCTGTAAAACCCGCAGCATCCGGGGCGGAAAACCGTCTCGGATGCACGACTGTGTGATTGACTTTTCTGCGCTTTTGCGCTATACTTATTCAGTTACGAATAAACCATTAAGGAGGCACTTTCATTGAAAAAGAGTGTAGTTTCCTTTATCGCTGTACTGCTGCTGATCTGTTTTCTCGGCGTTACGGCGGTAACGGGAGTGTACATTCCGGGCGGCTGGACCATGCCCTTCCGGAATGCAGAGACCACCCAGTCCGATTCTGCGGACACGCAGTCTGACGCGGCAGCATCCGACAGCACGGATACTTCCGCCGACACCACCACCGGTTCGGCTGATACGGCGCAGTCCGCCGACACCACCGCTGCATCGTCCCTCAAGGCGATCATCCCGAGCGTCCTCGACACCGACAACGGCATCCGTCTGGGTCTTGACCTGGTAGGCGGCTCCCGTATCGTTTACGAGGCAGAGATCCCGGACGGCTATAATCAGGCCAATCTCGCGGACGACATGAACTCGGTTCAGAAGGTCATCCGTCAGCGCCTGACCGACAAGGGCTTCACCGAGGCGACCGTCACCCTGACCGGCGACAACCGTGTAACGGTCGAGATCCCGCAGATCACCAACCCGGAGGAGGCTGTCCAGACCCTCGGTACCACCGCACAGCTGACCTTTATCGACGCTGACGGCAAGGAATGGCTGACCGGCTCGGACATCAAGAAGGCAACCTACGGCTATGGCCGTCCGACCGGCAACGAGGTCACCGACGTTCACTACGTTCAGGTGCAGTTTACCTCCGAGGGCCAGAAGAAGTTCGCTGAGGCGACCGGCAATATCGCGGCCCGCACCGACGGCACCAACATCATGGCCATCGTCATGGACAACCAGGTCATCTCCTCTCCGTCCGTTTCCTCTCAGATCGACAGCGACAGCTGCGTCATCTCCGGCTCGTTCACCCGCGACAGCGCATCCGAGCTGGCTGACCTGATCAACGCAGGCCAGATCCCGTTCTCCCTCAAGCAGGTAGAGCTCCGCTCGGTCGGCCCGCAGCTCGGCGCTGACGCAATGCGCACCAGCCTGATCGCAGGCGCGATCGGCATCGTGCTCGTCATGCTGTTCATGCTGATCGTTTACCGCATCCCGGGTCTCGTCGCTTCCATCGCTCTGTGCTTCTACATGGTGATCGAGGCGCTGATCTTCAGCCTGGTACGTGTCAACCTGTCCCTGCCGGGCATCGCAGGCATTATCCTGTCCATCGGCATGGCGGTAGACGCGAACGTCATCATCTTCGAGCGCGTCAAGGAAGAGCTCAAGAACGGCAAGACCGTCAAGAGCGCGATCGACTCCGGCTTCAAGCGTGCGTTCACCGCGATCCTTGACTCCAACATCACCACCCTGATCGCGTGTGCGGTGCTGTTCTTCCTCGGCACCGGTACGATCGTCGGCTTCGCCACCACGCTCGGCATCGGCGTTATCGTTTCCATGTTTACCGCGCTGACCGTTACCCACTTCCTGCTCAACCGCATGGTCGATTTCCGCATCCGCAACCCGAAGGCTTACGGCCTGCGCGACCGCGAGGCAGGCAAGCAGCGCTTTGCGATCCTCAAGAACTTCAAGATCTTCGGCGGCATCTCCGCACTGCTCGTCGTTACCGGTCTTGTCGCTCTCATCCTGCTGCCGTTCGGCAAGAACCTGTTCAACCTGAGCATTGACTTCGCGGGCGGCACCGAGATGGAGTTCAATATGCACACCGAGGTAACGCAGGACGTTCAGACCGAGGTTTCCGGCCTGTTCAAGGACGCGAC
The DNA here is from genome assembly GCF_014288055.1 of Agathobaculum hominis. Taxonomy (NCBI): domain Bacteria; kingdom Bacillati; phylum Bacillota; class Clostridia; order Eubacteriales; family Butyricicoccaceae; genus Agathobaculum; species Agathobaculum hominis. The sequence continues at coordinate 337,430 of NZ_JACOPK010000002.1, forward strand.
CGGCGTAGACGCTTCCTCGGTCACCTCCTCCGGCGACGGCAACGAGGATGTGCTCATCCGCTCGACCTCCATCACCTCCGAGCAGCGCGCCGCAGTCATCGACAAGATGCTCGAGAAGTACAGCCTGGCTGATACCGACATCCTGAACAACAACGACGTATCCGCATCGATCGGCTCCGACCTTCAGCGCTCCGCCGTTATCTGCTCGGTGCTCGCTATCGTTCTCATGATGCTGTACATCACCTTCCGCTTCGAAATGACGAGCGGCATGGCGGCTGTATGCTGCCTGATGCATGACCTGCTGATCATGCTGAGCGTTTATGTATGGCTCCAGATTCCGCTCGACAGCAACTTCATCGCAGCGGCGCTGACCATCCTCGGCTACTCGATCAACGCATCCATCATCGTATTTGACCGCGTTCGTGAGAACCTGCGCACCGCGCGCCGCGAGGACTTCGCATCCGTCGCAGAGCGCAGCGTATGGCAGACCATGGGCCGTACCATCAACACCACGCTGACCACGCTGTTCACCATCGGCATGGTATTCATCCTCGGCGTACCGTCCCTCAAGCAGTTCACCCTGCCGCTGATCGTCGGTATCCTCGCAGGCGGCTGGTCCTCGGTACTGCTCTCGTGCAGCCTGTGGAACGTATTCCGCAAGAAGTTCCGCAAGAAGCGCATCTAATCATGAAAAAAAGGACACCTTCGGGTGTCCTTTTTGCATGCTTGTATACTAAGGCAACACCGCACAATTAAAGCGGCGGTGCTTTGCGGAAATTTTGTGCCCTGACTTTGTTGCAGTTTCACGGTAATACATCAAGTATTACCGCAAAACTGTGCCTCGTCAGTACGCAAAATTCACTCGCAAATCACTCTTGTTCAATTATGCGGTATTGCCCTAAATTGAAGTGCAGTTGTTGACATGGAGATACAACGGGTGGTATAATATCCGCAGAGTATTACAGGTTATTGTATCATGAAGGGGTGGAGCCGAATGAAATGTCCGTTTTGCGGCCATGATGACAGCAAGGTTGTTGATTCTCGACCGACCGATGAGGGAACGAGCATCCGGCGCCGGCGCGAATGCCTCAAGTGTTTCAAGCGGTTTACCACATACGAAACCGTAGAACGCATGCCGCTCATGCTCGTCAAGCGCGACGGCACGCGGCAGCCCTATGACCGGCAGAAGCTGCTCGGCGGTCTGGTCAAGGCGTGCGAGAAACGTCCGGTTTCGCTCATGCAGCTTGAGCAGATCGTGGATAATGTCGAGCAGCGCGTATTCAGTGCGCTCGAGAGCGAGGTCTCGAGCAAGACCATCGGCGAGCTGGTCATGGAGCAGCTGCGCTCGGTCGACGAGGTGGCCTATGTGCGCTTTGCGTCTGTCTACCGTCAGTTCAAGGATATCAATACTTTTATGGACGAGCTGAACACCCTGCTCAAGGACAAGTAAACAGCGAAAATCAGGGGAGCCTTTGCGCCGACGGCCGCGCGGAAGGCTCCTTTTCTTTGCATTTGGCCGGACAGTGTGGTATACTGATATCATCTGAACGTATACAGCTGGGAGGATACAGACTTGCGAGTGATGCATGTGATGGGCGGCGGCGACGTTGGCGGCGCCAAGACCCAGATTATGAATACCGTAACCGGACTGAGCCGGACAAACGACGTCATGCTGATCTCGTTCCGGGCCGGTCCGTTCGCGGACGAGGCGAGAGAACGGGGCATTGATGTGCGCGTCATCGAGCGGCACAATCCGTTCCGCGCGGCACGGACCATGCGCGATCTGGTGGACGAGTTCAAGCCGGACATCATCCACTGCCACGGCGGGCGCGCGAACCTGATGGGCGCGATGGTGCGGCGCAGCCGCCGCATCCCCATCATAACGACCGTGCATTCGGACTACCGTCTGGACTACCTCGGCAGTCCGCTCAAGCAGCACACCCTCGGCACGGCAAACGCCATCGCGCTGCGCTTTCTCGACTTCTATCAGCCGGTCGCGGACCGCATGGCGCGCACGCTCATCGAGCGCGGTTTTGACCCGGAGCGCATCGTAAAGATCTACAACGGCATGGAATTCAACCGCCCGGAGGGCGAGTTCGACCGTGCAGCCTACCTCCGCGAGACCTACGGCGCGGAGATCGAGGAGGGGGATGTGCTCTGCGGCATCGCGGCGCGTCTGACCGCCGTCAAGGACATCGCGACGACCGTGCGCGGCTTCGCGGAGGCGCTCAAGACCGCGCCGCAGCTGCGCCTGTTCATCGCAGGCGACGGCGAGGATGCGGATATGCTGAAAAAGCTGTGCGACCAGCTCGGCGTGCGCGAGCGCGTGACGTTCTGCGGCTGGGTTTCGCCCGTCATGCCGTTTTTCCGTGCGATGGACATCAATCTGCTGTCCTCGGTGTCCGAGACCTTCCCGTACTCCATTCTCGAGGGCGTGTGCGCCGGCTGCGCGACCATCTGCTCGGACGTCGGCGGCATGCCGGAGCTCATCGACACGGGCGAGAACGGCTATATCTTCCCGGTCGGAGACGACAAAAAGCTCGCGGAATACATGGCGCGGCTCGCGAACGACGCGGCGCTCCGCCATACCTTCGCGGAGGCGCTCTACGCCAAGGCGTCCCGGGATTTCTCCAAGGACAAGATGTGTGAGCGGCAGGAGGCGAACTACCGCCATGTCATCGCGCGCTTTCACCGGCCGAAGGACGAACGCGAGAGCATCGTCATCTGCGGCGCATACGGACGCGGCAACGCGGGCGACGACGCCATTCTTGAGGCGATCGTGCAGGAGATGCGTGAGCTCGATCCGCTGCGCACCATCACGGTCATGTCGCGCCGCCCGCGCGAGACCCGTGTGGTCTACCGCACGAACGCGGTTTATACATTCAACGTGTTTTCCGTGCTGCGGAAGTTCCGCCGCGCCGCGCTCTACATCAACGGCGGCGGCTCGCTCATGCAGGACGTCACCTCGACGCGCTCGCTGTGGTATTACTGCTACACGCTCCGCGCGGCGAAAAAGCGCGGCTGCAAGGTCATGATGTACGGCTGCGGCATCGGCCCGATCAACCGCGCGGCCAACCGCAAAATGGCCGCAAAGACCATCGACGCCTCGGTCGACCGCATCACGCTGCGCGACGACAATTCCCGTGCGCTGCTGAGCGAAATGGGCGTTGTGCATCCGGATATCTGCGTGTCTGCCGACCCGACCATCATCCTGACGCCAGCGCCGCACGAGATCGTCAATCTCGCGCTCGAAAAGTGCGGCATCGACCCGGACGGGAGCTATATCGGCTTCGGCCTGCGCAACTGGAAGGGACTGGACGACGCGCTGCCCGAGATCGCGGCGGCGGCGGACTATGCCTATGAAAAGCACGGCCTCACGCCGGTGTTCGTGCCCATCGAGTTCCCGAGCGACCTCATGCCGGCCGAGCGCGTGGGCGCGCTGCTGCACTGCCCGTGGCACGCGGTCCGTATCCGCCAGCCGATCGAGACGACCATCGGCATTCTCGCGCGCATGAAAACCGTCGTGGGCATTCGCCTGCACTCGCTGATGTTCTCGGCAGGGCAGGGCGTGCCGGTCGTCGGCATGAGCTACGACATCAAGGTGGACGGTTTCCTCAAGTATATCGGCAGCCGGACCTGCCTTCAGCTCTCGTCCGTCCGAGCGGACGAGCTGTGCCGCCTGATCGACGAGTGCGTTTCGGGCGCGCTCGACAGCGAGGTACACCGCACGGCGGAAATGCTGCGCGACAGGGAACAGGAAAACGTAAAGGGGGCAGCCGCGCTGCTCCGTCTGTCCGGGGACTGATATCTGACCGGCAGTCTGTGTTTTCTTCGCGCTTAAACAACCAAAAGGGGTTATGATATGAAAAACCATGTCGTTTGTCTTTCGACAACCAACTATCATCCGCTGCCGACGCGCAAGCAGAACGTCATGAGCCGGCTGCGGAACAGCGAGGTGCTGTATTTCGACCCTCCGGTGTCGATCATCGCGCCGCTCAAGGATAAAAAGGCCTCCGCCTATATCAGTAAATACAGGCAGCCCGGCGAAAAGGTCGAGGGGCATGAGAACATCACGGTCTATGCCCTGCCGCCCGTGCTGCCGTTCTTCAACAAGTTCCGCTGGGTGAACCGGCTCAACCAGAAGCGTCAGGCGGCTTTCGTGCGCAGAAAGATGCGAGAGCACGGCTTCGGAGACGAGACCGTGCTGTGGTGCTATTCGCCGTCCTCCTGCGACATCGTCGAGCAGGTGCCGCACAGCAGTCTGGTCTATGACTGCGTGGACCGCCATTCCGCCTACAAGGGCCACATTACGCCCGAGGTCGTGGACGGCATGGAGCGCGACCTTGCGAAGCCGGCGGATCAGGTGTTCGCGACTGCGGTCGGTCTCGCGGAGACGCTCGAAAAGATCAACCCGACCACGAAAATGATCCCGAACGGCGCGGCCTACGAGATCTTCTCGCGCGTGCAGACCGAAAAGGACGCGCTCTCCTGTCCGGAGGACATGAAGGAGCTGGGGCACCCGGTCTACGGCTTTGTCGGCATGCTGCAGGAGTGCATCGACTACGCGCTCATCGAAAAGCTCGCGAAGGAGCGCCCGGACGCGACCATCTTCCTCATCGGCCGCACGCTGCCCGGCGTCGATCTGTCGCATCTGAAGCAGTACAAAAATATCGTGTTCCACGGACTCGTGCCGCAGCCCGAGCTGCCGGCCTACCTCGCACAGATGGACGTCTGTCTGAACGTATTCCGGGCGGGCGCGCTTTCCAAGGACGTTTCGCCGCTCAAGTTCTATGAGTATCTCGCGACCGGCAAGCCGGTCGTTTCGACCCGTGAGCCGCTTCAGGTCGAGGATTTCAGGGATGTGGTGTATATCGCGCATGATGCGGACGAATTTCTCGCGCTGTGCGACGAGGCGGCGTGCGAAAATGCACCGGAAAAGGTCGAAAAGCGCCTTGCCTACGGCGAGCAGTGCTCGTGGACCGAGCGCGTCCGGCAGATGGAGGACGTCCTGTATAAAAAGGGCGTTCTGCACGAAAGCCCGGAAAAGTAACGGGTAAGTTTGGGCATTTGCACAAAGAAAAGAAAAAACGTGTAAAAGCCTTGCATTGCAAGGTTTAATTCGATAGAATATTGTTGTAACACCACCGATAGTTTCAGGAAAGAGGTGCAGCACATGACCGGCAGCGTATTCTTAAAGCGAGATGCAATCGCACAGTTCTGCGTTTTCGGGGATTACTGCAATTTTTTTGGCATCGGTGCAGCTAATTGAGCATCTTTAGGACACGGGTATATCTCCGTGTCCTAATTTGTTTTTGAGGAGGAATATCACATGAAAAAGGTTCTGGTCGTCATGGGCTCGGACAGCGATCTCAAGGTGATGGAAAAATGCGTCGATCGCCTGAAGTCCTTCGACATTCCCGTCGAGGTCCGCATCTGCTCGGCACACCGCACCCCGGCTGTCGCAGAGCAGCTTGCGAAGAATGCGGCGGCGGAGGGCTTCGGCGTCATCATCGCGGCGGCAGGCAAGGCAGCGCATCTGGGCGGCGTTCTCGCAGCCTACACCACGCTCCCGGTCATCGGCGTTCCGATGGCGACGAGCGTGATGGGCGGCATGGACAGCCTGCTTTCCATCGTGCAGATGCCCAAGGGCATCCCGGTCGCAACGGTCGCGATCGACGGCGCGGACAACGCAGCCATCCTCGCGGCGCAGATGATCGCGCTGTCGGATGAGGCTCTCGCAGCCAGACTCACGGCCTTCAAGGCCGACATGGCAGCAGAAGTGACCGCAAAGGACGAAAAGGTTCGCGCACAGTTCGCGTAACCCGTATCCCCGGCGAGGTAAAGGCGCTCCGCCGCTTCCATTGACGGCGCGGCGTACAACCTGCAAACGCTGACCGGGAGCAGCGCTTCCGGTCCCGGAGCAGTTTCAAATTAACACACATATATTAAAATGGAGGAATTGGACATGGAAAAGAAAGAACAGCTGTACGAAGGCAAGGCCAAGAAGGTATTTGCGACCGACGACCCGAATCTGGTCATCGTAGACTACAAGGACGACGCGACCGCATTCAATGGCCTCAAGAAGGGCTCGATCGCCGGCAAGGGCGTCATCAACAACGTCATGAGCAACCATATGTTCCAGCTGCTGGAGAAGCAGGGCGTGCCGACGCATTTCGTTGAGCAGCTCTCCGAGCGCGAGACTCTGGTCAAGAAGGTCTCCATCGTGCCGCTCGAGGTCATCATCCGCAACATTTCCGCCGGTTCCTTCGCCAAGCGCTTCGGCGTTGAGGAAGGTATCGTGTTCGACGAGCCGACCATCGAGTTCTCCTACAAGAACGACGACCTCGGCGATCCGCTGATGAACGCTTACCACGCTGTAGCGCTCAAGGCGGCGACCCGCGAGGAGATCGAGACCATCAAGTCCATGGCGTTCAAGGTAAACGAGGTCATGAAGCAGTACTTCGACTCGCTGAACGTTATCCTCGTTGACTTCAAGCTCGAGTTCGGCAAGACCGCCGACGGCAAGATCGTTCTGGCGGACGAAATCTCCCCGGATACCTGCCGCCTGTGGGACAAGACCACTAAGGAGAAGCTCGACAAGGACCGCTTCCGCCGCGATCTGGGCGGTGTCGAAGAGGCATATCAGGAGATCATGAAGCGCGTCATGGGCAAGTAAGCCGCGCGCACGGACAGGAAAAGGCTAAATATTCTATGAAATATCGTATTAAAAGACAGAGCAGCACTCCGTTTGACAAGGTACACGAGGAGTGCGGCGTATTCGGCATCGCGGCGCCCGAGGGCAAGGAAATCTCCGCCGCACACGACGCCTACACCGCGCTGTTCGCATTGCAGCACCGCGGTCAGGAGGCAGCCGGCATCGCCGTCAACAAAAACGGCGTGATCCACTGCCATAAGGACGTTGGTCTGGTCAGCTCGGTTTTCGACCAGAAAACGCTCGACAGGATGCCGGGTTCCATGGCGATCGGCCATGTCCGCTACTCTACGACCGGCGACACGCGCCGCGAGAATGCACAGCCGATCTCCATCACCCATGTCAAGGGCAACCTCGCCGTTGCGCACAACGGCAACCTCGTAAACGCGGGTGAGCTGCGCCGCGAGATCGAGCTGGACGGCGGCATTTTCCGTTCCTCGAACGATACCGAGGTCCTGGTCTACACCATCGTCAAGGAGCGCCTCAAGTGCGCCTCCATCGAGGAGGCCGTGCTGAGCACCATGAAGCGCATCGAGGGCGCGTATTCGCTCGTGGTCATGTCCCCGCGCAAGCTGATCGCTGCGCGCGACCCCCACGGCTTCCGTCCGCTCTGCATCGGTCTGCTGGACGGCGACTGCTATGTATTCGCCTCCGAGACCTGCGCGCTCGACGCGCTCGGCGCAAAGTTCGTCCGCGACGTGGAGCCGGGCGAGGTCTGTGTCGTTGAAAACGGCAAGCTGCGCAGCATGCACTGCGACATCAAGTGCAAGACCTCTGCGTGCGTATTTGAGTATATCTATTTCGCCCGTCCGGACTCGATCATCGACGGCGCGTCGGTAGAGCTTGCCCGTCAGGAGGCCGGCAAGTATCTGTCCATCGAGCATCCGGTCGGCGCAGATGTCGTCATCGGCGTGCCCGACTCGGGCATCCCGGCGGCGATCGGCTACGCGAAGTTTTCGGGCATCCCGTACGGCGTGGGCCTGATCAAGAACCGCTATATCGCCCGTACCTTTATCCAACCCGGTCAGGACAAGCGCGAGCGCTCGGTGCGTCTCAAGCTGAACGCCCTGCGCACCGCAATCGAGGGCAAGCGCGTCATCATGGTCGATGACTCGATCGTTCGCGGCACGACCTGCGGCCGTCTGGTCAAGCTGCTGCGCGACGCAGGCGCGGCCGAGGTCCATATGCGCATTTCTGCGCCCCCGTTCCGCCACCCCTGCTTCTTCGGCACCGACATCCCCGAGCGCAGCCAGCTGCTCGCGCACAACCGCACGGTAGAAGAGATGCGCGAGATCATCGGCGTCGATTCGCTCGGCTTCCTGTCGCTCGAGGCCTGCCGCAAGATCGCAGTCGGCTGCAAGCTCGGCTTCTGCGATGCGTGCTTCTCGGGCGAGTACCCCATCCCGGTACCGGACGAGGCGGAGAAGAACATGTTCGAGATGGAAATCCCTCTCGGCAGCAAAGAGTAAAGACTTTCTGGAAAGTGAGTGTGTAAATATGAGTGAGAGCCGTTCTGAGAGCTACAAGGCAGCCGGTGTAGACGTCACCGCAGGTTACGAGGCAGTCAAGCTGATGAAGCCGATGGTCGAGAGCACCTACGTCAAGGGCGTTATGGGTACGCTCGGCGGCTTCGGCGGTCTGTTCCGCCCGGAGTTCAAGGGCATGGCCGACCCCATTCTGGTTTCCGGCACGGACGGCGTGGGCACCAAGCTCAAGCTGGCGTTCCTGATGGACAAGCATGACACGGTCGGCATCGACTGCGTTGCCATGTGCGTCAACGACATCGCCTGCTGCGGTGCACAGCCGCTGTTCTTCCTCGACTATATCGCAGTCGGCAAAAACCAGCCCGCAAAGATCGCGCAGATGGTATCGGGCATCGCAGAGGGCTGCCGTCAGGCAGGCTGCGCGCTGATCGGCGGCGAGACCGCCGAGATGCCGGGCTTCTATCCGGTAGACGAGTACGACATGGCCGGCTTCTCGGTCGGCATGGTCGACAAGGAGAAGATGATCGACGGCACGACCATCAAGCCGGGCGATGCGCTGATCGGCGTTGCGTCCTCGGGCGTACATTCCAACGGCTATTCCCTCGTGCGCAAGACCCTCGGCATCAACGAGAAGTCGGTCCGCCGCTATATCGATGAGTTCGGCAAGAGCCTCGGCGAGGAGCTGCTGACCCCGACCAAGATCTACGTCAAGGCGATCCAGTCGCTCATCGGCAAGGTAGACGTCAAGGGCATCAGCCACATCACCGGCGGCGGCTTTTATGAGAACGTGCCGCGCATGCTGCCGGAGGGCATCGTCGCGAAGATCGAGAAGAAGGCCGTTCCGGTTCCGCCGGTATTCGACCTGATCGCAAAGACCGGCAAGATCCCGGAGCGCGATATGTACAATACGTTCAACATGGGCGCAGGTCTGGTGCTGGCTGTCGCAGCAGAGGACGTTTCCCGTGCGGTCGCAGCGATCTCCGCTGCGGGCGAGACGGCGTTCGTCATCGGCGAGTGCACTGCCGGCGCAGAAAAGGGCGTAGAGCTGGTATAACAGGAGAAAACGGGCGCTTTGCCGCCCGTTTCCCATCGAAACGCGCACGACTGTGCGAAAATTCTGGAGAATACAAATGACTAATATTGCAGTTCTGGTTTCGGGCGGCGGAACCAACCTTCAGGCGCTCATCGACGCCGAGGCGGCAGGAAAGATCGAAAACGGCGGCATCCGTCTTGTCGTTTCGTCCAATCCGAACGCCTTCGCGCTCGAGCGGGCGGCGAAGGCAGGCATCGAGACCGCCGTGCTGCGCCGAAAGGAATACGACTCGGCGGAGCGCTACGGCGAGGCGCTCGACGCGCTGCTGCGCGAAAAGGAGATCGGTCTTATCGTCCTGGCGGGCTTTATGACCGTGCTGCCCGACAGCTTTTGTGCAAAGTATGAAAACCGCATCATCAATGTCCACCCGTCGCTCATCCCGTCGTTCTGCGGCGAGGGATTTTACGGCCTGCGCGTGCATGAGGCGGCGCTCGCCAAGGGCGTCAAGGTCACGGGCGCGACCGTGCACTTCGTCAGCGAGGTCGTAGACGGCGGCGCGATCATCGCGCAGAAGGCCGTCGAGGTTGAGCCGGGAGACACCCCGGAGAGCCTTCAGAAGCGCGTGATGCAGAATGCGGAATGGATCCTGCTGCCGCAGGCAGTGTCGGATTTCTGCGCCGGCAGACTTTCGGTCAGCGGCGCCATCGTTACAAGACAGGAGTGACAGCTATGAGCAAGAACGTTTTTGACATCGGCCAGGAGCTGATGAGCAATGCATATCCGGGCCGCGGCATCATTCTCGGCCGCACGCCGGACAATAAGAAAAATGTGATCGCATATTTCATTATGGGCCGCTCGGAGAACAGCCGCAACCGCGTGTTCACCGAGACCGAGGACGGCATCCGCACCGAGGCGTTCGACCCGTCCAAGATGGTCGACCCGTCACTGATCATCTATCATCCGGTCCGCCTGTATGACGGCACGCTCGTCGTGACCAACGGTGACCAGACCGACACCATCGTCGATTTCCTCAAGCAGGGCAAGAGCTACTTTGAGGCGCTCCGCACCCGTCAGTTTGAGCCGGATGCACCCAACTACACCTCCCGCATCTCGGGCGTGGTCAATCCGGACGGCTCCTACAGCCTGTCCATCCTCAAGAACTTCACCTCGGACCGCACCGCGAACAAGCGCTTTTTCTACGAGTATGACAAGCCGGTTGCCGGTCTGGGTCACTTCATCCATACCTACCAGTGCGACGGCGATCCGCTGCCGCCGTTCCGCGGCGAGCCGAAGTGCATCCGCATCGAGCTGCCGATCAAGGAATTCACCAACCTGCTCTGGAACAGCCTCAACGAGCAGAACAAGGTCTCGCTCTTCGTCCGCTACGTCGACCTCGAGACCGGCGAATATGAGCAGGAGATCCGCAACAAGAACGCAGAATAACTGCGATCTGATGAGCAGAAAGGACTATTTATGAAAGAATTAGCCTTAAAGTACGGCTGCAACCCGAACCAGAAGCCGGCCCGCATCTTCATGACCGAGGGCGAGCTCCCCATCGAGGTTCTCAACGGCAAGCCGGGTTATATCAACTTCTGCGACGCTTTCAACTCGTGGCAGCTCGTCCGCGCGCTCAAGAAGGCGACCGGCATGCCGGCAGCAGCCTCCTTCAAGCACGTTTCTCCGGCCGGCGCGGCGCTCGGAAAGCCGCTGACCGATATTGAGAAGCAGATGTACTTTGTCGATACCGACAAGGAGCTGTCTCCCATTGCCTGCGCCTACATCCGCGCACGCGGCGCGGATCGTCTGTGCTCCTACGGCGACTGGGCGGCGCTGTCCGACATCTGCGACGCGGACACCGCATCCTATCTTGCGCACGAGGTTTCCGACGGCATCATCGCCCCGGATTTCACCGCAGAAGCGCTCGAGATCCTGAAAACCAAGCGCAAGGGCGGCTATAACGTGGTCAAGATCGACCCGGACTACGAGCCGAAGCCGATCGAGCAGCGCGACATTTTCGGCATCCGCTTCGAGCAGGGCTACAACAACTACGAGATCAGCGAGAGCCTGCTGAACAACATCGTTACCGAGAACAAGGATCTGCCGGAGAGCGCGAAGCACGACATGATCCTCGCGCTCATCACGCTCAAGTACACCCAGTCCAACTCGGTCTGCTACGTCAAGGACGGCATGACCATCGGTGTCGGCGCGGGTCAGCAGAGCCGTATCCACTGCACCCGTCTCGCGGGCAGCAAGGCGGACAACTGGTTCATTCGTCAGCATCCGAAGGTGCTCGGCCTTCAGTTCGTTGACGGCATCCGCCGCCCGGACCGCGACAACGCCATCGACGTTTATACCTCGGATGAGTACGAGGATGTCCTCGCAGAGGGCGTATGGCAGAAGACCTTCAAGGTAAAGCCTGAGGTGCTCACCGCAGAGGAGAAAAAGGCGTGGATCGCGAAGAACACCGGCGTTACCGTCGGCTCGGATGCGTTCTTCCCGTTTGGTGACAACGTAGAGCGCGCACGCAAGTCCGGCGTTCAGTACATTGTACAGCCGGGCGGCTCCATCCGCGACGACAACGTGATCGAGACCGCGAACAAGTACGGCATCACGATGGCGTTCACCGGTATGCGCCTGTTCCATCATTAATGAAACTGCTCAAAGGGTATTATGCCTATTTAGCTGTGGCGGGCGGATTCCTGCTCAGCTTTGCCGCAAAGGACAACTGGGCGCTGCAAATGCTGGCATACGGGCTCATTTCGGCCGGTGCGCTGTCGCTGCAAGGTGTGTCGCGCTGGTATATGCGCGCGAGCGTTGCCGCCGATGTCAAGATGGTGTTCTCGCTCGTGCTCGGCCCGGCCGTTATCCCGGTGGGACTACTCCGCATCGCGCTGTATTACATCGGCCTTGTGCCGCTGCTGCTCACCGGCTGTATGCTGCTGCTGGGCGTGAAAGAGCAGATGCAGAAGATCGAGCACAGCACGCTGCCCGAATGGGCACTGCTGGCAGTCTGGAGCGCAGGCTACATCCTCGTGCTCGTGAGCGCACCCGGCTGGCTGAACGACTATCTGTTCAACACCGTCTGGACACTGGCGAACAGCCTCATCTCCATCGGCGGTGTGGCACTCATCGTTGAAATGTTCCGCGCACAGCGCATATACCTACAAACGGAGGAACAATAAATGAAAGTTTTGGTTATCGGCGGCGGCGGCCGTGAGCACGCCATCGTCCATACATTGAAAAAAAGCCCCAAGGTTGACCATATCTGGTGCGCCCCGGGCAACGGCGGCATCGCCGCTGAGGCGGAGTGCGTTGCCATCAAGGCGACCGACATCGACGGCATGGTCGCGTTCGCGAAGGAGAACAAGCCGGATCTCGTTATGGTAGCGCCGGATGATCCGCTCGCGCTCGGCATGGTTGACGCGCTCGAGGCCGCTGGCATCCGCGCCTTCGGTCCGCGCAAGAACGCTGCCATCATCGAGGGCAGCAAGTCCTTTGCCAAGGATCTGATGCAGAAATACAATATCCCGACCGCAGGCTACGCTGTTTTTGAGAACTCGGCGGACGCGATCGAGTACATCAAGAAGAACGGCGCGCCGATCGTTGTCAAGGCGGATGGCCTTGCGCTCGGCAAGGGTGTTACGGTCGCCATGACCGAGGAAGAAGCCATTGAGGCGGTCAAGGACGCAATCGACGGCGGTGCATTCGGCGGCGCCGGTGCGCGCGTCGTCATCGAGGAGTTCCTCACCGGCCCCGAGGTCTCTGTTCTCGCGTTCGTGGACGGCAAGCACCTCAAGACCATGCCGTCTGCGCAGGATCACAAGCGCGCCTACGACCATGACGAAGGCCCGAACACCGGCGGTATGGGCGCTTTCTCGCCGTCCCGCTTCTATACCGACGACATCGCGGCGGAGTGTATGGAGACTATCTTCAAGCCGACCGTTGCTGCGATGGAAAAAGAGGGCCGTCCGTTCAAGGGTGTGCTGTATTTCGGTCTGATGCTGACCCCGAAGGGCCCTCGTGTCATCGAGTACAACGCCCGCTTCGGCGACCCGGAGACGCAGGCAGTCCTGTCCCGCCTGGACACCGACCTGTTCGATATTTTCAATGCGGTCATCGACGAAAAGCTCGAGGATATCGACATCAAGTGGGCGGACAACGCAGCGTGCTGCGTCTGCATGGCGTCCGGCGGCTATCCGAAGGCTTACGAGAAGGGCAAGGAGATCACCGGTCTGGACGATGTGACCGATTCGTTCGTGTTCCACGCAGGCACCGCTGTCAAGGACGGCAGGCTCGTCACGAACGGCGGCCGTGTCCTCGGCGTGACTGCGACTGCGCCCACGCTCGATGAGGCTATCCGCAAAGCCTATGCCGATGTGAAGAAGATCCACTTTGACAAGGTGCATTACCGCACGGATATCGGTGTAAAGTAAAAATTCCGCTTTATTACAGGGTGGGCTGAACTTGGCCCACCCTGTATTCTGCGTTAATGGAAGAAAGGGAAAAGAAATGAAAACTGAACAGCAAAATCAGATTTTAGGCTGTATGAATGACGTACTGAACCAGAACGGCTTCCGTGCGGAGATCATGCAGCAGGAGGGCGCGCCGACCATTCTCCGCTGCGAGGCGATGCGACAGGGCAAGGTCGCGAAGGACGTTGTGATCGAGGCATGCTTTATCCCGATGCAGCTTCCGGACGAAAACATGGGTCTGCTCCAATTCTTCGTGACGCTCTTTCAGGGCGCTCCCGAGGAGCACAAGGTGCAGCTGCACCGTGCCTGCGACTATTGCAACGGCTTCTGTGCGCTCGGCGCATTCGGCTTTTATGAGCAGGCGGGCCAGATCTACCTCAAGCACAATACGCTCGTTGACGGCTCTCTCGAGCTGGACAAGATCATCCCGTTTGTGGCGGATAATATCTCCGTGCTGCTCGCGGCAGTCTCCCGCTTTATCGACGGCCTCGCGCAGGTCGCATATGCCGGCATGACGCTCGATGCGGTCATTGATCAGGAGCTGTTCCCGAAAATGAATTAAAAAAGGCTCTGTTCGCGGTGTAAACCGGCAGAACAGAGCCTTTTTATTACAGTTTTTCCAGTTGGAAAGGAGTGGTCTGGTAGACGTAGTAGTTGATCCAGTTGGTGTAGAAAAGGTGGGCGTGCGCTTTCCAGGTGACGAGAACGTCCGCAGACGGGTCATCGTTACGGAAATAGTGCTTAGGCACATCAGGGTTCAGACCCTTCGCGAGGTCGCGCTCGTATTCCTTTTTCAGCGTGTCCGAGTCGTATTCGCCGTGGCCGAGTATAAAAATCTGCCGGCCGTTGACGGCCTCTACGATATAAACACCGGCCTCGTGGGACTCTGCGAGCAGGCGCAGTTCGGAATGCTTGCGGATGTCGTCGGCGCGGACTTCGGTGTGGCGCGAGTGCGGCGCACAGAACACGTCGTCAAAGCCGCGCATGAGCGGCTCCTTCGGGTAGAGAACGTGATGGCGGAAAATGCCGGACATTTTCTCGGGCAGCAGATATTTCTGGATGCCGTAATGGTGGTACAGACCGGCCTGTGCGCCCCAGCAGATGTGCAGCGTGGAATGAACGTGCGTTTTCGTCCATTCCATGATTTCAACCAGCTCGTCCCAGTACTCGACCTCCTCGAACGGCATCAGCTCGACCGGTGCGCCGGTGATGATAAAGCCGTCGTATTTCTGGTCGCGAATGTCGTCAAAGGTCTTGTAGAACGTCAGGAGATGATCCTCGGGCGTGTTTTTGGAGTGATAGGTCTTGGTCTGGATGAGGTCGACCTCGATCTGAATGGGTGTGTTGGACAGACAGCGCAGGATCTGCGTCTCGGTCACGATCTTGAGCGGCATCAGATTGAGAATGGCGATGCGGAGCGGACGAATGCGCTGGGTCGTCGCGCGGTGTTCGGTCATAACGAAGATGTTTTCGCTCTCGAGAACCGCACGCGCCGGCAGGCTGTCGGGAATTTTTATCGGCAAGAGAAGCACCTCTTTAGAATGATTATGGTAAGTATAAGTAACGCTGCGGTTTGATGCGCAGCGTTCTATACTTATTATAACAGAGGAAACAGAAAACGACAAGTTTTAAGAAATATGAAAAAACCTGAAAATTTTTGTTGACAGGAGGGGGACTGCTGTGGTATTCTATTAAGGCTGTCGCTGAGAGGCGCGGCGGTCGAACTGAAAAGCGGTTTGAAAAGAACGAAAAAAGTTCTTGACAAACGGATTTCGGTTTGATATAATAAATAAGCTGTTTCGAAAGAGACGGCGGTCAGAAAAGTTTGATTTTTGAAAGATCTGCCTCAAAAACTTCGAAAAAAGTTTTAAAAAAGTTCTTGACAAATGAAAAACAGTCTGATATAATAAATAAGCTGTTGAAAAGCAGTTAAGAACTTCGAAAAGTTCTGAAAAATGCTTGAAAACAGCAGATTGTACCTTGTAAATTAAACAACGATGTGCTTAAAATTTTGTTCGATATGAACAAGGTTGTAGTGCGAACCTGAAATTTCTAGAGTTTTTTACTCTTGGTAAATCGCTGGAAGTCACAACTCCAGTTAAAACAAAGTGACACGTCAGACTCTAAAGTCGGTTAAAACGAAGGAAACTTCGTCTTAATACAATTTTTAGAGAGTTTGATCCTGGCTCAGGATGAACGCTGGCGGCGTGCCTAACACATGCAA